>DATBBM010000086.1:0-78243 GCA_036270955.1 Casimicrobiaceae bacterium | reverse complement strand
TCCGCGACCGGAGGAATGCCGTTCATATAGCAGGTTCTCGAACGGTCGCGAAGCAGGATGCGGTTGTAGTTCAGAAGCTCGGTGCTGCGCAGGAAATCGAAAGTCGGAACCGACAGCTTCCCGGTGAACCCGGTGAATGCGACGACCAGCACACTCGGGTCCTGTCCGCGCTCGATGACGAGCGGCGGACTGCTCGGCGGCAGGGTGCGCACCCAGTTTTTGGGCGGCTCCAGCGCTATCACAGCCTCGTAATCGACGATCGCTTTCCTGTCGTACCGCATTGCACGAGCACCATCGGTCGTGTTGCCGGGCTTTGCACGGCGAGGCTGTTGCGCAATTCTATAGTCGGGCGCCGGAGCCGGCAAACCGAGCTGCGTTCTGTCGCCGAGACGCAGCGACCGGATGACGCGAAAACATGAACAAGCGGCTCAAATTTACCAAGATGCAGGGGCTGGGCAACGATTTCGTGATGCTCGACGGCATTCGCCAGCGTGTCGACCTGGAGCCGGCGCAGCTCGCGCGCCTCGCCGATCGCCATTTCGGCGTCGGCTGCGACCAGGTGCTGCTGGTCGAGCGGCCATCGCGCGCCGACGTCGACTTCAGGTACCGGATCTTCAACGCCGACGGCGGCGAGGTCGAGCAGTGCGGCAACGGCGCTCGCTGCTTCGTCCATTTCGTCCGCGACCAGGGGTTGACGGACAAGCGGACGATCCGCGTCGAAACACGCGGCGGAATCATCGAGCCGACGCTCGAAGCCGACGGCCGGGTGCGGGTCGACATGGGAGTCCCGCGTTTCGAGCCCGAAACGATCCCTTTCATCGGCGACAGCGCGGCGACGACGCAGGTAATCGACGTCGACGGTGCGTCGGTCACGATCAGCGCGGTGTCGATGGGCAATCCGCATGCGGTTCAGGTCGTCGCCGACGTCGAAACGGCGCCGGTCGGCACTCAGGGTCCGCTGATCGAACGGCATGCACGGTTTCCCCGCGGGGCCAACGCCGGTTACATGCAGGTCGTCGATCGCGCTAACATTCGCCTGCGCGTATGGGAGCGTGGCGCCGGCGAGACCCTGGCGTGCGGTACCGGCGCCTGCGCGGCCGTCGTTTCCGGAATCCGGCGCGGCTTGCTCGATTCGACGGTTCGCGTCCGGACTCGCGGCGGCGAGCTCGGGATACGCTGGGACGGGGCGGGCGAGCCGGTGTTGATGACCGGCCCGGCGCAGACGGTGTTCGAGGGCGAATGGCAGGTCGACGAATGAATGAGACCGACGACAAGGAAGTAAGGATGAACGCCGAGGCCGTGGCCGATTATCTGAAGAAGCACCCGGAATTCTTCGAGCAATACGCCGATCTGCTTGCCGAGATCTACGTGCCGCATCCGCATGGCGGTCATGCGATTCCGATCGCCGAGCGGCAGATCGTCACCTTGCGGGAGAAGAACGGCCAACTCGAGTCGAAGCTGCGTGAATTGATCCAGTTCGGCACCGACAACGACTCGATCAGCGAAAAGCTGCATCGCTCGACACTCGCGCTTTTTTCCGCGGCGGACCTGGAAACGACCCTCGGTGTTCTGTACCACAGCCTGAGCGAGGACTTTCACGTGCCGCAAGTGGCGCTGCGTCTTTGGGGAAGAGTGCCCGAGCAGTCGTATCTGCCGGAGCTCGCCGCGACCAGCCAGGAAATCCGCGAGTACGCCGGCGCCCTGGGTTCGCCGTACTGCGGCACGCAGGCGCCGTTCGAGTCGCGCGAATGGTTCGAAGGCGGCCTCTCGCTCGCATCGTTCGCGGTGCTGCCGCTTCGCACGCACCATACGTTCGGTCTGCTGGCGCTCGGCAGTGAAGATCCGGGGCGGTTTTACGCGGGTCTCGGAACGATGCATTTGACGCGACTGTCGGAGCTCGCCAGCGTCGCGACCGCCCGTTTTCTGCCGCAAGGCTGATTGGCGGTGCGCGCTTTGCCCCGCGCCAGTCCGCCGCCGCGGGACGCGCGAGGGGAAGCGCTGGTCTCGGCATTTGAACGGCATCTGTCGACGCGGCCGGCGCACACTCGAAGCGCTTATAGCCGGGACGTCCGGATGCTGCAGCAACTGGCCGGCGACTTGCCGCTCGACAAGCTGTCCCCGGCGGAGCTCAGACGCTTTCTGGCGATGCTTCATGCGCGCGGCTTGTCGGGCAAGAGCCTGGCTCGCGTCCTGTCCGGCTGGCGCGCTTTCTACCGCTTCGCCATCGATCACGAGCCTTCGATAAAGGACAACCCTTGCGCGGGGCTCAAGGCGCCCAGGTCGTCGCGGCATTTGCCGGCGGTCCTCTCGCCCGACGAGGCCGTGCGCCTGGTCGCCATCGCCGACGAGGACGTGCTCGCGGTGCGCGATCGCGCGCTGCTCGAGCTCGCGTACTCGTCGGGCCTGCGCGTGTCCGAGCTAGCCGGCCTCGAGCTGGCGGCGCTCGATCTGGCTGAAGGCGAGGTGCGCGTGCTCGGCAAAGGCGCCAAGGAGCGCATCGTTCCCGTCGGCGAACCGGCGCGCGTTTCGCTCAAGGCGTGGCTCGCGCTGCGGCCGACCTTGCCGGCGTCCGACAGCGAAGCCGTGTTCGTCAGCCGCTCTGGCCGGCGGCTCACCTCGCGGGCAATCCAGCAGCGCCTTTCCGGATGGGCGGTCAAGCGGGGACTCGCACGCCACGTCCACCCTCACATGCTGCGGCATTCGTTCGCCTCGCACCTTCTGCAGTCTTCCGGCGACCTGCGCGCCGTGCAGGAGCTGCTGGGTCACGCGAGCATCGCCAGCACGCAGATCTACACGCACCTCGACTTCCAGTACCTGGCGAAGATCTACGATCAGGCGCACCCGCGGGCGAAGAAGCAGCGCGCGCGGCGCTGATCCCGGCAAAAAAAACGGGGCGCTTTTCGGCGCCCCGAATGACCACGGAGGAGAAACCCAGACCGGACGTAAGGTACCGGCCTACTCCACGCGCTCGCCGTGAAGACTGATGTCCAGGCCTTCGCGCTCCTCTTCTTCGGAGACGCGCAGGCCGACGACCATGTCGATGACCTTCAGGATGATGAAGCTGCCGACGCCGCTGTAGACCAGCGTGGTCGCGACTGCTCCGAGCTGCACCAGAAAGTCCGCATCCGCGCCGCTGATGTCTTTGACGTTGAACACGCCGGTCAGCAGCGCCCCGACAATGCCCCCGATGCAGTGCACGCCGAATGCATCGAGCGAGTCGTCGTAGCCGAACATCCGCTTGACGGCCGTCGCGGCGAAGAAGCACAGCACGCCCGCCGCTATGCCGATGACGAAGGCGCCGGTGACGCCGACGAAACCCGACGCCGGGGTGATCGCGACCAGGCCGGCAACCGCGCCCGAGGCGATGCCCAGGACCGACGGCTTGCCCTTGGCAATCCACTCGGTGAACATCCATGCCAACGCAGCAACCGCGGTCGCGAGCTGCGTGACGACCATCGCCATGCCGGCGCGACCGTCGGCGGCGACGGCGGAGCCGGCGTTGAAGCCGAACCAGCCCACCCACAACAGCGAGGCGCCGATCAGCGTCAGCGTCAGGTTATGCGGCGCCATCGGCTCCTTGCCGTAACCCAGCCGCTTGCCGAGCACCAGCGCGCAGACGAGGCCCGCAATGCCGGCGTTGATGTGCACGACCGTGCCTCCCGCGAAATCGAGCACGCCCTTCCCCGCCCAGTATCCGGACGGCTCCCACATCATGTGCGCGATCGGCGAATAGATCAGCAGCGACCACAGGCCCATGAACCACAGCATCGCCGAGAACTTCATGCGGTCGGCGAAAGCGCCTGCGATCAGCGCGGGCGTGATGATCGCGAACGTCATCTGGAACGTCATGTAGACCGATTCGGGAATCGTGAGCCCCAGGTGCGAGACGCTGATCTTTCCGGCGTCTTTCTGGAACAGCATGCCGTTGAGGAACAGCCGGTCGAGACTGCCGACGAACGAACCGCCGGGCATGAACGCCAGGCTGTAGCCGGCGATCACCCAGAGAACGGTAACGAGACAGGTGATCGCGAAGCTCTGCATCAGCGTCGCCAGCACGTTCTTCTTGCGCACCATGCCGCCGTAGAACAGCGCGAGTCCCGGAATCGTCATCAGCAGCACAAGCGCAGTGGACGTAAGCATCCAGGCCGTGTCGCCGCCGCTGATCTTGTCGACACCGATCACCTGCGGCGACGTAGGCGCCGGCGGCGCTGCTGCCGGAGCTGCCGCCGCGGCCGGCGCGCTCGCATCGGCTTTCGCGGGCTCCGCTTTGCTATCCGCTGGCGCGGGCGCCGCTGCGGGTGCGGTTGCCGCCGGTGGCGGGGTGGCGGCCTTGTTGTCCTGCGCGAGTACCGCGCCTCCCGCGCATAGCGCGCCGATGACGGCGACCAACGCAAACAATCGCTTCATGATGTTCCCCTTAGAGCGCATCGGCACCGGTCTCGCCGGTCCGGATGCGCACGACTTGTTCGAGCTCGAAAACGAAGATCTTCCCGTCGCCGATCTTGCCGGTGTTGGCCGCCTTTTCGATCGCCTCGATCACTCGATCGAGCAGATCGCTGTTGATCGCGGCCTCGATCTTGACCTTCGGCAGGAAATCGACGACGTACTCCGCACCGCGGTAGAGCTCGGTGTGTCCTTTTTGCCGGCCGAAGCCCTTGACCTCGGTGACGGTGATGCCTTGCACGCCGATCGCGGACAGGGCCTCCCGGACCTCGTCCAGCTTGAACGGCTTGATGATCGCGGTTACCAGTTTCATGGTTTACCCCTAGGTGAATGCGCGCGCGCCGCGGCGGATCAGAACGTCTTCTGCACGAATACCGTGCCGGTCGCCTTGCCGATGTTGCGCCCGGCCAGCGTGTACCCGGCGTCCTTGGCGTTGGTGTCGGTGTAGTAGGCGCCGATGTTGTAGCCGTTGACCACCCAGGTCACGCCAAGCTTCCAGTCGGTGTAGTCGAACACGTTATTGCTGACTCCGTTTGTGTTGCCCTGGTAGTCCTGGCGGCCGACGTGGGCATTGAACGTCCACGCATCGTTGATCGGGTAGTTCGCCGACAGGTCGAGGTATCCGGCGTTGTCCGGCACGCCGAACGTGTGATGGACGCTGTAGGAGTATTTGAGCGACACCCATTTCCAAGATATCGCTCCATAGATCTCGGTCGTGTCCGGGTTGGTCGCACCGGCTACATAGCTGCCGGGGTAGTAGTAATAGAGCAGACCGATATCGGTACCCCAGTCATCGTTGATCGCATATTTCCAGCCGCCGTAGAGATCCCACTCCAGGCTGCAGCCGTGATTGCACACCCCTGCGTCATGCAGCCAGCTGATGTTCGATAGCCAGGTGCCGAGGTAGATGCCGTTGGTGTGCGCGTAGTCGAATCCGCCCTGGGCCGCGGGCTTCTCGTCGGTCTGCGTGAGTCCGCGGAAAATGTACTGGCTGTAGATGCCGAAGTTGCCTGTGATCGTGTAGTCGGGCTTGACCTCGGGTGCCGGTGGGGCAGGGGCCGGGGTTTGCGCTTGCGCTGTGGTCCCGCACACGACTGCGGCGAGTACAGCAAACGAAAAAATCTGGCGCAATTTGGCGTACATCACTTTCTCCTTGGCTGAATGGCGAACAAGACTTTCCCTAGCCATTCAGCACGAGCCATGCCATATCATTAATTTGTTGACAATCAATTAGTTATGGTCTTTGGCGGTCGGAATGCCCATTGCGACGCACCCTGAATTTGCCCCAAGACAGTGCGGGAAATGAACCCGTCGCACGCCAATGGGACGCGCCTGACCGCGACCCGCTCGCGGCCTGCGCTGTTTGTTAGACTCGATCATCGATCAGCAAGGAGGCCCGCATGCTCGACAGCAAAATTCTCGACGACCTCAGTGCGCGCGTGGCCGCAGCATTCGCCGCAAGCCCGGCCCGAGACGTGGAGAAAAACCTGAAGGCGGTATTGAGCGGCGCCTTGACCAAGCTCGATCTGGTGACGCGCGAGGAATTCGATGTCCAGGCTCGCGTGCTGCTGCGCACGCGCGAAAAGCTGGAAGCGCTGGAGGCGCGGGTCGCGGAGCTCGAAGCCCGCGCGGCGGTAAAACGCGCTTAGCGGATCAGGCTGCCCGGCGACGGAGCGACCGAAACCGTCGGACTACTCACGCGTTCAGCTGCACCGGAGATGGGGCGGCCGCCGCGAGCGCAGCTTCTGCCTCCGGCAGCCAGAGGCTCATATCCATTTCTGCAAGCATCGCGACCGCGGTCGACAGCGCGGCGCCCGCCTCGCGCTTTCTTCCGGCATTCAACAGAAGCTTGCCTATGCCGAGTTGACAACGGGCCTCGAGCGGTCGCATTTCGAGTTCGACCGCGAGCGCCAGCGCCTCGCGGAAGCGCGATTCCGCGGAGCTGTCGGAGGGCTGCTGGCGTGCGGCGATTTCGGCAAGCAGCCTCGATGCCTGCGCTTCGTATCCGCGTTCCCCGCGTTGCCGCGAGCCGTCGAGCGCGAGACCGGCAAGCCGGCGCGCTTCCTCGTGCCGTCCGGCCATCAGATAACCCTCGCTGAGCGGAATGGCGATGCGCGCTTCGGTGCCCGCGCCTTCGGCGCCAAGCTGCGCCGCTGCGTGATCGAGCAGCGGGAGCCCTTCGGCGATGCGTCCGCTCAAGGCGTACGCGTCGCCCAGCAACGAGGCCGTGAACGTGCTGAGGCGCGGCAGCTCCCAGCGCTCGATCAGTGCACGGCATCGCTCGAGCAGCGTGATCGCGGTGTGCAGGTCGCCCTGGCTCAGGTAGAAATGACCGAGGTACGTCTGTGCGACGCCCTGGCTCCACGGTTGGTTGCGCGCCTCCGCGAGGGCGATCGCTTCGTCGGCGTAAATTCTTCCTTCAGCGAACGCCCCCAGATCGCCGAGGCACCATGCGAGCAAGCCGCGCGAGAGCACCGCCGGGTAGCCGGCCATGCCGAAGCGCTGGGAGATCAGCTCGCCTTGCAAGGTGTCGACCACCCGCTTGAGCCCGTCGACGGCCTGCCGATAGTCGCCGCGCTGCTGGTGAGGGTAGGCGAGGTAAAACGTGGCGATCACCTGCAGCGGCGTATCGGCCAGGTCGCGGCCGAGCTCGAATGCGCGCCGCCCGGTTTCAATGGCGCGGTCGTGATCGCCGAGGGTGAAGAAATACGAGTACGCCATCCAGGAAAGGATGCGCGCCAGCCTGCGCTTGTCATCGATCGTCTTGGCGATCGTCTCGGCTTCGCCCAGATGGCTCAGGATCTGATCGAACTCACCGAGCGGAACGAGCGCCTGCCGTATATCCAATCGCAAATCGATTCCCTGTTCGAGAGTGCTCCGGCTTTCCGGCAGGTGCTTCAGCGCAGACAGCGCCTGCTCGAAAAATGCCACTGCCTCGCGGTTCGCCGACCGGGCGACGCCCTTGAGCCCGGCCTGTCTCGCATAGCGGAGCGCGTGTTCCCAAATTTCTCCGCGAACCGCGTGATGCACCACGTGTTCGACATGCTCGGCCAGCCGATCCGGATAAAGCTCTTCGAACGCACGGACGATGCGCGCATGCAACGCTTTCCTGCGCTCCTGCAGCAGGCTGTTGTAAGCCACCTCGTACGTCAGCGCATGCTTGAACGTGTATTCCAGGGTCGGAAACAGGTTCGCCTCGTAGATGAACTCGGCTGCCTGCAGATGCGCGAGGCCGGTCCTGAGCGCATCTTCGCTGAGGGCGTCTGTCGCCCCGTCGGCCGCCGCGATCTCGCGCAGCAGCGGATACGGCACATCCTTGCCCACGACCGCCATCGTCTGCAGCAGCCGTTTTTCCTGTGCCGGCAGACGGTCGATCCGGGCGGCCAGAATCGCCTGGACAGTCGCCGGAACGCGAATATCCGAAAACTTCCGCTTCAACCGATACGCGCCACGCTCGCCGCTGAGCGTACCGGTCTCGGCCAGCGAGCGCACGCTCTCCTCCAGGAAAAACGGATTGCCCTCGGTTCGCTGGATCAGAAGGCGCTTGAGGTCGTTCAGGGCTGACCCGCCGTGCGCGCGCACGGCTCCGCCGGCAGCTGCCGGCTTGCCGACATTGGTCGCCGCGCCCAACAAGGCGTCGAGGAGCGCCTCTGCTCCTTCGACGCCGAACGGGTCGACGCGGATCTGGGCATAGCAGGCCTTCCCACCCCAGCCGTGCCGGTACTCGGGCCGGTAATTGACCAGCAGCAGGATGCGCGCGGTCGGCAGGGCTTCGATCAGCGCGTCGAGCAGCGCCTGTGTCTCCGAGTCGATCCAGTGCAAGTCTTCGAACACGAGCAGCAAAGGCTGCTCGATGCTCTCGCGGAGCAGCAATCGCTTGAGCGCGTCGATCGTCTGCCGGCGTCGCTTCGGCGGCTCGAATTCCTGCCACGCTCCGTCGTCGACCGGCACGTCGAGCAATGACAGGAAGGCCGGAAGGTCCGGCTCCATGTTGCGATCGAGAGTAAGCAGCTTGCCGGTCACCTTTTCGCGTATCGTGCGCGCATCGTCACGAGGCTCGATCCGGCAATAGGACTTGAGCAGGTCGATCATCGGGCGCCACGCCGTCGCCTTGCCGTAGGAAACCGAGCGGCTTTCCAGGACCAGGCAATTACGCGCACGATGCGAGTGCGTAAGCTCCCACACCAGCCGCGACTTGCCGACTCCCGGCTCTCCGACCAGGGCGATCACCTGGCCGTGGCCGCCACGCGCCTTCTCCAACGCGCCGTGGATGGTCGCGAGCTCGGACTGCCGTCCGACGAATCGGGTCAATCCGCGCGCGGCCAACGCCTGCAGTCGCGTGCGCGCGAGGCCGGCACCGACGAGTTCGAACAGCTCGATCGGGCCGTCCAGACCCTTGATCGCGACCGGACCGACCGACTGGACCTGCACATAGCCTTCGACCAGCGCCAGCGTTTCGCCGGTGAGCAGCGTCGTTCCCTCGCGCGCCAGCTGCTCGAGGCGAGAGGCAAGATGCACGGTTTGGCCCATCGCGCTGTAATCCATATGAAGATCGTCGCTGATCAGGCGCACGACGACCTCTCCGCTGTTTAGCCCGACGCGCGCATCGACCAGCGCACCGTGAGTCCGCCGCGCCTGCTCGGCATAGCGACGCATTCCGTCTTGGAGGGCGAGCGCGGCGTAGCAGGCGCGCAGTGCATGGTCCTCGTGCGCGATAGGCGCGCCGAACAGCGCCATGATGCCGTCACCCGACACCTGGCTCACCGTGCCTTCGTAGCGATGGACAGCTTCCATCATTACCTTGACCGTCCCGTCTAGCAGCTGCTGCGCCTCCTCGGTGTCCAGCGCGCGTATCAGCTCGGTAGAGCCTTTGATATCGGCGAACAGGACGGTTACCTGCTTGCGCTCGCCCTCGACCGCGCCGCGGGAAGCCAGGATCTTTTCCGCAAGATGGGCCGGCGTATACGTCGCCGGGATGCTTGGGGCAGGCCGCTGCTCGGCGTGTCCGCCGGAAGGCGCCGCGGCAAGCTGCCCACCGCAATCGGTGCAAAAGCGGCTGCCCGCGGCATTGATGTGGCCGCAGCTTGGACACGCCAGCCCCAGCCGCGCGCCGCAGGCGCTGCAGAACTTGGCGGTGCTGGGGTTGTCGGCGTTGCAAGCGGCGCAGTGCATTCCTCGTGTTCCCTTCCCGTTGTCAGGCGGTTGTCAGTCACCGAGTATAGGTCGGCCGATGGTGCCGTTCAAACCGGCCGCGGCGATCCCCGAACGACGGCGATGGTATTCAGCACTTTTCCGGCTAAGCCTAACGGCTGAGATCGCCTGCCTCGCCGACTGACTAATCTCTCGAATCGATCGAGCAAGCGCGAGGAGCAGATCATGGCGGTCGCCGTCGTGCACAGCCGTGCGCTGTCCGGTGTCGACGCGCCGAGGGTAACCGTCGAGGTGCATCTGGCCGGCGGTCTTCCGGCCGTGCACCTGGTCGGATTGCCGGAGACCGAGGTGCGCGAAGCGCGCGATAGAGTCCGGGCGGCGCTGCAGAATGCGCAGTTCGAATTTCCGGCGCGGCGCGTCACCGTCAATCTGGCGCCAGCCGATCTGCCGAAGGAATCCGGGCGCTTCGATCTGCCGATCGCCCTCGGTATCCTGGCTGCGACCGGGCAGATTCCGGCACCGGCGCTCGCGCGATACGAATTCGCCGGCGAGCTCGCGCTGACCGGAGAGCTGCGTGCGATTCGCGGCGCGCTGGCGATGGTGCTTTCGGCGCGGCGCGATGGCCGCGCCTTTGTGCTTCCCGCGGCGTCGGCCGCCGAAGCATCGCTGGTGCACGATGCGATTGTCCACCCGGCTGCATCGCTGCTCGAGGTGTGCGCGCACCTGACCGGGCGCACGCCGCTGCCCGTCCTCAGGCCGCAGCCGCCAGGCGATTCGATCGCCGGCCCGGATCTCGTCGATGTGCGCGGACAAGCGCGTGCAAAGCGTGCGCTGGAAGTCGCGGCCGCGGGAGCGCACAGCATCCTGATGATCGGTCCGCCGGGAACCGGCAAATCGATGCTGGCGCAGCGCCTACCCGGCCTGCTGCCGCCGCTTTCCGAGGACGAGGCGCTCGAATCCGCCGCGCTGCAATCGCTGACCGGGCGATTTTGTCCCGACGATTGGGGGCGGCGCGCGTTTCGAGCGCCCCACCACACGGCCTCTGCAGTCGCGCTGGTCGGCGGCGGCAGCGATCCGCGTCCCGGCGAAATCTCGCTCGCCCATCACGGCGTGCTGTTCCTCGACGCATTGCCGGAGTGGGACCGCCGGGTGCTCGAAGTCTTGCGCGAGCCGATCGAATCGGGCCGCATCCACATTTCGCGCGCGGCGCGCCAGGCGACGTTTCCGGCACGCTTCCAGTTCGTCGCGGCGATGAATCCCTGCCCGTGCGGCTATCTGGGCCACGCCAGCGGCAGATGCCGATGCACGCCGGACCAGGTCGCGCGCTATCGCGCGCGCATTTCGGGTCCGCTGCTCGACCGCATCGATCTCCAGATCGAAGTGCCTTCGCTCGCAGCCGATGCGTTGCCGGGACCGCGCCGCGCTGCCGCAGGCGGAGAGACGAGCGCCGCGGTGCGCGAGCGCGTCGGCGCGGCGAGGCGGCGCCAGCATCGTCGCCAGGCGAAGGCGAACGCATGGCTGGACGTCAAGGAAGTCGAGCGCTGGTGCGCGCCGAATCCCGACGGCGACCAGCTGCTCAAGAGGGCGTTCGCCCGTCTCGCGCTATCGGCGCGCGCCTACCATCGTATTCTCAAGGTGGCGCGCACGATTGCCGACCTTGCCGACAGCGATGCGCTGGCGGGGGCGCACGTCGCCGAGGCCATCGGCTATCGCCGGTTCGATCGGATAGCGTAACTGCGCGCGGACCGGCGCCGATACTCCCACGCGCACCGAACGACGACTGCCGGTGCGATGCAACGCGCTCAGCGGACCAGCAGTGCCTGCCGTCCCAACGAGACGAGCGCCGCATCGAGATCCGCGAGGCGTTTCGGTTCGGGCAGGCCCGGCCAGTGCGATGCGGCGATCTCGGCCCGCGTTCGCGTGCCGTCGAGCAGCGGCAGCAACGCGCGTTCGTCTTCGCGCAAAACGATAGGCTCATGCCGCAGGTTGGCGCTCGCCGTGCCGCGCGGCGCGTCGCGCCGGGCGATCGCGCTCGCCTCGGGCTGCGGTCCGGCCGACAGCACGAAAGGCGGCGCCGCGCGATGCAGCTCTGCCGCGCCAGCCAAGTGCAGGCGCAGGATCTCCGCGGCGAGGAGGTCCCGCTCGGCCGGCGTTTCATACGCGCCGCCGCCGATCGCCGCCGCCGCCTCCTGGTGCAATCGGTCGAAGGGAATCGCGAGCGGCCATTGCGCGGCCAATATCGCCAGCGCGGACTTGACGAGGCGGCTGGACGCCTCGACGCTTCGTCCGTCGGCGAAGCGAAAGGTCTCGGGTCGATCGGATGCGACGTCGGCCGGCGTATCGCCGTGCTGCACCGGCGCCGCGACACGCAGCGTCATCACGCGTGCCGCCGAGAGCTTGCGATCGAGCGCCGCGCCAACACGGATCAACAGACTCTGGCGAAAGCTGCGGCTCTTCAGAAAATCGAGAAATTGCTCGCGGCGCATCAACCCTGGCGCGATCCGGTTCAGCGTTGCATCGACCTTGGGCGTAAGCCCGATCGCCAGCATCGTCCTGACATCGCTGTCACCCAGATAGCGCAGGCCCCGAGCGGCGATGCGCTCGACGAATTGCTCGAAGTACACCGCTTCGTTGGCCTCCTCGAGGTATTCGTGCAAAACGTAGTAGTCCGGCTTTTGCCGGATGTGCTCGGCAGCCAGCCGCAGCAGCCGGCCATAGGCGGAGTCCCGGTCCGGCACCGCCTCGGCCAGGAAGTCGAGCGTCGCGCGTGCCTTTGCGATTCGTGCTCGCGGATCCCCGACGTCGCGAGTGTGATAGAGCATCGCCTCGCGCACGGTGGAAAGCATCCGCCAGCCCGGCAGCGTGTTATAGCTGATGAACGCGATGCCGCTGGTCGCAAGCAATTCCGAGCAAAGTGCCAGGATCCTGTCCTGCACCGGCGCGGGCACCCACGAATAGATGCCGTGCGCGATGATGTAATCGAAAGCGCGCTGCGACCCGTCGAATTCCATGACGTCGATCGCCTGCAGGTGGATGTTGCGCAATCGGAGAGCTTCGATTTCGGCGGCGCCGTGCGCGATCTGGACCGCGGACAAATCGATACCGACGAAGGTCGAATCCGGATAGCTCGCCGCCATGGGGATCAGGTTGCCGCCCGATCCGCAGCCGATTTCCAGCACGCGGGCGTGCGCGACGTCGGGAGCGTCGAAGCCGAACAGCGACGCGACCGTGGCCAGATCGTCGGGATGCGTCTGCCGCAGCGGCACGCTCTGGTACGGAATTTCGTCGTAGCTGGTGCGAAGGGCGGCCGTCATGATCGCGCGTGCATTCGAGCGTATCATGCCGATCGTCGTCGGCGATGCTGCCGCGCACGCGTCGCCGCGCCAGGGCGAGCGCAAACTCCGAAGTCCACGATGAATTCACACGACACGTCCCCGCTCGGCAAGGCGACCGGCTATCCCGATCGTTACGATCCGAGCCTGCTTTTTTCGATCGACCGCGCCGCGCAGCGCGAAGCGCTGGGCTTTCGCGGCGCGCTGCCGTTCGGGGGAGCGGATCTCTGGACCGCGTACGAGATTTCCTGGCTCGACGCTCGCAACAAGCCGCAGCTGGCCATCGGCGAATTGCGCATCCCCGCGGATTCCCCCGCGACCGTCGAATCGAAATCGCTGAAGCTCTATCTCGGCTCGTTCGCGCAGGAGACTGTTGCTACGCGCGAGCGCCTGGCGCAGACGATCGCCGGCGACCTCGAGCGCATCTGCCGGGCAGAGATCGCGGTCGTGCTGCATCCGGCGACAGTGCCAGCTGCGCCGGGCGTCGCCGAGTTGCCGGGCTTGTCGGTGGACAACGAAGATGGCGCCGCCAGCGGCGACGCTCCCGACCCCCGGCTGCTCGTGACGGTGGACGCCCTTGCCGACGAAACGCTTTCCAGCGCGCTGTTCCGCTCCAACTGCCCGGTCACCGGCCAACCCGACTATGCCGACGTGATGGTGCGATATCGCGGACCGAGGATAGATCGCGCCTCACTGCTTGCGTATCTGTTGTCGTATCGCCGTCATGCGGCTTTTCACGAAAGCTGCGTCGAGCGGATCTACGTCGACGTTTCCGCGCATTGCCGGCCGGAGCGCTTGACCGTCTATGCGCGCTTTACCCGCCGTGGCGGGATCGACATCAATCCTTTCCGAAGCAATTACGAGGCGCCGCCCGCCGCATCGCAGCGCACGCCGAGGCAATAAGCGCCGGTGTGACCGATGCAGTCGAGCAGCGGGGCCGATGCTGCAATGCGGTAGAATCGATCGGCGATGGACGCGCTCGCCGATTCCGAAGCCACGCTCTCCGACGCGCCTGCCGAAACCCCGCGGCTGCGCGAGATCCCGTACAACTACACGTCGTTCTCGGACCGCGAGATCGTCATTCGGCTGCTCGGCGAGCCGATGTGGCAGCTGCTGGTCGAATTGCGCGGCGAGCGCCGTACCGGGCGCTCGGCGCGCATGCTGTTCGAGGTCCTCGGCGATATCTGGGTCGTCGAGCGCAATCCATATTTGCAGGATGACCTGCTCGACAATCCGAAGCGCCGGGCGCTGCTGATCGGCGCGCTGCGCCATCGGCTGGCGGAGATCGACAAGCGCCGGCGCGCGATCGCCGACGCCGTTCGCGACGTGAAGGTCGGGCGCCTGATCGACCGCGCATGCGAGGCGGTCGCTTCGTTCGAAAGCTCGTTTCGCGAGACGGCAGAGCTGCGCAAGCGCACGCGGCGCGTCCTCTCGCGCTACACGCGCAAGGACAATATCGCGTTCGACGGCCTAGCACGCGTTTCGCACGTCACCGACGCGACCGACTGGCGCGTCGAGTACCCTTTCGTCGTCCTGCATCCGGACACCGAGACCGAGGTGCGCGGCCTCGTCCAGGGATGCATCGAGCTCGGACTAACGATCATTCCGCGCGGCGGCGGCACCGGCTATACGGGCGGCGCCGTGCCGCTCGACGCCCGGGCCGCGGTGATCAATACCGAAAAACTGGAGCGGCTGTCGGCGATCGAGAGGGTCGTTCTTCCCGGTCGCAGCGACGCGACGCCGGTGATCGATGCCGGCGCGGGTGTGGTCACCAAGCGCGTGATCGACGCGGCCGACGCTGCGGGACTGGTCTTCGCCGTCGATCCGACGTCGGCCGACGCCAGCTGCATCGGTGGCAACGTCGCGATGAATGCAGGCGGCAAGAAGGCGGTGCTGTGGGGCACGGCGCTCGACAATCTCGCGTCGTGGCGGATGGTGACTCCGAATGCCGAGTGGCTCGAGGTCAGGCGGATCGGCCACAACATCGGCAAGATCCACGATGCGGACGCGGCGCGGTTCGAGCTCGCCTACCACGCCGCGGCGGAGGACGGCGGCTTCGGTGCTTTGATCCACACCGAAACGCTGTCGATTCCCGGCGACCGCTTCCGCAAGACCGGGCTGGGCAAGGACGTCACCGACAAGTTTCTCGCAGGCCTTCCCGGCGTGCAGAAGGAAGGCTGCGACGGCATCATCACCTCGGCCCGCTTCATCCTGCACACGATGCCGCCCGCGATTCGGACCGTCTGCATGGAATTTTTTGGCCAGGTCCGCGACTCGACGCCAGCGATCGTCGAGATCAAGCGCTACATCGACACGCTCGCCGGCGCTGCGTCAGGCGAACGCGTGCAGCTCGCGGGCCTCGAGCATCTGGACGAGCGTTACGTCAAGGCGGTCGGCTATGCGACCAAGGCGAAACGCCATGGCCGGCCGAAGATGGTCCTGATCGGCGACATCGTCGGCGCCAGCGACAACGCCGTCGCGCGAGCGGCATCCGAAGTCGTGCGCATCTGCAATGCGCGCGGCGCGGAAGGTTTCGTCGCCGTGTCGGCCGAGGCGCGGAAGAAATTCTGGCTCGACCGCGCCCGCACGGCGGCGATTGCCCGGCATACCAATGCGTTCAAGATTAACGAGGACGTCGTCATTCCGCTCGAGCGGCTCGGCGACTACACCGACGGCATAGAGCGCATCAACATCGAGCTGTCGATCGGCAACAAGCTGGTCCTCTGCGATGCGCTTTCGGCGTTCTTCGCGGGGCCGAAGCCGGCGACGCTTTGGAGCGCCGACGCCGACGCCGCGCCGGCACAGGAGGTGCTCGAAGCGAAGGTCGACGAGGCGCGCGCGCTGGTTGCCGCGGTGCGCGCTCGATGGCAGGACCTGCTCGACCGGCTAGACGAGACCTTTCCCGCGTTGCAAAGCCGCGCCGAACTCGTGTCCTGGAAAGCCGAGATCAGGGCTCCGCTCGAGGAAATCTTCGCCGGGGCTGCGTTCGCCCCGATCCTGAAATGCTGCGCCGAAATTCATCGCTCGGTATTGCACGGACGGGTGTTCATCGCGTTGCACATGCACGCCGGCGACGGCAACGTCCACACCAACATCCCGGTGAACTCCGACGACTACGCGATGCTGCAGCAGGCCAATGCCGCGGTCGGGCGCATCATGGCGCTGGCGCGAAGCCTGGGCGGCGTCATCTCGGGCGAGCACGGCATCGGCATCACCAAGCTCGAATACCTGACCGCCGACGAGATCGCGCCGTTCATCGCGTACAAGCAGAAGGTCGACCCGTCCGGGCGCTTCAACCGCGCCAAGCTTTTGCCCGGCGCCGACCTCTCCCGCGCCTACACGCCGAGCTTCAGCCTGCTCGGCGCCGAGAGCCTGATCCTCGAGCAGTCGGACATCGGACGGATTGCAGATTCGATCAAGGACTGCCTGCGCTGCGGCAAGTGCAAGCAGCCGTGCGCGACCCACGTCCCCCGCGCCAACCTGCTGTACAGCCCGCGCAACAAGATCCTGGCGACGTCGATGCTGATCGAGGCATTCCTGTACGAGGAGCAGACGCGGCGCGGCGTCTCGCTGAAGCATTTCGACGAGTTCGGCGACGTCGCCGACCACTGCACCGTCTGTCACAAATGCCTGAACCCGTGTCCGGTCGACATCGATTTCGGCGACGTCTCGATCGCGATGCGCAACCTGCTGCGCCGCCAGGGTCACGCCAGATTCAATCCGGGAACCGCTGCGGCGATGTTCTTCCTGAACGCGACCGACCCGACTCGAATCAAGCTCTCCCGGAAGCTGATGATGGTCTGGGGATACCGGCTGCAGCGTCTGGCTTACCGCGTGGCGAAGCGGCTGGGACTCGCGGCGGCGCAGACCGGGCGGCCGCCGGCAACCGTCGGCGGCACGCCGCTGGTGACGCAGGTGATCCACTTCGTCAACAAGCCGATGCCGGGCGGCTTGCCGAAACGCTCGGCGCGGGCGCTGCTCGACATCGAGGATTCGACCGTCGTGCCTATCATCCGCGACCCTTCACGCGCGGCCGAGGAATCGGATGCGGTGTTCTATTTCCCCGGCTGCGGGTCCGAGCGGCTGTTCTCCCAGGTGGGACTCGCCACGCAGGCGATGCTCTATCACGTCGGCGCGCAGTGCGTGCTTCCTCCCGGCTACCTGTGCTGCGGCTATCCGCAGACTTCGGCAGGCAACGAGGACAAAGGGCGCGAGATCATCACCGACAACCGCGTGCTGTTTCATCGGGTCGCCAACACGCTCAACTATCTCGATATCAAGACGGTGCTGGTTTCGTGCGGGACGTGCATGGACCAGCTGCAGAAATACGAGTTCGAAAAGATCTTTCCCGGCTGCCGGCTGCTCGACATCCACGAATATCTGCTGGAAAAAGACGTGAGGCTCGGCGAAGGCGAGCTGTCCGGAGTGCGTTACATGTACCACGATCCCTGCCACACGCCGATGAAGACCTACCAACCGCTGAAGGTGGTCAACGAGTTGATGGGAACGAAGGTGACGCTCAACGACCGCTGCTGCGGCGAATCGGGAACGCTCGCCTCGACGCGGCCCGATATCTCCACCCAGGTCCGCTTTCGCAAGGAGGAGGAAATGCGCAAGGGGGCCTCGGCGCTTCGCGGTGACGGCTTCGACGGCAAGGTCAAGGTTCTGACCTCGTGTCCGTCATGCCTGCAGGGGCTGGCCCGATTCGGCGACGACGCCGGCACCGACGCCGACTACATCGTCGTCGAGATCGCGCGCCGCGTTCTCGGTCCCGATTGGCTCCCGGACTACGTCAAGGCGGCGAACAACGGGGGCATCGAGCGAGTGCTGGTATAGCAGCCTCCGGTGACTGTCGCTGTCGCCGCAGGAATGCGTTCAGCGAGTAAGAGCGAGGATAGGCGCCGGCGCGAGCGATGCCGAGGCTACCAGGCGCGGCCCGGCGTTGGCGTTGAAGGTCGCGCTGTCTACGACCGTCGTCGTGCCCAGCATCGCCGCCAGAGTGAACAACGCCGCTGCGATGACGACCACCGAAAGCATGCGCTTGCCCGGCGCGAAAAAGACCCCGCGACTGCGCGGGGATCGCGCAGCGCGGGTTGGAGGCAAGCGGTAGCGGCGCGACGGTGCGTCGCGGCGGGCGTGTTCCGACGTTCCCCGGCCGGCCACGCGAAGTTCGCGATGATCAAATCCGCCGCGCGCCAGCGATTCGCGTTCGTTCAGCGGGTGGGGCAGGTTGGATGCGAAGTCGGTGTACATATTCATCTCCAGATCGAGGCGGCAGCGGACGGGTTATCGGTTGCTGGCCCTTTCTCTGTTGTACACAGTCTGGACGCCTCAGCGCGCCGGCGCGCCGGCAGATTGCGCACCGGAAAACCCGACTATTCACGTTGCGGGGCCCTCCCGGCACCGTGCGGCGGCCGGCTATCGGCCCGGCAGGGCAGTTGTGCTATAAAGACTTGAATATGGCGCTGTCATGGTGACCAACCCAATCACGCCTGTGCAGCCGCAGGCTGGGGCCCCCCTCGGCCAGCTCGCCTTCGCCGATGCCGAAGGCTGCGCGACGTGGCTGCGCAACCTGCCGGTAACCAATATCTCGCGGTATTACGAGGAGATACTCGATCAGCTGCGGCGGGTCGGCGAGGCCGAGTTCGCGCCGCGCGAGCGGGGCCGCATCGCCGAGCTGATGCGCGAACCGGTGAGCTTCCTCCATACCGAGCTGGCGCGCCGTTATGCCGGCAAGCCGCAGCCGGCCGCGGCGCGCGAAAAGGAAGCCGCCGACCAGGCGCTTGCGCTCTGGCAGGCGCTCTGGGTCCAGTACTCGGCATGTCTTAAGCCGCTGCTCGAAGGCGATGCCGAGTTGCAGGGCGTCAAGGCGAAGGTTCTGCAGCGCGGCCTCTGGGTCGGCAAGCAATTGGTGCTGGTGCACGGCCTCGCACGCCGCACGCCGGGCGCAACGATCTGGCAGGAGCTGCACGCCTATTTCCGGCTGGCCGAAATCCTCGAGTGCGCCGTCACGGCGGTGTCGGACGACCTGATGCCCAACGCCATCGGCCTGTCCTGCTACTCGACTTACGCGCACGCGCTCCTGCTCGATCTGGCGGACCCCTGCAGCATGACCGTACGCCAGATCGAATTGACCGACCGCTGGCTGGCGATGTGGGCGCGCAAGATCTTTCCCTACGCGCAGCAGCGCGAAACCGAAGGGCCGGTGATCACCGTCGATCTGGATGGACTCGGCGGCGCGACGCTCCACGCCGCCGAGCCGCGCCACGGCAGTCAGTCGATGCGCTACTGCTATCCGGCGAAGCTCGCGTCGAGCGTGCGCGGACGATTGAAGCGGCTTGCGAGCGGGGCCAATCCCGCCGAGTTGCAGCTGGGGCACGACGTCTCGTCCGATGCGTGCTCGGCGCTGCTGTCGCAACTGGATACGCACTGGTACGCGCTGCCGCTCAAGCGCGGGTCGGGCGGCGAATCGCAGACAGGACTCGAGCTTTGCGCCGGCGGGTTGGGTGCCGCGTACTTTCGGGTATCCGGCAAGACGTTCAACAGCAAGGACCTGGTCGGCCACTTGTCGTACCAGGGGACGCAGCACCTGGCGACGCTGGGCGCGCTCACCGACTACGATCGCAACAAGGACGAAGCCGAGCGCTCATGGGCGTGGGAGCGCTGGCAAGGGAATTACGAATGGACGGCCGCGATGCTGCACCGCCCGGCCGTCGGCCAGTATCGCTGGCACCTCGATCAGCTGGTCATCGTCCGTGACGACGAGCGCTTGCGCTGCGGACATGTCGTGCATGTCGCGCTCGACAACCGCGATGAGCTGACCTTGGGGCTCAAGCTTTGGTCGGGCTCGCCGACGGCGATCGCGGTGCGTGCGTTGACGACGATGCTGGTCGAAGAGGCGCCGATACCGACGGTGATCCTCGGCGCGACGCCCGATGAGCACCCCGCGATGCTGGTGCCGCCGCGCACGTTCAATCCCGGCCGCATCTTTCGCACCATCTCCTCCGGCCCCGAGCGGCGCTTCCGCCTGACCCGCCTGCTGCAGCGCGGCGCCGATTACGAGCGCGTCGCGTTCGACGAAATAAAGCCCTAGCCCCGGGCCGGGCTTTCGGTCCTATCGACATGCCCAATCGTCTGGCGGGCGAAACCAGCCCCTATCTGCAACAGCACGCGGGCAATCCGGTCGATTGGTATCCGTGGGGCGAAGAAGCGCTCGCCCGGGCTAGGCGCGAGAACAAGCCGATACTGCTGTCGATCGGATATTCGGCATGCCATTGGTGTCACGTGATGGCGCACGAATCGTTCGAGGACAAAGGCGTCGCGGCGCTGATGAACGACCTGTTCGTCAACGTCAAGGTCGATCGGGAAGAGCGGCCGGATCTGGACCAGATCTACCAGACCGCGCATGCGATGCTTTCGCGAAGGAGCGGCGGCTGGCCGTTGACGATGTTCCTGACGCCGCAGCAGGAGCCTTTTTTCGGCGGGACTTATTTTCCGAAGACCTCGCGCTATGGCCTGACCGGCTTCGCCGACCTGTTGCCGCAAATCGCGCAGGCGTACCGCGAGCAGGGAGAGGCTATCGCCGAGCAGAACGAGCGCCTCAAGGCTGCACTCGCACTGACCTTGCCCGAGCCGGGCGATTCCACTGCGGCGCTGCCGGCGGCAGCACCGGCGAGAGCCTATGCATCGCTCGCGCAATCGTTCGACCCGGCCGATGGCGGCTTTGGCCAGGCGCCGAAATTCCCTCACGCAGCCGAGCTGGACTTTTGCCTGCGCCGTTACGCGGCCACGCATGACGAGCAAGCGCTGCGCATGGTTCGCGTCACGCTTGCGCGCATGGCGGAAGGCGGTATTCACGACCAGCTTGCAGGCGGATTCTCGCGATACAGCGTCGACGGCCAATGGACGATTCCGCATTTCGAAAAGATGCTCTACGACAACGCGGCGCTGCTCGCGCTATACGCGGATGCGTGGCGCGCCACAGGCGAATCCGCATTCGAGAAAACCGCGCGCGCGATCGTCGCGTGGCTGCAATCGGAAATGCGCGCACCCGACGGGGGTTTCTACTCGAGCCTCGATGCCGACAGCGAGCACGAGGAAGGCAAGTTTTACGTATGGACGCCCGATCAGGTGAAGGCGGAGCTCGATCCGGGAGAATACGCAGTCGCCGCACGGCACTGGGGCCTGGACCGGGCGCCGAATTTCGAGCACGCGGCTTGGCACCTGAGAGTCACGGCGCCGCTCGAGCAGGTTTCCCGCGAGCTCTCGTTGCCGCTGCCCGAGGTGGAAGCACGTTTGGAGGCTGCGCGCGCCAAGCTGCTGGCGGCGCGTGGAAGGCGCGTTCGCCCGGGCCGCGACGACAAGCTCCTCTGCTCGTGGAATGCGTTGATGATCGCCGCGCTGGCGCGTGCCTCGCGCGTGTTCGGCGAGGCTTCGTGGCTCTCGGACGCACAGCATGCGGCGGACTTCATCCGGCGGGCGATGTGGCGCGACGGGCGGCTTCTCGCGACGTACAAGGATGGCCGCGCGCATTTGAATGCCTACCTGGACGACCACGCCTTTTTGCTCGCGGCGTTGATCGAGCTGCTGCAGACGGCGTTTCGCGCGCAAGACTTGTCCTGGGCAATCGAAATTGCCGATGCCTTGCTCGCCCGCTTCGAGGATCGCGCCGGCGGCGGATTCTTTTTCACCAGCGACGACCATGAAAGCCTGCTGCTGCGGCCGAAGCCCGGACACGACAATGCGACACCTGCCGGCAACGGCATTGCCGCGCAGGCGCTGATCGCGCTCGGCCACTGGCTGTCGGAGCCGCGGTACCTGGACAGCGCCGAGCGCACGGTCCGCGCGTTCGGGCGCGAGCTGGCCGCGCGGCCGGCAGGCTTTTCATCGCTGCTGATCGCGCTCGAATGCTGCCTCGAACCGCCGGCAATGCTGGTGCTGCGCGGCGAACCCGCCGCCTGCCTGTCGTGGCAGCGCGGCGTCGAACGTCAGTATCGGCCATCGCTGTGGACGCTCAACCTGTCGCAGCAGCAGCAATTACCAGGTGCGCTGGCGAAGCCCCATGAGCCGGGCGCCGGCCCGGTCACTGCGTGGCTTTGCCGCGGCACCGTATGCCTGCCGCCGCTGCATGCGCTGTCCGACCTGGAAGCCGCTCTGGCCTCCTGAGCGGTGCGCGGTTTGGCGGCGCGAACGCCGTCCGGTACCATGGCGACCGAACGCCATCATGTAGGAAGACAAAATGAAACGCCACGCCATCGCGCTCGCCGCCGTTCTGTTTGCCGCCGGCAATGCGCACGCCGCGCTGGACAACGCCGCTGCGCAGGCGCTGATGCAAAAGGACGGTTGCGCGGCCTGCCACGCGATCGACAAGAAGGTCGTAGGGCCCTCGTATCAAGACGTCGCCGCCAAATACAAGGGCGACAAGGATGCCTTGGCCAAGCTGAGCGACAAGGTGAAAAAAGGCGGTAGCGGCGTCTGGGGCCCGATTCCCATGCCGCCAAACGCCCAAGTCAGCGACGCCGACATCAAGACCCTCG
This sequence comes from Casimicrobiaceae bacterium, assembly GCA_036270955.1. Lineage (GTDB taxonomy): Bacteria > Pseudomonadota > Gammaproteobacteria > Burkholderiales > Casimicrobiaceae > PALSA-1003. The sequence goes on along the minus strand of DATBBM010000086.1, from coordinate 55,781 downwards.
TGGGCTGGATTCTGACGCTAAAGAAGTAAGCGCCGACACTCGCGGCCGGACGCCGCAGGCTGCCCGCGTTTTGACAGCCGTGGACGCGGCCGGTAAGCTTGTCCCGCTCGTGCAGGAGAGGGCAGCCGCACCTAGGATCGGCTGCCGCCGAAGGCGTAACTCCCGCGATCGCTCAGGCAAAAGGACTGCGCGAGCCGTAAGTCACTCTGGAGAGCGGCCGCGCGCTTGATGCAGCGGTCCACCGAAGGGGCACCGGCTCAAGCCGAAAGGCGAAGGCCGCAATCTCTCAGGTAAAAAGGACAGACGGGGCGAAGCCGACATCATGGCCTCGCCCTTTTTGCTTCCTGGGAGGCGTATTGCTCAAGCAAACCCCGCTCCGTGCGATTCACCGCGCCGCCGGCGCCAGAATGGTCGATTTCGGCGGTTGGGACATGCCGGTCCACTACGGCTCGCAGATTGACGAGCATCACGCGGTGCGTCGTGGCGCGGGGATGTTCGACGTCGCGCACATGCTGGCGGTCGACATCGAGCCGCGCGAGCCGGCCGCGAGCCAAGGCGGCGTGCGCGATTTCCTGCGCGGCGCGCTCGCCAACAATGTCGACAAGCTTAGCGTACCGGGCAAGGCGCTTTACTCCTGCCTGCTGCGTCCCGACGGCGGCGTGCTCGACGACCTGATCGTCTATTTCCTGCGCGAAGATTGGTTCCGCTTGGTCGTCAACGCCGGCACCGCCGACAAGGACCTCGCCTGGCTCGGCGCGCTGGTGGCCGAGCGCGCTCCGAGCCTCAAGCTGACGCCGAGGCGCGACCTGGCGATGATCGCGGTACAGGGGCCGCTGGCGCGCGATCGCGTGTGGCAGGTCCTTCCCGCGGCGCGCGCAGCGACCGAATCGATGAAACCGTTCAACGCCGAGCAGGCCGGCGAGTACTTGATCGCGCGCACCGGCTACACCGGCGAGGACGGCTTCGAGATCACGCTGCCGGCGGCGCTCGCGCCCGACTTCTGGCAGGCGCTGCAAGCGGCGGGCGTCAAGCCCTGCGGGCTCGGGGCGCGCGACACGCTGCGCCTGGAAGCGGGAATGAATCTGTACGGACAGGACATGGACGAAGCCGTCAATCCGCTGGAGTCCGGTCTCGCGTGGACCGTCGACCTGACCAGCCCGCGCGATTTCGTCGGCAAGTCGGCGCTGCTCGCCGTGCATCCGTCGCGGCAGCTGACCGGCCTCGTGCTGCAGGACCCGGGCGGCATACTGCGCGCCCACCAGCGGGTAAGCACTGAGCATGGCGACGGTGAAGTCACCAGCGGCACCTACTCTCCGACGCTGACCCGGTCGATCGCGCTGGCACGCGTGCCGGCTCAAGTCGCGCCGGGCGACATCGTGCACGTCGACGTGCGCGGCAAGCCGCTGGCCGCGCGCGTGGTCAAGCCGCCCTTCGTGCGCAACGGCAAGAGCCTGATCGACTGACCAAGCATGCGATGACGCTGCCTTTGCATCGATTCACCATCCTGGCATGGAGCCCTATCCGATGAACGTACCCGCAGAACTCAAGTACACCGCGAGCCACGAATGGGTCCGCAGCGAACCGGACGGTACGATTACGACCGGCATAACCGATCACGCGCAGCAGGCGCTGGGCGATCTCGTTTTCATCGAATTGCCTCAAGTCGGCAGAGCGCTCAAGGCCGGTGAAGCCTGCGCGGTCGTCGAATCGGTCAAGGCAGCCTCGGATGTCTACGCTCCGGTCGCGGGGGTCGTGCTCGCGGTCAACGACGCGGTCGTCGCCGCGCCCGAAAAAGTCAACGCCGACGCCTATGGCAACTGGCTGTACCGGCTGAAGCCGGCTAACCCGAGCGATGCAGCCAAGCTGCTCGACGCGGCCGGCTACATCGCGGCTGCGGGCGAATCCTGATCGACCGGAGGACGGAGCGATGGCGATGAACGAACCTGGACCGGTGCACGGCGCGCGTCCGCGCTGGAGCTTGCGAGATCTCGAACAGCACCGCGGCTTCGTCGACCGGCATATCGGCACGGACGACGCCGATCAGGTCGCGATGCTGCGCACGCTCGGATTCGCGACGCGAGGCGCGTTGATCGACGCGATCGTCCCGGCGGCGATAAGGAGCCGCAAGCCGCTCGCGCTGCCCGCGGCGAAAGGCGAGGAGGAAGCGCTCGAGGAGTTGCGCGGCCTTGCGGCGAAAAACCGCGTCTACACGACCTACATCGGGCAGGGCTACTACGGCACCTACACACCGGGCGTGATACTGCGCAACGTCCTCGAGAATCCCGCCTGGTACACCGCGTACACGCCTTACCAGCCGGAAATCTCGCAGGGACGTCTCGAGGCGCTGGTCAATTTCCAGACGATGATCTGCGACCTTTCCGCGATGGCGATCGCCAATGCCTCGATGCTCGACGAAGCGACGGCCGCGGCGGAAGCGATGGCGCTGTGCCGGCGCGTGAGCCGGCAATCGAGCACGACCATCTACGTCGCTGCCGACGTGCTGCCACAGACGATCGATGTCGTAAGAACGAGAGCCGGGCCGCTGGGCATCACCGTCGCCGTCGGACCCGTCGAAGCGGCGGCGGACACCGACTGCTTCGCGGTCATGCTGCAATATCCCGGGGTGAACGGCGATGTGATCGACTATCGCGAGCTCGTCGCCAGGCTGCATGGCAAAGGGGCGCTGGTGATCGCCGCGTCCGATTTGCTCGCGCTGACGATGCTGACTCCGCCAGGCGAATGGGGCGCCGACATCGTCGTCGGCTCGAGCCAGCGTTTCGGCGTGCCGATGGGCTTCGGCGGACCGCATGCCGCGTTCCTCGCCACGCGCGACGAGTTCAAGCGCAGTCTTCCGGGACGGCTGGTCGGCGTCAGCGTCGACGCCAACGGCGACCCGGCATATCGGTTGGCGCTGCAGACCCGCGAGCAGCACATCCGGCGCGAAAAAGCCACGTCCAACATCTGCACCGCGCAGGTCCTGCTCGCCGTGATCGCCAGCATGTACGCCGTCTATCACGGCCCGCAGGGGCTGTCGACGATCGCCGCGCGTGTGCACCGCCTGACGGGAGTGCTGCGCGCCGGATTCAGGCAACTTGGTCTCGACTGCGTCAACGAGACCTTTTTCGATACGCTGACGATCGCCACCGGCGCGCGCACCGGCGCGATTCACGAGCTCGCCACCGCGGCGCACGTCAACCTGCGCCGGATCGACACGACGCACATCGGCGTATCGCTGGACGAAACGACGACGCGCGACCGGGTGCGGCTTCTGTGGACGATTTTCGCGCCCGAGGGCGCCGCACCGCCCGATTTCGACGCCATCGAACCGATGGTGATGGACGCGTGGCCGCCGGCCCTGCGCCGCACGACACCGTTTCTCACGCACCCGACGTTCAATCGCTATCACTCCGAGACGGAGATGTTGCGCTATCTGCGACGCCTGGCCGACAAGGACATCGCGCTCGACCGCGCGATGATTCCGCTGGGCTCGTGCACGATGAAGCTAAACGCGACGCTCGAGATGATCCCGGTGACGTGGCGCGAGTTCGCGCACATGCACCCGTTCGCGCCGGCCAACCAGACGGTCGGCTACCGCGAAATGATTGCGGGGCTCGAGCGCATGCTCTGCGCGATCACCGGCTACGCGGCGGTCTCGCTGCAGCCCAACGCCGGCTCGCAGGGAGAGTTCGCTGGCCTGCTGATCATCAAGGCATACCACGCTTCGCGCGGAGAAGGGCACCGTGACGTCTGCCTGATTCCCGCGTCGGCGCACGGCACCAATCCGGCCTCGGCGCAAATGGCCGGCATGCGGGTCGTCGTCGTGGCGTGCGACCGCGAAGGCAACGTCGATCTGACCGACCTCGAGGCCAAGGCCGCCGCGCATCGCGCCGATCTGGCGGCGATCATGGTGACCTATCCGTCGACGCACGGCGTGTTCGAAGCCGGCATCCGCGACATCTGCGACATCGTCCATGCCCACGGTGGCCAGGTATACGTGGACGGCGCGAACCTCAATGCGCTGGTCGGACTGGCCGCGCCCGGCGAATTCGGCGCCGATGTCTCGCATCTGAACCTGCACAAGACCTTCTGCATTCCGCACGGCGGCGGTGGTCCTGGCGTCGGTCCGGTCGCCGTCGCCGCGCATCTGGCCCGTTTCCTGCCCGGCCACCGTAGCTTGCAGGGCAGCGTAGATGCCGGCGCCGAGCGCATCGGGCCGGTGTCGGCAGCGCCATACGGCAGCGCGAGCATCCTGCCGATATCGTGGATGTACATCGCGATGATGGGCGGCGACGGCTTGCGGGCCGCGACCGAGTCGGCGATCCTCGCGGCGAACTACATCGCCAAGCGCCTCGCGCCGCATTACCCGGTGCTGTATTCGGGACCGGGCGGGCTGGTCGCGCACGAATGCATCGTCGACTTGCGACCTTTGAAAGACACCAGCGAGGTCACCGTCGATGATGTCGCCAAGAGGCTGATCGATTACGGATTCCATGCGCCGACGATGAGCTTCCCCGTTCCCGGAACGCTGATGATCGAGCCGACCGAAAGCGAGTCGAAGTCCGAAATCGATCGCTTCATCGATGCGATGATCGCCATACGCGCGGAGATCCGCCTGATCGAACAGGGACGAATGGATCGTCACGACAACATGCTCAAGAATGCGCCGCATACCGCCGCGAGCCTGCTCAGCAATGAGTGGAGCCATCCGTACGGGCGCGAGCAGGCGGCGTATCCGGTGCCCGGCCTCAAGCAGCACAAGTACTGGCCTCCGGTCGGCCGTGCCGACAATGTCTACGGCGACCGCAATCTGTTCTGCAGTTGTGTTCCGGTGGCGGACTACGCCTGATGGTCAGGGCTTGAAAGTCCTCGTCCTCGGCGCCGGCGTAATCGGCACCGCGTCCGCCTGGTATCTGCGCGAGCAGGGTCACGAAGTCACGGTAATCGACAGGGAGCGCGCCGCCGGGCTGGAAACGTCGTTCGCCAACGGCGGCCAGATCTCGGTGTCGCATATCGAGCCGTGGGCCACGCCGGCGGCGCCATGGAAGATCCTCAAATGGCTCGGCCAGCCGGATGCGCCGCTGTTGTTCCGGCCGCGGCTCGACTGGCACCAATGGCGCTGGGGAGCGCAATTCCTGCTCGAGTGCCTGCCTTGGCGCACACGGCGCAACATGCTGCAGATCCTCGCGATCAGCAAGTATTCGGGCGAGATGCTGCGCGAGCTCCGTGCGACGACGATGCTTGCCTACGATGACTTGCAGCGCGGCATCCTGCAGATCTACACCGACCGCGCGGGCTTCGATGAGGCGGCAGCGGCGGCGGAGCTGGTGCGCACGTACGGCATAGCGCGCGACGTGAAAACCGCCGCCGAATGCGTCGCGATCGAGCCGGCGCTCGAGGCAAGGCGCGACTGGATCGTCGGCGGTACCTACACGGCGAGCGATGAAAGCGGCGATGCGCGCAAGTTCACACAGGGGCTCGCCGCGCGATCGATCGCGCGTGGCGTGGTCTTTCGCTTCGGCGTGACAATCGATTCGATCGATGTCTCCGGGGGCGCCGTCTCCGGCGTCGTTACTCACGTCGCGACCGCCGACGGCGAACCGCGCCGCGAGCTGCTCACCGCCGACGCCTATGTCGTCTGCCTTTCGAGTTACACGCCGCGGCTTCTGGCGCCGGCCGGCATCCGTGTCCCCGTCTATCCGGCCAAGGGCTACTCCGCGACGCTGCCGATCGTCGATATGGCCGCGGCGCCGTCTGTGAGCGTCACCGATGACGCCAAGAAAATCGTGTTTACGCGCCTGGGCAATCGGCTGCGCGCCGCCGGGACCGCGGAGCTCTCCGGCTACAACCTCGAGCTCAATGCCGTGCGCTGCGAGGCGCTGACGCGACGCGCCAGCGAATGGTTCGGCGGAGCGATCGACGCGACGCGAGCCGAATACTGGAGCGGCTTGAGGCCCGCGACGCCGTCGAACGTTCCGCTGATCGGCAGGACGCGCTATCCGAATCTCTACCTGAATACGGGCCACGGCACGCTGGGATGGACGATGGCGGCGGGTTCCGGCAAGGCGATCGCCGACCTGGTTTCGGGCCGCAAGCCCGATATCGACTTCAACTTCGCCGGCTACTGAGGCAGCGCCGCGGCTAGCGCAAGATCCATACGACAGCGACCAGCCATGCAAACGCGGACGCCTGCAAGTGTCGGTCGCCGACGAACAAGCCGCTCGGGTCCTCGGCGGCATGCCCATCCCCGAGCAGATACAAATAGCGAAACAGCGCGTAGGTCACGATGGGCACCGTGTAGACCAGGTCGGCGCTGCCGTGCAGCGCGATCGTCTGCGGGCTGATCGTGTAGAGGCTGTATGCGATCAGGGTCCCGCTGACGCAAACGACGATCAGCCGGTCGAGCAGCGCCGCCGAATATTCGGCGAGCACCTCGCGTCCCGGCGCACCGGCGACGGCGGTCTCCGCGCGGCGTTTGCCGAAGCCGAGCAGCAAGGTGAGCATCAGGCCGCACATCAGAAGCCATGGCGACGGCGCGATGCCGACGCCGAGGGTTCCAGCCAGGATCCGCAGCAGGAACCCGAGCGAGAGCGCGAAGACGTCGACGATGACGATCCGCTTGAGCAGCAGCGAGTACAGTAGATTCAAGGCGAGGTACGCGACGAGCACGGCGAACAGCGCCACGCCGACCCAGGCACCGATCGCCAGGCCGGCGACCGTCAGAACGATGGCTAGCGATGCTGCCGCGGCGCCGCCGATCCGGCCGCTGGCGAGCGGCCGACCGCGCTTGGTCGGATGCGCGCGATCGGCTTCGCGATCGATCCAGTCGTTGCCGATGTAGACGGCGCTCGCCAGCAGGCAGAACGCGATAAAGGCGAGCGCGACTTGCTGCGCGAGCGCCTGGTCGTGCCAGGCCCTGGCGAAGAGGAAGCCGGCCCAGACGAACGCGTTCTTGATCCACTGCTGCGGCCGCAGAAGCTGCCAGTAATGCATAATCATTCTCCCTCGACGCCTGCGCCACCAACGCCGACTTCGCCAGCACGAATGCGCGCCGCGCCGCACTCGTCGTTCACGATCATGGCCCTATGATGCCTGAGCGCTCTCGTCCCGTGGCGCGACTTGCGGCGCTCGCGTTGCTCGCGCTCGGTGCCTGGCGCATCGCCGTCATCGTCGCGGCATCGCCGATGCTGGGCTACGCCAACCAGTTCGACATGGGACGGACTTCGGCGTGCTTCGGCCTCTGGCCCGATCTGCCGGAGCCGGCGCGCTATGAAGCGCATCCACAGGCGCCGGTCGCGCATTATGTTCGCGGTGAGCCGAGACCGGCCGAATGTTATCGCAGCAGCGAGCTTGCATTCGTCGCGGCAGCACTGGCGATCGCGCCGCGGGACGACCCGGTCGATCTGCGCATCGTCGGCGCGGTCAAGGGCGCAGCGCTGATCCTGGTCGCGCTCGGGCTCGACGCGGCGCTGAAAAGGCGGCCGGCCGGGGCGCTCGCCAATGCGGCGGTGTTCGCGTTCGTGCTCGCCGATCCGATGACCACGCTGTGGCTCAATACGCTCTATACCGAGTTCGGCGCTTTGCTCGGCGCTTACGCATCGATCGGCCTCCTGGCGGCGCTGTTCGTACATGACCCGGAACGGTCGCAATCGCCGCCGCGCTGGACGCTGTTCGCCTTCGCCTGCAGCCTCGCCGCGCTGGGAATGTCGCGACAGCAGCATCTGTTGCTGCCGACGGTGCTCGCGCTGCCGGTGCTCGTTTCTTTGTGGCGGACGGCGCGCGGCATCGCGCTCGGTTTAGCGTTATGGGTGCTTGCGATCGCGCTCGCGCAGGCGACGATCGCCCGGCCCGCGACGATCACCGCCGCGAACAACGCCGACGTCGTGCTGGGCGCAATCCTGCCGGCCTCGCACGACCAGGCGCGCACGGCGGCCCGGCTCGGATTGCCCGAGCGGTGCCTGCAATCGTCAGGCGCGAGCTGGTACGCGACGATGGGCGAGTCGCTTGCTGCGACCTGCCCCGAGGCGCTGGCGATGCCGCGGCGCGCGCTGGCCGCCGTCGCATTCGCCGAGCCGTCGACGATCGCACGGGCCGTGTTGCGCGGCCTCCCCCAGCTGCAGGACTGGCGTCTGGGCTACCTCGGCAGCGTCGAAGGTCGCGATTTCGCCGGCAGCGAGGCAGTGCGCGCCGTCGCGGGCCCCGCGGCGATCAGTCTCGCGCCGAGGGTCACTGCCATGCCGCGGCAAGCTTTTGCTTTGGCCCTGGGCGCGTCGCTCGCATTGCTGATCGCGAGCGCGGGTGCGACGCTGGTGGCATCGATTCGCCAAAGACCGGCGCCGATCGCGCTGGTGATCTATGCGCTGACGGCGACCGCGTGGTACGCGATACTGACCTCGATTCTGGGCGACGGCTATGTCGAAATTCCGCGCCACGCGCAACTGGCGGCACCTTGCATGGCGGCGGCGCTGCTGATCATCGTCGGAGCCTTGCTTGCGCCGATCGCCGGCCCCCGCCGCGCAGGAATTGCGTCCGACGCGCCGAAAACGCTATCCCTTGTCGTCGCGTCACTGGCGATCGCGGCGATCGGCTACATCGCTTTGCGCGGAACGATTGTCGCGACGCCGCTGGGAACGGGCATCGTCGACCGTCCGAAGCAAAACCGTGTGCCGGACGATGCGGTCGAATTCGTCGGCTGGGCGCTCGATCCGCGCGGCGTCGCACGCGTCGAGTTGGTCGCCGATGGCGGCGAGGTCTACCGGGCCGATTACGGAAGGCCGTATGCCGGAGCGCGAGGCGAGCCGCTGGCGCTTTATTTCCCGAGCTATCCGGATGTCGTGCTGCCCGGGTTCGTCGCGAAACTGCCGCCGCAGGCTCTCGCCGCCGGCAGCCTCGGCGTGCGGACGTTCGTCGTCAATGCCGATGGCGTGCACACCGAGATCGATCGCCGCCGGCTGGTCGTCCGCTAGACACGCGGTCGCGACGGCACCGGCTTAACCTTCGGCGTCGGGCAGCAGAATCAGCTCGGCGACGATGCGCCAGTGTCCGCCGCGATCGCGCATCCAGACGTGCACGTAGTGGCCGGGCGCTTTTGTGCGAGCGCCGAGAAGATGCAGGCGGCCGTAGCTGTAGCCCAAGTCGTCGGAGCGCGATACGCCGGCGGCGAGCGTTTCCCATCGAAACCTGAGCTCCCGCTCGGCCAGTTGCGCGACGATCGCGTCGCGGCCGAGTGCCGGCGGACTCGGACCGATGACGAGCCTGGAATCGTCGGCCAGCAGTGCCGCGTAGCCGTTCGCCGGGGCTGGTTCGCCGAACAGCGGCTGCGCCTCCAGATCGAACAAGGCCTTTTGCCCGGCGGCACCGACGGCGTTCGCCGTCGATATCAGCGGCTGCGGATCGTCGCCGAACGCGGCATCGGGCACCGGCGCGCGCGTCGGCACGCCGCCGTCGACGATGACCTTCCAGCTGCCGTCGGCTTGTCGATGCCACACCGAAAAAAACATGCCCTGCGCCGGCTCGCGCACCGCGGGAGCGCGACCGGTAATCGTATACGGTCCGGTGGTGAATCCGAGGTCCCCCGCACGCGCGACCGAGGCGATGGCCGGATGCCAGTCGAGGACGAACGGCTCGATCGCATCGGGACGGGCGCGGAAACGGGCCCGCGTGTTGCCCGGATCGGGGGCGAAGTTGACGCCGTCATCAGCAAAGTACTCGATGAACGCCGCGCGCATCCCTTGCTCGACCGACTGCTTTGCAAACGCGAGCTCGGATGCGGCCAGCGCGGCGCGGGTGGCACCCGCCGGCTGACGCTGCGTCGTCGGTGGCGCCGGGAAGCTCGTGCAGGCGCCGACGAGAAGCGCAACGGCAGCCGCAAGACCCGATCTCGCTGATGAACGCATCGCACCCTCCCGACGCACAGTCGTTAGCGGGATTAGAACGCATGCCGCCGCGGCGCGCCAGTCCGCCCGCGGGTCCGCGTTATAATGTCCAACTGCACGCACGTCTTTCCATGCCTCCCCGATATCGACGACTGCTGTTCTTCGCGTTCGCCCTGCTTGCTGCTCGAGCGACCGCAGAGGGCATTCTTCCCGCCGCTGTTCCCCCGCCGTCGATCGCGGCCAAGGCGTATCTGCTGGTCGATTTGGTGAGCGGGCAGACGCTGGCCGCCGACAACGCCGATGCGCCGCGCGAGCCCGCGTCGCTGACCAAGCTGATGACGGCCTATCTGACCTTTCGCGCGCTCAAGGACAAGGAGCTCACCCCTTCGCAGATGGTGAACGTATCCGAAAGAGCCTGGCGTGCCGAGGGTTCGCGGATGTTTATCGAGCCGAAAAAAGCGGTGAGCGTCGACGAGCTGCTGCACGGCGTTATCGTTCAATCGGGCAACGACGCGAGCATCGCGCTGGCTGAAACCGTAGCCGGATCGGAAGATGCATTTGCCGAGCGGATGAATCGCGAGGCGGAGCGGCTCGGCATGAAGAACACCCACTTCGTCAACTCGACCGGCCTCCCCGCGCCGAAGGAAACGTCGACGGCAAACGATCTCGCTCTGCTCGCCGCCGCGCTGATCCGCGATTTTCCCGAGTACTACCCGCTGTATTCGATCAAGGAATACCGCTACAACAATATTACGCAGCCGAATCGCAACCGGCTGTTATGGACCGATCCGTACGTCGACGGGATGAAGACCGGCAATACCGATGCCGCCGGCTTTTGCCTGATCGCGTCGGCCAAGCGCGGACAGCGCCGGCTGCTGGCCGTCGTGCTCGGGGCCGGATCGGAGTCGGCGCGCGCGATCGAAGCGCAGAAGCTGCTGAACTACGGGTTCCAGTTCTACGACTCGGTGCAGCTCTATCAGAGCGGACAGCCGGTCAGCTCGCTGCGCGTCTGGAAAGGCGCCGAGCAAATCGTGCCTGCCGGGTTCGTCGTCGACCGGTATGTGACCTTGCCGAAAGGACAGGCGCAGAATCTCAAGCTGTCGCTGGAAGCGGTCGAGCCGCTGCTGGCACCGGTGGCCAAGGGTCAGACGGTGGGAACGGTCAAGGTCACGCTCGACGGCAAGCCGATCGGCGCGTATCCATTGCTGGCGCTCGCCGACGTGGAGCCCGCGAGCATCTTCGGGCGCGCGTGGGACACGGTACGCCTGTGGTTCAAATAATGCGGCCTCCAGATTCCGCAGCGAAAGGCCTTTCGTGACCGTCTATCTCAACGGCCAGTTTCTCCCGCTCGAAGACGCCAAGATCTCGGTGCTCGATCGGGGCTTCATCTATGGCGACGGCGTGTACGAGCTGGTACCGGTGTACGGCCGCCGGCCTTACCGGTTGCGGCAGCACCTGGCGCGGCTGCAGCGCAGTCTCGACGGCATCCGGCTGGCGAACCCGCATAGCGACGCCGAGTGGGAAGCGATCATCGCCGGGCTCATCGGGCGGATGGCGTTCGCCGATCAAGGCGTCTATCTGCAGGTCACGCGGGGCGCCGCCAAGCGCGATCACGCGTTCCCCGCCGGCGTCGCGCCGACGGTGTTCATGATGAGCAACCCGCTCGCGCTGCCGACGCGCGAGCAGATCGAGCGTGGCGTGGCCGTCATTACCGCGGTCGACGAGCGCTGGCTGCATTGCGATCTGAAGACGATCTCGTTGCTGGGCAATGTGCTCGCGCGCCAGCTCGCCGTCGACGCCGGCGCGACCGAGACAGTGCTGTTTCGCAACGGCTATCTGACCGAGGCGTCGGCGTCGAACGTCCTTCTGGTTCGCGACGGGGTCATCGTCGCGCCGCCGAAGGACAACCAGATCCTTCCGGGCATCACCTACGACGTCGCGTTCGAGCTGGCACGCGAGGGTGGCCTGCCGATCGAGGTGCGCCCGGTGCCGAAGAACGAAGCGCTCGCGGCGGACGAGATGTGGCTGTCGTCGTCGACCAAGGAAGTGCTCGCCGTCACCTCACTGGACGGGCGGCCTTTTGGCGGCGGCAAGCCGGGGCCCGTGTTCCGGAAGGTGCACGCGCTGTTCCAGGCGAGCAAGGCGGCTTAGTCGCCCGCCACCAGGTATTTGCCGCCGTGCCAGACCAGCGGCGGCGCGGCCCGAAATGCGCAGGCCTCCACTTCGCCGATGAACAGCATGTGATCGCCCGCCGGATGCAGCGCGTGATGGCGGCATTCGAGCCACGCGACCGCGCCTTCGAGCAATGGCGCGCCGGCGGCGCCAAGCCGGAAGTCGACGCCGGCGAAACGATCGACGTGGGGGCGCGAAAACCGGTGCGCGATCTCGACCTGATCCTGAGCCAGCACGCTGACCGCGTAGCGCGAGGCGCTTTCGAAGGCCGCGAGGCTCCGTGAATGTCGCGCCAGGCTCCAGACGATCAACGGCGGGTCCAGCGATACCGAATTGAACGAATTCGCGGTGAATCCGACGTACTCCCCGGGCTTGAGCGGCGCCGCGATGACGGTTACACCGGTGGCGAACTGCGCCATCGCGTCGCGAAAGCGCCGCTCGACGTGGGCGGACGGCGGTCGCGTGATGGACATCGGGGAATCCTGCGCGGCTCGAGCGCCGCGTGTGCGAAAGTCGGCGCAGGCATCTTAGGGGCACGCCGGGGCGGTGTCAAAACAGCCCTTTACAGCGCGCTGTCAGCCCGACGGTGACGCTGTTAGAATTACCTTCCGGTCCCCGGCAGAGTTCTCGCGTCCATTTCATCATGAAACAGCCGCTTCAGGAGCTGATCGCCAGCCGTTACGGCGGCCGCAATATTCCGGCCGCGCTGGTCTTGCCGGACGGCGGCCGGGTCGCGCTCTCCAAGACGCCCGAAATCAATATCTACGCCCGTACCTGGAACGGGCTGCGGGCGCTCGCTTCGCCCGAGCTAGGCAGGCTCGCCCGCGCCTACGTGCACAACGACATCGACTTCACCGGCGAGGCCCGCCGCGTGCTGGGCATCGCCGAGGCGCTGGTCGGCACGGTCGTGCACGGCCGCGATCGCGCCACGGCGCGGATCAAGCACTGGTGGCATACGGCGCGCGGCAACCGGGCCAATATCCAGCATCACTACGACGTCTCGAACGCGTTCTACCGGATGTGGCTCGACGAGCGCATGGTCTATTCGTGCGCGTACTTCAAGACGGCGGGCGACACGCTGGACCAGGCGCAGGCGCAAAAGCTCGATCACATCTGCCGCAAGCTGATGCTCGAGGCGGGCGAATCCTTCCTCGATATCGGCTGCGGGTGGGGCGGGCTGATTTTCTGGGCGGCGCAGCACTACGGCGTCAAGGCCACCGGCATCACGCTGTCGCAAAACCAGTTCGATCACGTGCGCGCGAAAATCGCCGAGCTGGGCCTGACCGGACAGGTCGACGTGAAGCTTCTCGATTACATCGATCTGCCCGAGGACTGTCAGTACGACAAGATCGCCAGCATCGGCATGTTCGAGCATGTCGGCATCGCCAATTACCCGCGCTATTTCGGCAAGATATACCGGGTCCTCAAGCCGGGCGGACTGGCGATGAACCATGGCATCACGCAGAACCATGTCGGCGTCGACAGCCTGGGCAGCGGCGTCGGCGAATTCGTCGAGGATTACGTTTTCCCGGGCGGCCAGCTCGCTCACGTTTCCCGCGTCATCCAGGGCCTGGGGGCTGAGGGTCTCGAGCTGATCGACGCCGAGGCGCTGCGCGAGCATTACGCTCGCACGCTGTGGCACTGGGTCGATCGGCTGGAATCGAACGCCGACGCGGCACGGCGCGAGGTGGGCGAGCAGAAATTCCGGATCTGGCGAATCTACCTGGCCGGGTCGGCGCATTCATTCGATCGCGGCTGGATCTCGATCTACCAGCTGCTGGTCGGCAAGCCGCTGCCGGACGGCAGCTTGCCGCACCCGGCGACCCGCGAGTACATGTACGCGGGGTGAGCATCGCGAGCCTTGCGGAAACGCGGGCTGCCCCCATATTCGAGCGATGGAAACCGTGTCCGAAGCCGAGTCGCTGCTCGAATTTCCCTGCGCCTTCCCGCTGAAGATCGTCGGCCGCACCCGCGACGGCTTCGCGCAGGCCATGCTCGAAGTCGTCCTGCGGCACGCACCGGATTTCGACAGCGCATCGATGGAGATGCGCGCCTCGCGCGAGGGCAACTACATTTCGTTGACCTGCACGGTCAATGCCAAATCGCGCGAGCAGCTCGACAACCTCTATCGCGAACTGTCCGGACATCCGCACGTCGTCATGGTGCTCTAGCGCCGTGGTCGGCGCGCGCTCGCGGTGCGCGTCGTCCGGCGAGCCCTGCCGGGTTCGCCACCTGGGGCAGACCGATTACGCGTCGACCTGGCGCGCGATGCAGGCATTCACCGATGCGCGCGCTTCCGAGACGCCGGACGAAATCTGGCTGACCGAGCACCCGCCGGTCTACACGCTGGGCCTGGCTGGCCGCCGCGAGCACTTGCACCGCGACAACGGCATCCCGGTGCTCAAGGTCGATCGCGGCGGCCAGATCACCTATCACGGCCCCGGACAATTGATCGCCTACCTCTTGATCGACATCGGCCGCCGCCGCCTGGGCGTGCGGCAGCTGGTCCGGGCGATCGAGGACAGCGTGATACAATTACTTGATTCGTATGGCGTTGCTGCGACAGTCCGCAGCGGCGCGCCCGGCGTCTACGTCGACCGGGGCGGTCGCGAGGCCAAGATCGCGGCGCTCGGCCTCAAGATCAGGAACGGACGCAGCTACCACGGCCTGGCGTTCAATATCGATATGGATCTTGCCCCGTTCGCCGACATCGATCCCTGCGGGTACCGCGGCCTCGCGGTGACCCGCTTGCGCGATTTCGGGATCGATGCGCCGCGCGCCGAAATCGAATCGCGGCTGGTCGCAGCGCTCGACGCCGCGCTCGATGCCACCCCCGACCGATGACCGATACCCGCCCGCCGGAAACTCCGGCCAACGCCGCCGGCATCAAGCACAAGGGGGACGCGAAGACCGCGCGCATTCCCATCAAGATCGTGCCCGCCGAGCGATTGAAGAAGCCCGACTGGATTCGCGTGCGCGCGCCTTCGTCACCGCGCTTTCACGAGATCAAGCGCATCCTGCGCGAGCACAAGCTGCACACGGTTTGCGAAGAGGCTTCCTGCCCGAACATCGGCGAGTGCTTCGGCAAGGGCACGGCGACGTTCATGATCATGGGCGACATCTGCACGCGTCGCTGCCCGTTCTGCGACGTCGGGCACGGCCGGCCGCTGCCGTTGGATGCCGACGAGCCGGCGAATCTCGCCGCGACTATCGCGGCGCTGAAGCTCGCCTATGTGGTGATCACGAGCGTGGATCGCGACGACCTTCGCGACGGCGGGGCGCAGCATTTCGTCGACTGCATACGCGCGGTGCGCGAACGCTCGCCGGCGACGCGGATCGAAGTGCTGGTGCCCGACTTTCGCGGGAGGCTCGAGCGCGCGCTGGACGTCCTCGTGCAGGCGCCCCCCGACGTGATGAACCACAACCTGGAGACGGTGCCGCGCCTCTACCGCCAGGCGCGGCCGGGATCCGACTATGCGAATTCGCTCCGGCTCCTGCAGGCGTTCAAGGCGCGCTTTCCGCATATTCCGACCAAGTCGGGACTGATGGTGGGCCTGGGAGAGACCGACGAGGAAATACTCGCGGTGATGCGCGACATGCGCGCGCACGGCATCGATATGCTCACCATCGGCCAATACCTGCAGCCGACCGTTTCGCATCTCCCGGTGCTGCGCTACGTGCATCCGGACGGATTTGCGATGTTCGAGCGCGAAGCATATGCGATGGGCTTCGAGCATGCCGCCGTCGGCGCGCTGGTGCGATCCTCGTATCATGCCGACGCGCAGGCGCATGGCGTGCTCGAGGCCGCCGGTTGAACCAGCGCAAAAAGCGATGATCCTGACCGAAAGGCTGCGGCGCCTCGGAGTCGCGTGCACCGCCGGGTTGGCGCTCGCGATGTCGCCGGTGGCGTCGGCCGAAGTCGCCGAAGTCCGGATTTCGCACGGCTACGGCGTGCTTTATCTGCCGCTGATGGTGATGGCGAGTGAGAAACTTGTCGAAAAGCACGCCGCTGCGGCAGGGCTACCCGGCGTCAAGGCGAGCTACCTGGTGCTCGACGGCGGCAACGTGATCAACGATGCGATGCTTTCGGGGGCGCTGGACATCGCGTCGAGCGGGGTGCCGGGGTTTCTTACCCTATGGGCGAAGGCCAAGGACAATCCGGCGCAGGAGGTTCGCGGGCTGACCGGCATGAGCTCGTCGTCGATGTATCTGATGACCCGCAATGCAAGCATCAAATCGTTGAAGGACTTTACCGATAAGGACCGGATCGCCGTCCCCGGCATCAAGACCTCGCTTCCTGCCGTGCTGCTTCATATGGCCGCGGCGAAGGAGTTCGGCGACGCCAACTATGCGAAGCTCGATCCGATCACCGTCGCACTGCCGCATCCGGAGGCGCTGACCGTGCTGCTTTCCGGCAGGGGCGAGATCGACAGCCACATGGCCTCACCGCCGTTTTCCTACATCGAGAACGCGACGCCCGGCCTGCACCGCGTGTTCAACTCGGTCGACCTGCTGGGCAACATCACGCTGGACATGACCTACACCAGCCGGCGCTTTTTCGAAGCCAACCCGAAGCTCATCGCGGCGTTCATCGCTGCGATGAACGAGGCCAATGCGCTGATCGCCTCCGACAAGCGGCGCGCCGCCGAGATCTATATCGCGGTGTCGAAGCAGAAGTCGTCGCCCGAAGAAGTCGTTCGCATCCTCAGCGATCCGGATTCGAAATTTTCGACCGTCCCCGACGGCACGATGCGCTACGCCGAATTCATGGCGCGCGTCGGGACCATCAAGGCCAAGCCGGCGTCCTGGAAGGAGCTTTTTTTCCCGCCGCTGCACGCGCTGCCAGGAAGCTGACGCGCTCCTCGCAGTCAACTCAATAGGGAAGCGGCGCGCCCTTCGGCCACAACAGCCACATCCTGCCCGCCTGCTTCATGCGACCTGCCTCGCGACCGGCGTCGTCGCCGAAGCCCCAGAAGAAATCTGCGCGCAACACGCCCTTGATCGCGCCGCCGGTGTCCTGCGCCAGCACCAGGCGTTGCAGCGGCCGGTCCGAAAGCGGATAAGTGGTTCCCAGGAACACCGGCGTTCCCAGCGGTACGATCGTCGGATCGACGGCTATCGTCCGTTCTCGCAGCAAAGGAACGCCGAGAGTTCCGATCGGCCCGTCGATCGCCGCCGCGGGGTCCGGAGTGATGACGCGAAAGAAGACATAGCTCGGATTCTCGGCCAGCAATGCGGGCAATGCTTCCGGGTGCTCGCGACCCCACTGCTTGATCCCCTGCATCGACGCGCGTGCCAGCGGCAATTCGCCGCGCTCGACCAGCAAGCGTCCGATCGAACGGAATGGTTGCCCGTTCTGATCGGCGTAACCGAGCCGCAGTACTCCGCCTTCGGCAAGCTGGACCCGGCCCGAGCCCTGGATCTGCAGGAAGAACGCCTCGACCGCATCGTCGACCCAGACCAGTTCCTTGCCGGCGAGCAGCGCACGTCCCGCTTCGATGTCCGCGCGCGGCCAGTAGGGAACGACGCGCCGGCCTTCGAGACGGCCGCGCACGCGTTTGCCGCTTAGCTCGGGGAAGAGCTCTCCGAGATCGACGACGAGCAAGTCGTCGGGCACCGCGTAGAGCGGAAAGCGATAACGTTCTGTTCGCGCCTGGCTGCCCTGCAGCAGGGGCTCGTAGTAGCCTGTTACGACGCCGGTGTCGCGTCCATCGGCGCCGGTCAGCTGGTATGGGGTAAAATGCGATTCGAAAAACGCGCGCACCTCGGTATCGCTGCGCGGATCGACGGCTGGCGCGGCGTCGCAGCTTTCACGCCAGATCGACGCAGCGGGTGACTGAAGGAGCGGCGTGCAGCCCGCGACGAATGCCGGCCACGCCGCCGGCGCGCTGTCGTCGCGCCAACCTGGAATTGCGGCGTAAGTGGCGATGCGCAACACCGCCTTCGCCGGTTCGGACGGCGCGGGCACCACCGATGGCGGCGCGGGCGGCGTCGTCATGCAACCGGCAATGGACGCGACCAGTACCGCGGCCAGCAGCCGATGGAAAGGCGAGCCGATGGAATGGCTGTTGCTAGAGGCCTTGGTGGCGCTGGCGCTCGCTGTGTTTATCGTCTGGTTTACCATGGGCGGCCGGCGCAAGAATCCCCCGCGTGCCCCGAAGGATACGAACGAAGGCGACGGCGAAGCCGGAGGCTGAGGTGCAACGTGAGCGGCGCGGGTAGGAAAAGACCGGCGCGTTCAGACGAATCGGAGCAAACGGACACTAATGCAGAATGCGCGGCACCGAAAGCGTGAACGAAGGGATCGGCGCGTCGAAATGCTGGCCGTCTTCGGCCACCATCTGATAGGTGCCATGCATTGTGCCCACCGCCGTTTCCAGATGCGTGCCGCTGGTGTACTCGAAGCTTTCACCCGGCTTGAGCAGCGGCTGCTGGCCGATGACGCCGAGGCCCTTGACCTCCATGACCTTGTTGTTGGCGTCGGTGATGATCCAGTGCCGGCTGATCAGCTGAGCGGGTACCGTCCCGGTGTTGGTCACCGAGATGGTGTAGGCAAATACATACTGGTTCTTCGACGGATCCGACTGGTCCTCGACGTATGTGGCCCGCGGCTCGACGGTGATCTCGTATTTGCTGGACTCGCCCATCGGCGTGCTCTTCAGGTCTTTCCCTGAGCGATTATAACGCCATGCGCGAGGTCCAGATCGCACCGTCGATTCTCTCCGCCGATTTCGCCCGGCTCGGCGAGGAAGTGCGCGCCGTGATCGAGGCCGGCGCAGACCTGATCCATTTCGACGTGATGGACAATCATTACGTTCCGAACCTGACGGTCGGACCATTGGTGTGCGCAGCGCTGAAGCCTCACGCGGGCGTCCCGATCGACGTGCATCTTATGGTGCGACCGGTCGACGCACTCGTCCCTGCATTCGCCGACGCGGGGGCAGCGATCATCAGCTTTCATCCCGAGGCGAGCGACCATGTCGATCGAACGATCGGCTTGATACACGAGCGCGGCTGCAGGGCGGGCCTCGTGCTCAATCCTGCGACGTCTCTTTCGTGCCTCGACCATGTGCTCGACGTGCTCGATCTGGTGCTGATCATGTCGGTCAATCCGGGCTTCGCCGGCCAGTCGTTCATTCCCGAGGCCTTGCACAAGCTTTCGCTGGCGCGCGAGCGCATCGACGCCGTCGCGGCGCGCAGCGGAAGGTCGATCCGGCTCGAGGTCGACGGCGGCGTCAAGATCGACAACATCGGCGCGGCCGCCCGCGCGGGCGCGGACACCTTCGTTGCCGGATCGGCGATTTTCGGCAGCGGCGACTATTCGAAGACGATCGCCGCGATGCGCGCCGCGGCGAATGCGGCCGGGCGCGCCGCTGCTTTTCGTCCGGGAGTATCCGCATGACGATCGCACCATCCCCGCGTATTCGCGTGCGCGCGATCGCCTTCGATCTCGACGGTACGCTGCTCGACACCATCCACGACCTGGCGACGGCGATCAATTTGATGCTGGCGCGCCTGAACCGGCCGGCGCTGCCGAAGGACACGATACGCGCGATGGTCGGCAAGGGCATGGCGAATCTGGTCCGGCGGGCACTCGCCGCGGCGCAAGGATCGCCGCCGACGCCGAGCGACGAAGCGCGCGCGCTTGCGTTGTATGAAACCGACTATGAGCGCGTTCTCGGCCGCGAGACCGTCGTATTTCCCGGCGTGCGCGAAGGCCTGGAGAGGCTCGCCAGCGCGGGCTTCGGACTTGCCTGCGTGACCAACAAGACCAGCCGTTTCGTGCGACCGCACCTTGCCCAGGCCGGATTGGGCGCGTATTTCAGCCTGGTCGTCGGCGGCGATACGCTCGAGGCGAAAAAACCGGATCCGCTGCCGCTGCAGCATGCCGCCAGGCATTTTTGCGTCGCGCCTGACCGTCTGCTGATGCTCGGCGATTCGGCCAATGATACGCAGGCGGCGCGCGCGGCCGGATGCCCGGTTTTCTGCGTGCCTTACGGCTACAACGAGGGACGGCCCGTGCAAAGCCTCGACTGCGATGGTATAGTTTCCTCGCTGGATGAACTCCCGGAACGGTTACGACTAGGTTGAACGATGGGCTTCGACGTTCACAACTGCAAAAGCGGCCGATGGTCATCGCCGCGCGGCAACGATTGGCGCTGGCGGCGCCCATCGTAATCCGCCCCGGCGTCGCGGGCTGAACGCGACGCCTTCGCAGTGTCGTTGCAGTTGTAGAAAAACCGTTGGAGCATCATGACCGAAGCCGAATTCCGCGCGCTCGCGGCGCAGGGATACAACCGCATTCCGCTCGTGCTCGAGTCGTTCGCCGACCTCGACACGCCGCTCTCCCTCTATATCAAGCTCGCCAACCAGCGCTTTACCTATTTGCTGGAATCGGTCGTCGGGGGCGAACGCTTCGGGCGCTACTCGTTCATCGGCCTGCCGGCCAAGGTCCGGATCCGAAGCCGCGGTCGCTCGATCGAGGTCGAGGACCGGGGGGGCATCGTCGAGCGCCACGAAGGCGATCCTCTGGCCTTCGTCGGCGAGTTCCTGCGTCGCTATCGCGCCGCGCCTCGGCCCGGGCTGCCGCGCTTTTGCGGCGGCGTCGCCGGCTATTTCGGCTACGACACGGTCCGCCACATCGAGCACCGGCTCGCCGATTCCGCCCCCGCCGCTTCGCCTGCGCTGGCCGACGTGCCCGATATCCTGCTGCTGCTGACCGAGGAGCTCGCGGTCGTCGACAACCTGTCAGGCAAGATTTCGCTGATCGTATACGCCGATCCGGCCGAGCCGAATGCATA
This sequence comes from Casimicrobiaceae bacterium, assembly GCA_036270955.1. GTDB lineage: Bacteria > Pseudomonadota > Gammaproteobacteria > Burkholderiales > Casimicrobiaceae > PALSA-1003. The sequence continues at coordinate 34,936 of DATBBM010000086.1, read as the reverse complement.
CTGGGAGGCACGCGACCGGCTGCAGGCGCTTCGGCGCAAGCTCCGCGACCCGGTGTCCATCCCCTACCAGACGGCGACCGAAGTCAGCGTCGCCGAGAGCGAATTCGGGGCCGAGCCCTATCAGACCGCCGTGGCCCGCTCGCGCGAATACATCGCCGCCGGCGACGTGATGCAAGTCGTGATATCGCAGCGCATGCAGCGGCCGTTTGCAGCACCCCCGCTCTCCTTGTACCGCGCGTTGCGTTCGCTCAATCCCTCGCCGTACATGTTCTATTACGACTTCGGCGATTTCCACGTCGTCGGCGCCTCTCCCGAGATTCTGGTGCGCAAGGAGGGCACCGGCGTCACGCTTCGGCCGATCGCGGGCACGCGGCCGCGCGGCGCGACGCGCGAGGCCGACGAGACGCTGGCCGCCGAGCTGCTCGCCGACCCGAAGGAGATCGCCGAGCACGTGATGCTGCTCGATCTGGGACGAAACGACGTTGGCCGCGTCGCGCAAACCGGGACAGTACATGTCACCGACCGCATGGTGATCGAGCGCTATTCGCACGTGATGCACATCGTTTCGAACGTCGAGGGAACACTGAAGCCCGGGCTTACCAGCATCGACGTCCTGCGCGCGGCATTCCCCGCTGGAACGGTCAGCGGCGCGCCGAAGGTGCGCGCGATGGAAATCATCGATGAGCTGGAGCCGACGCGCCGGGGCATTTATTCGGGCGCGGTCGGCTACATCAGCTTCCAGGACGATATGGATACGGCGATCGCGCTGCGCACGGCGGTGATCAAGGACGGCATGCTCTACGCGCAGGCCGGCGGCGGCATCGTCCACGATTCTTCGCCGGAAGGCGAGTGGCAGGAGACGATGAACAAGCTGCGCGCGCTGCTGCGCGCCGCGGACATGGTGCAGCTTGGACTCGACGCCGAAGCTTAGCGCCGGCGCTCGCGGCCGACCGGTCGGCATCGCATCAGCTGTCGCGAGGCTCGTCTGCCGGCGCGATGCGAACGGCCTGGTCGGCGCCGGCGCGCGTACCCTCTTCTTCCGAACCGGCCAGATATCGCGCCTTCAGCCGCTCGAACGGCGATTGCGCGCCATACCGCGCGTGCTTGTCCAGGCCGTTGCGACGCCACATTTCGTTGAAACTGTGCAACGCAAGCGTGCCCTCAGGCCACTCCAGGGGTGTGTCCTCGGCCAGGCGCCGGAACTCCCACCAGCCCAGCGGAGAGAACGCCCAGGGAGGCGCGAGAAAACGCTGCAGCTCGTGCTTGCCCACCAGCGCGGTGACCATTCTGGGGCCGAGCTCACCCCAGCCCGATTTTTCCGGGTCGACGCTCATTGCTATCGCATTGCACTCGGCGATGAAAGGCGATTTCGCCGGAACCTTGAGCAGGCAGTTGTTGGCGAGCACGATCTGCCGGGCAGCGTCGCGGTACTCAGTGGCGATCAGATAGTCGGCGGCGAGCGCCGCATCGAGCGGCTTGAGGCAAACCATGTCGCAGTCGCTCCAGACGCCGCCGAGGCGTTCGAGCAACGCGTATCGAAACAGGTTGGCGAACAGCGCGAGACTTCCCTCGCCCCGCCCCGCAGCGGGGCCGTAGCGGCAGATACGCGCTTCAGGAAGGATGACCCGGCCATCGAGCACGGTCACCGCTTCCGGAACGCCGTCCACCTGTCCGTAGGTGTACAAATGCACAGCGTGGCCGCACTGCGTGAAGCTGGCCATCGAAAGACGCTCCAGCGGACTCAATCGGCCTTCCACCCACAGCATCTGAATCGGGACAGGCATGGCAGCACGCATGTTATCGCGAGCGGGCCATGATGCGCTGCCGATGATCAGCCGGCAACACGAATGCGTTTTCATTCATCAGCACAAGTGCGCCGGCAGGGCCATTATGCGGACGTTCGGACTGCTGCGGCGCAATCCGGACTATCACTTCATGAACGATGGCGTGCTGAGTCCCGACTACGCGCGACGTCCGGCCGACTACTTCGTTTTTTCCGTCGTCCGCAATCCCTGGGACCGCTTCGTGTCGGGATGGAAGTACTGTGCCAGCACGCGCTCGCGGACGTTGCGCGAGGTGCTGCTCGACCCTCCGCTGGAAGGCCACGACTACCGGCACCTGATGCGCCCTCAAGTCGACATCCTGTTCGAGGCGCAAGGACGGTGCGTGGCCGATTTCCTGATTCGCTACGAATCGTTGCAGCGGGATTTCGACACCGTCTGCGACCGGCTGGCCCGGTCTCGCGTGACGCTGCCGCGGATCCAACGTCGGCGAGCACCTGCCGTACCGCAGCTATTTCGACGACGAATGCCGGGCGTTGTTCGAGCAGCGGTTCGCCCGCGACATCGCGGCATTCGGTTACAGCTATTGACGCCATCCAGGATTGATCCATGCTGCTGATGATCGATAACTACGACAGCTTTACCTACAACCTGGTCCAATATCTGGGCGAGCTCGGCGCGGATGTGCACGTCCATCGCAATGATGCGATTACGCTCGAACAGATAGCTGCGTGGCAGCCGGAAAAAATCGTCATTTCGCCGGGGCCGTGCACACCGGACCAGGCGGGGATCTCGGTGCCACTGGTCGAGCGCTTCGCCGGCAGGATACCGATACTCGGCGTCTGTCTGGGCCACCAGGCGATCGGGCAGGCGTTCGGCGGCCGCATCGTTCGCGCGCAGCGCGTCATGCACGGAAAAGTCTCGACGATCGCGCACAGCGGCAGCGGGGTGTTCGCCGGTCTCGCCAACCCTCTGACCGCTACCCGCTATCATTCGCTGGTCATCGAGCGCGAGTCGATGCCGGCCTGCCTGGAAGTCACCGCCACCAGCGAAGACGGAGAGATCATGGGCGTGCGCCATCGTGAGCTTGCGGTCGAGGGGGTCCAGTTTCACCCTGAAGCGATCCTGACCGAGCACGGTCATGCGCTTCTGGCGAATTTCCTAGCTGCGCACTAGAACCAGACCAGACGGAGCCATCGATGTCCATCGACTTGCAGCAGGCGTTGCAGCGCACGATAGAGCACCGCGAGATATTTCACGATGAGATGCTCGCGCTGATGCGCAAGATCATGAGCGGCGAGGCGTCGCCGGTGATGGTCGCCGCGCTGACGGTGGGCCTGCGCGTAAAAAAGGAAACGATCGGAGAGATCGCCGCGGCGGCGCAAGTGATGCGCGAGTTCTCGACCAAGGTCGAGGTTGCCGACCACGAGCGGCTGGTCGACATCGTCGGCACCGGCGGCGATGCCTCGCATACGTTCAACATTTCGACCGCGTCGATGTTCGTGGCCGCCGCGGCCGGCGCGCGCGTGGCGAAGCACGGCGGCCGCTCGGTGTCGTCGCGATCAGGAAGTGCCGACGTTCTCGAGGCGCTCGGCGCCAACATCATGCTGAAGCCCGAGCAGGTCGCTGCGTGCATCGCCGAGACCGGCATCGGATTCATGTTCGCGCCCAACCACCACAGCGCGATGAAGCATGCGGCGCCGGTGCGCAAGGAGCTGGGCATCCGGACCATATTCAATATCCTCGGGCCGCTGACCAATCCGGCCGGCGCGCCGAACCAGCTGCTCGGCGTGTTCCACCCCGACCTGGTCGGCATCCAGGTCCGCGTGCTGCAGCGCCTCGGGAGCAAGCATGTTCTGGTCGTCTACGGCAAGGACGGGATGGACGAGGTTTCGCTCGGTGCGGCGACAATGGTCGGCGAGCTCAAGGACGGCGAAGTGCGCGAATACGAGATCCATCCCGAGGACTTCGGGTTGAAGATGATTTCCAACCGGGGCCTCAAGGTCGAGGATGCGCTCGAATCGAAGACGATGCTGCTGGAGGCGCTGGACAACATCGAGGGCACGCCGCGCGAAATCGTCGTGCTCAACGCGGGTGTCGCGCTGTATGCAGCGAACGCCGCCGCGACGATTCCCGAGGGGATCGAGCGGGCACGCGCCGCCGTCGTCTCGGGTGCTGCCAGGCGAAAGCTCGATCAGTTCGTCGCCGCAACGCAAAAACTCGGCGCTGGCGCCAAGTGAAGCCGCCGCAGCGTCGCGACCGCGACATCCTGGCCAGGATCATCACGACCAAGGCCGAGGAAGTCATCGGGGCCCAACTCTCGCGCCCGTTCGCCGAGGTCGAGGCCGCCGCGCGCGCCGCCCCCGCGCCACGGGGATTCGAGCGCGCGATCCGGCGGCGAATCGCCGCGGGTGCGCCCGCCGTCGTCGCGGAAATCAAGCGGGCGAGCCCGAGCCGGGGCATCTTGCGCGATCCGTTCGATCCGTCCGCCATCGCGGCATCGTACGAGCAGGCAGGGGCGACCTGCCTCTCGGTGCTCACCGACCGGCCTTTTTTCCAGGGCGCTCCGGAATATCTGGTCGACGCGCGCAACGCATGCGCATTACCGGCGCTGCGCAAGGAATTCATCATCGACGAATATCAGGTCGCGGAGTCGCGCGCGCTTGGGGCTGACGCGATCCTCCTGATCGTCGCCGCGCTGGAAGACGCGCGCCTTGCGACGCTCGAGGCCTGCGCGCTCGACTACGGCATGGACGTGCTGGTGGAGGTGCACGACCGGCAGGAGCTTGACCGCGCCCTCAAGCTCAAGACTTCGCTGGTCGGCATCAACAACCGCAACCTGCGCACCTTCGCCGTGTCACTGCGGACCACGATCGATCTCCTCCCCAGCGTACCCATCGGCAAGCTGGTCGTCACCGAAAGCGGCATTCTGACGCAGGGCGACGTCGCGTCGCTGCGCCGCCACGGGGTGGGGGCTTTCCTGGTCGGCGAAGCCTTCATGCGGGCACCCGACCCGGGCGCCGCGCTTCAAGCCCTGTTCGGCTGAATCGCCCGGAAACGCGCTCCGGCAGCGGGCGGTGCCGCGATCGCCGGACGCGAGCTGTTTGCTATGATGGCGGGCCGGAAGCCGCATGCAACGCCGCGTCAAGCGCGAGGTCTGCCGGTGCCAGGGGGAGCATTGTCGGCAATCGTCGTCGAGAACGTCAGCAAGCATTGGACGACCGCAGCCGGCATGGTGCGGGCGGTCGAGGGGCTTTCTTTTTCTCTCGATGCCGGCACGCTCAACGTCCTGCTCGGGCCTTCCGGCTGCGGCAAGTCGACGACCTTGCGGCTGATCGCCGGCCTCGATCTGGCCGACCACGGGCGCATTTCGATCGACGGACGCGACGTCACTGGCCTTCCGCCGGCGGAGCGCAGCATTTCGATGGTCTTCCAGAACTACGCGCTGTTCCCGCATTTGAGCGTCGCCGAAAACATCGTGTTCGGCCTTCGGGTGCGTCGCATCGGCGCTTCGGAGCGCGAGCGGCGCCTGCAGAGGGTCGCGGGACTTCTCGGGCTGACCACGCTGCTTGATCGCCGGCCATCGCAGCTCTCGGGCGGCCAGCAGCAGCGGGTCGCTCTGGGCCGCGCCTTCATCGCCGAGACGCCGGTCTGCCTGATGGACGAGCCGCTGTCCAATCTCGACGCGCAGCTGCGACAGGAGATGCGGCAGGAGATACGCAAGCTCCAGCGCGCGCTGGGCATCACGATGGTCTACGTGACGCACGACCAGGTCGAGGCGATGACCATGGCGGATCGGGTCATCCTTCTTTCCGGCGGTCGCATCGAGCAGAACGGCACGCCGGCCGACCTTTATGAAAACCCGGTCAACGCCTTCGTCGCACGCTTCATCGGAACGCCGCCGATGAATCTGCTGCGGCTCGAGCAAGGCGCTGCCGGTGCGGTCATCGCCGGCACGAGCGGACCGCCGGTGGCGACGGCCGATCTGGCCGGCGCGACCTTGGGCGTGCGCCCCGAGCACGTCGTTCTGGGGCGCGAAGACGGTGTTGCCGGATCGGTCGACTCGGTCGAGTACCTGGGCGCCGATTCGCTGCTCGCGTGCCGCGTCGGCGACCAGCCGCTGACCGTACGGGTCAGCGGGCGTACCGGCCTGCAGCACGGCGACAAGGTACGGCTCGGCTGGGCGAGCGCCGCCGCGCATTTTTTCGACGGCGCGACGCAAATGCGGCGCGAGGTCGAGTGGAATCATCAACCCGCAACCATGGTCGCTTAGGCTCCAGCATCCAACGCAGTCAAGAGGAGGAGATCCGATGAAGTACGTCACGATTTCGCGCTGGCTGGTGGCGCTCGCCGCCGCCGCGCTGTCGAGCCTGGTCATCGCGCAGGCACCCGTCGACATTTCGTTCTATTACCCGGTTGCCGTCGGCGGACCGATCACCAAGATCATCGACAAGTTCGCCACCGATTTCGAAAAGGAGAATCCGGGGATCAAGGTCCATCCGATCTATTCGGGCACCTACCAGGATTCGATCACCAAGGCGCTCACCGCCGTCAAGAGCAACGACGCGCCGGCGATGTCGGTCTTGCTATCGACAGACATGTACACGCTGATCGACGAGGATGCGATCGTGCCGTGGGACCCGCTGATAAAGACGGCGGAGGACCGGGCGTGGCTGCAGGGCTTTTACCCGGCGTTCATGGAAAACAGCCAGACCGGCGGCAAGACCTGGGGCATTCCCTTCCAGCGCTCGACGATCGTGCTCTATTACAACAAGGAGATGTTCAAGGAAGCGGGGCTCGATCCCAACCATGCACCCGAGACGTGGAAGGAAATGGCCGAATACGCGCAGAAGTTGACCAAGCGCGACGCCTCGGGGAAGGTCACACAGTGGGGCGTGCAGATTCCCGCGTCGGGATTTCCTTACTGGCTGTTCCAGGGGCTGACGACCGAAAACGGCGTGCAGCTGATGAACGCTGCCGGAACCGAGACGTACTACGACAAGCCGGCCGTCATCGAAGCGGTTCAATACTGGGTCGACCTTACCGCCAAATACAAGGCGCATCCGGAAGGCATCGTCGAGTGGGGAACGACACCGAAGGACTTCTTCGAGCGCAAGGTCGCGATGATGTGGACGACGACCGGCAACCTGACTAACGTGCGCAGCAACGCAAAGTTCGACTTCGGTGTCGCGATGCTGCCGGCCAACAAGCGGCGCGGCAGCCCGACCGGCGGCGGCAACTTCTACCTGTTCAAGCAGACGAAGCCGGAACAGCAGACCGCGGCATTCAAGTTCGTCAAATGGATCACGTCGCCCGCGCGCGCGGCACAGTGGGGCATCGACACCGGATACGTCGCCGTGCGCCCGGACGCATGGGAAACGCCGGAGATGAAAAAGTACGTCGCCGAGTTTCCCCCCGCCGCGGTCGCGCGCGACCAGCTTCAATTCGCTGTGGCGGAACTGTCCACCCATGACAATCAACGCGTCACCAAGGCGCTGAACGACGGTCTGCAGGCAGCGCTCACCGGTAGCAAATCGCCCGAGCAGGCCATGAAGGATGCTCAGCGCGAAGCCGACCGGCTGTTGAAGAGTTATCGCAAGTAACCGGCTCGTGTCGGCGTCGACGATGAGGGCGCCATCGCTCGGCATTCCATACTCTCCCCGGCAGCGGGGAGAGGGATCGGCTCGATGACCCGCACCGCGAACTGGCTCTACGGGTGGTTGCTGCTGCTTCCCGCCGCGGCGATGCTGGCGTTGTTCACGCATTATCCGGCCGTCACCACGCTATTGCACAGCTTCGAGTCGACGCCGAAGGCCGCGCGGCCGGCGGTCTTTGTCGGCATCGAGAACTACCGCCAGCTCGCCGACGACCCGATCTTCTGGAAGTCGCTGACCAACAACCTGTGGTACGCCGCGGGAACGATTCCGCTTTCGATCGGGCTTGCGTTGCTGATGGCCGTCTGGGTCAACGGCAAGCTCGCCGGACGCGGCTTTCTGCGGCTCGCGTACTTCACGCCGACGGTCCTGCCGATGATCGCGGTGGCCAACATCTGGCTGTTCTTCTACACGCCCGAGTACGGGCTGCTCGAGCAGTTTCGCGGCGCATTCGGACTTTCAGCGCAAAACTGGCTTGGCAGCAGGAATTCGGCGCTCGGCTGTCTGATGATCGTCGCGGTCTGGAAAGAGGCCGGGTTTTTCATGATCTTCTACCTGGCGGCGCTGCAACAGATGTCGCCGAATCTGGCCGAAGCGGCAGCGATCGAGGGCGCATCGCGGTGGTACTTCTTCCGCCGGGTGACGCTGCCGCTGCTGATGCCGACCACGTTGTTCGTTTTGGTAAACGCAGTCATCAACGCCTTTCGTCTGGTCGATCATGTCGTGGTGATGACCCGTGGCGGACCCGACAATGCCACCGAATTGCTGCTTTACTATATCTACGAAATCGGTTTTCGCTTCCAGGACTCGGCCTACGCAGCAGCATTGACGATCGTTCTGCTGGCATTGCTGGGATCCGCCGCGCTTGCGCAGTTCTGGTTTCTGGAGCGCAAGGTGCATTACCAATGACAATGAGTTCAGCTGCCTATCAGACGCGAGGATTCGGCCGCGGCGCGGAAACCGCGGCCGCGTGGATGCTCGGGCTGCTCTGGGTGCTTCCGCTCGCCTATGCATTCTGGACCGCGTTTCATCCGGGCGAGTTCTCGACGCGTTTCGTGCCGACGGCGCCGCTGACGCTGGAGAATTTCGTCAAGGCCTGGCACGCGGCGCCTTTCGCCCGCTATTTCCTCAATACCGTCCTGCTGTGCACGATGGTGCTCGCCGCGCAATTGGTGCTGTGCACGCTAGCCGCCTATGGATTGGCGCGCTTCGAGTTTCCCGGCCGCAATGTGCTGTTCGCGCTGGTGCTGGTGCAGCTGATGGTGATGCCCGACGTCCTGATCGTCGAGAACTACCGGACAATGAATGCGCTGGGCCTGCGCGACACCATAGTCGCGATCGGGTTGCCCTACATGGCGAGCGCATTCGGCATTTTTCTGCTGCGGCAGACGTTCAAAACCGTGCCGAAGGAGCTCGACGAGGCGGCGCGCGTCGAGGGCTGCAATCCGCTACAGATCCTGTGGAAGGTCTATGTGCCGCTGGCGCGCCCGGTTTATATTGCCTACGCCCTGGTCAGCGTCAGCTATCATTGGAACAATTTTCTCTGGCCGCTGATCATAACCAACTCGGTGGAGTCGCGTCCGCTGACCGTCGGGTTGCAGGTGTTCTCGTCAACCGATCAGGGCATCGACTGGTCGATCATCACCGCGGCCACGCTGCTGACCACCGCGCCGCTTTTGGTCGGCTTTCTTCTCTTCCAGCGGCAATTCGTGCAATCGTTCATGCGCGCGGGAATCAAATGAGGCCCCCGGTCTTCGCGACGCCCGTCGCGGGACCCGACGACGGCGCGTCTTTCAACTAAAGCAACGACCGATGAAAATCATTACCTGGAACGTGCAGTGGTGCCGCGGGGTCGACGGGCGAGTCGATCCGGCGCGGATTGTGGCGCACGCCAAGGCGCTGGCCGATTTCGACGTGCTGTGCCTGCAGGAAATAGCGAGCAACTTTCCCGATCCCAGGCTCGCCGGCAGTCGCGGCGAAAATCAGTTCGCTGAGATCGCGCAGCAGCTGCCCGATTTCACAGCGGTGCCTGGCGCAATCGTCGATGTACCCGGCGAGCCCGGGCAGCGGCGCCATTTCGGTAACCTGATCCTGTCGCGATTGCCGGTCGGCCAGGTGTTTCGCCACCTGCTGCCGTTTCCCGTCGATGCGGGTCAGCGCGGCATGCCGAGGATCGCGCTCGAAGCCGTCGTGCGCGCGCCTTTCGGCGGCGTGCGCATCATCACGACGCACCTCGAGTATTACGGAACGCTCAAGCGTACCGCGCAGGTCGAGGCCTTGCGCGCGATATACGCGGAGGGAAGCGGGCATGCCCGGCTGGGTCAAGTCGTAGAAACGGACGGCGGCCCGTTCCACGATTATCCGCGTCCTGTGGCGACGATCATCACCGGCGACTTCAACCTCGAGCCGGATGATAGCCTGCACGCGCGAATGACGGCGCCGTTCGACGACGACACGCCGCAGCTGTCCGACGCGTGGGAGACAGCGCATCCCGGGATCGCTCACCCCGCGACGTTCAAGATCTACGAAAAAGAGAGCCGCGACGAACCGGAGCAGCATTGCGATTTCATTTTCGTGTCCGCCGACCTGGTGCCGCGCCTCAGGTCGATTCGCATCGATCAGGAAACCCAGGCCTCGGATCATCAACCGGTGCTCGCCGAGTTCGACTAAGAGCGCGGCTTTGAATACAGCGATCACCTCCACCGGCGAACGCGGCAACGATCTCGGCCGCGATGTCGACCGGGCAACGCGAGGACGCGCCGCGCTGGAGCGCCTGGCCGGGTCGGAAAAACAGCTGCTGCTGTTCGTCGCGCACGCCTGGGGCGGGGGCATCCGGCAGCACATGAACGAGCTGGCAGGCCTTGTCGGCGGAGAGTGCGATGTGCTGCTGATCGAGCCCGCCGGCGGCGATGCGGTACGGCTGTCGTGGCTGAAGCCCGGCGAAGACTTCGCCGCCTACTTCAGACTGCCGGGCGACATGCAGGCGCTGGTCGCACTGCTATTGGCCCTCGATCTGGCGCGCATCCATTTTCATCATATCCATGGCTTGCCGCGCGCCGTGCTCGATCTGCCCGCGGCCACCGGTGTCCCGTACGACTGCACGCTGCATGACTACTACGCGATCTGTCCGCAATACCATCTGGTTACCACGGACGGCCGTTACTGCGGCGAGCCCGACGCCGAAGGGTGCGCCGCATGTATCGCAGTGCGCCCCGCGCAGTGGTCGCTGGACATCACCGCATGGCGGACCACGTTCGGCACGCTCTTGCGCGGCGCCGAGCGCGTGTTCGCGCCGTCGCACGATGTCGAGCGTCGCATTGCGCGCTACTTTCCGGGATTGCCGATAACGGTGCTGCCTCATGCCGAAGCGGCGCTCGCGACGCCCGGTCGCGTCACCCGTGTCGTAACCTTGGGCAGGCTGTCACCGGAAAAGGGGTTGCACGTCGTCGTCGCCTGCGCCGAAGACGCGCGCGCGCGCGGCCTGCCGCTGTCGTTTCGCGTCCTGGGTGCCGTGTCGGAACCGGTGCGACAACGCCCGCAACTGCCATTGTCGGTGCAGGGCGAATACGGCAGTACCGATCTGCCCGGGTTGATTGCCGCCGAACGGCCGGATGTCATCTGGTTTCCGTCACAGGTGCCGGAGACCTACTCGTACACGCTGTCGGCGGCGATAGTCGCCGATGCGGCGATTGTCGCCTCGGAGCTCGGCGCCTTTCCCGAGCGCCTTGCCGGACGGCCGCGCATTTCCCTCGTCCCGTGGAACGCAACACCGGCCGAGTGGAATGCCGCGCTGCTAGGTGCGGACGCCGCGCGTGCGCAGCCGTCGCCGAACGTCGCGCGCGCCGGATCATGACCGACCCGCAACGTTATCTCGCGATCTATCTCGCCCCGCTGGCGACGCGCGGGCGCAAGCGCCGCGATCCGGCCGCGCTGCCCGCGCTCGACGTGCGTCATTGGCTGATGCCGGAAGGGGGTCCCCAAGCGCTATCGCTGCCGCAGCTCTTTGCCGCGGGGGTAGATGGAGGCAATGCCGAAGCGCGCAGCGAACTCAGGCGGCGGATCGCCGCGATCGACGCGACGCACGCGCAATTGCAGGGCGGCGAATCGGAGCTGCTCGCGCCGCATTTGCTCGACGCGGTGCGCAGCCAGCAGGCATTGCAGCATCAGATCGAGCGCGGCGAGCAGATGCTGGGCGCGGCGCGAGCGCGCATCGCCGAGTTGGAAACCAGCACGACCTGGCGGGCCACCGCGCCGCTGCGGGAGAGCGCTCACAAGGTCAAGATCGCATGGGCGCACGCGCGGGCGCAATGGTCGGCGCTGCGCCAGTCACCGCACTATGTCGGCGTTGCCGCGTCCATCCTGCGCAACGAAGGTCCCGGCGCCCTGGCCAAGCGTATCGCACGGCGTCTTTCTCGTCCGAACCGCTACGTTCCACCGCCGGGCGTGGTATTCACGCAGGAAGCCGCGGTCGCGCCGCTCGCCTTCACCATCGTCGACAAGCCGCGGGTTTCGATCATCGTGCCGATGTACGGCAAGCCGCTGTTCACCTACACCTGCCTGAAGAGCGTGCACGCCAACACGCCCGGGAGCTACGAAGTGATCGTCCTCGACGACGCGTCGCCCGAGCCGGCGCGCGAAACCCTGGCCGCGGTCACCGGAGTCCGCTTTGAGCGAAACGCCTCCAACCAGGGATTCGTCGCCAGCTGCAATCGCGCCGCGGCCGTGGCGCGCGGCGAGATCATGGTTCTGCTCAACAACGATACGATCGTGACAGCGGGTTGGCTGGACGCGCTGCTGGCGGTGTTCGATCGACGCCCGGATGCGGGCCTGGTCGGCGCGAAGCTCGTGTATCCGGATGGCAGGTTGCAGGAAGCGGGCGGGATCGTCTGGCGCGACGGGTCCGCCTGGAATTACGGCCGCGACGACGACCCGGCCCGGCCCGAGTACAACTATCTGCGCCCGGTCGATTACTGCTCGGGGGCCTGCCTCGCGGTGCCGCGCCGGCTGTTCAGCGAGCTCGGCGGCTTCGATGCCCGCTATGTGCCGGCCTATTACGAGGATACCGATCTCGCGTTCGCGGTGCGCGCGGCGAGTCGCCTCGTCTATTACCAGCCGGCGGCGACGATCGTCCATTTCGAGGGTGCGACCTCGGGAACCGACGAGTCGTCGGGCATCAAGCGCCACCAGACCGTCAATCGCAACACCTTCGCAGTCAAATGGTCGGCCACGCTGGCGCGCCACGGCGTGAACGGCGTCGCGCCCGAACGCGAGCGCGACCGTTGGGCAAGCCGGCGTGCGCTGGTGATCGACGCATGCATGCTGACACCCGATCAGGACTCGGGGTCGCTGCGGATGCAGCAGGTGATGGACATACTCACCGGCCTGGCCTGCAAGGTGACGTTCGTCGCCGACAATCTCGAATACCGGAAACCTTACGTTCAGGCATTGCAGCAACAGGGCGTCGAAGTGCAGTTCCATCCGTACACGAGCTCGCTTGCGGCGCTGCTCGGCGAACGTGGCGGTGAATTCGACCTTGTAATACTGTCGCGGCACTACATCGCAGCACGGCACATGGCGACGGTGCGTGCCTTTGCACCGCACGCGCTGATCGCATTCGATACCGTCGATCTGCATTTTCTGCGCGAAGAGCGCCTGGCGGACCTCGATGCGAGCCGCGCGGCTCGCACAGCGGCCACGGCAAAGCGCGCCGAGGAGCTGGCATTGATCCGGCGTGCCGACGTTACCCTCGTCGTAAGCGACGTCGAGCGCGACTTGTTGGCCGGTCTCGCGCCGGAAGCGAAAGTGATCGTGCTGTCCAACATCCACGACCGGCACGAGCACGGCCGGCCGTTCGGTGAGCGCGCGGGCTTGCTGTTCGTTGGAAGCTTCCGGCATCCGCCGAACATCGATGCCGTCCTCTGGTACGCGAACGAGGTGCTGCCGAGAATTCGAACCATGCTGCCCGGTGTGAAGACCTACATCGTCGGTGCTGATCCGCCGGCGACGATTCGCGGCCTGGCGACCAGTGACCTGGTGATCGCCGGCTTCGTTCCGGATCTGACGCCGTACCTCGAGGGCTGCCGGCTCTCGATCTCCCCTTTGCGCTACGGCGCCGGCGTCAAGGGGAAGGTCAACCAGGCGATGAGTTTCGGTCTGCCGGTGGTGGCCACAACGCCATCGATCGAGGGTATGCACCTGACGCCGGGAAGCGACGTCCTGGTTGGCGACGACCCGCAGGCGTTTGCCGATGCGGTCGTACTCGCCTATCGGGATCAGCCTCTGTGGGAGCGGCTTGCCGCGGGCGGGCGCGACAACGTGAGCCGCCACTTCTCACGCGAGGTCGCGGGAGCGGCCATCGTCGAGCTTCTGACGCTGTCGGACAGGAAGTTGCGCGACCGGCGAACGGCATAGGGCTGCGCATCGATGCGCCGCGTCAGCGGCGCTCGAACACGATATCCCAGACGCCGTGGCCCAGCTTCACTCCGCGCTGCTCGAACTTGGTTGCCGGCCGATAAGCGGGACGCGGCGCGAACGAAGCCGTCGTATTGACCAGTAGCGGCTCGGCGCTCGCGGCCGCGAGAACCTCGGTCGCGTAGTCCTCCCAGTCGGTCGCTACGTGCAGGTAGCCGCCCGGCGCCAAGCGCTGTGCGAGAGCATGGATGAACTCGGCCTGCAGCAGCCGCCGCTTATGGTGTCGCTTCTTGGGCCAGGGGTCGGGAAAAAACACATGGATGCCGGCGAGGGCGCCCGGCGCGATCATGTTGGCGACGACTTCGGCCGCATCATGCTGCACGATGCGGACGTTGGCCAGGCCCTTTTCGTCGATCAGTTTCAGCAGTCCGCCTACGCCGGGAGAGTGCACTTCGATCGCCAGGAAATCTCGATCGGGCTGCGCTTCGGCGATGGCGGCAGTCGCTTCCCCCATGCCGGAGCCGATCTCGACGATCTTCGGATTGTCGCGGCCGAAGAGGGCGGACAGATCGAGCGGCGCCGGAGCGTACGGAACGCCGAAGCGCGGCAGCAGCGTCTCGCGGGCGCGCTGCTGCGCCGGCGAAAACCGGCCCTGGCGCAGCACAAAACTGCGGATCGGCCGGCGTATTTGCGCGCGGGTTGTGTTCATCGGCGAGCGGCCGCCAGGAACCTCGCCGCGTTCACGGCGCGATCCGCGTCCATGTAGGATCGGTCAGCTTGCGCGCGATCGTCGCTGGAGCGCCGGCCGGGTCGACGTTGAATTCGATCGTCAGCGTGTCGGCGTCGCGCCATGTCGCGCCGGCATCGGACCACGACTCGGTGGGAGCCCAGCGCAACTCCTTGCGAAACCCGTCGCGCGTAACCCGCCAGACCGCGATCTCGTTGCCGCAGTGCTGCGCGCAAATATCGGCGACCGCGAAACGCTGCCGGTCGGGCGAAAGCCGCGGCTCCGCCGGCAGATCCACCAGACGCCCGGTCGCGCGCTGCAGCAATGCAAAGCTCGCGTTGTCGCCAACGGTCACGTAGAGGACGACGCTGTTGATGCCATCGAAATAATCCCAGAGGCTGTACGAGCGCCCGTTGACGGGATCGTCGCTGTCGGTGAAGGTCGTGCTGCCCGACGGAAAGAGCGAGACGGTCAACGCGTTGCCGTTGCGGCGGGCGAGGCCCGGCAGGCGGGGGAGTTGCAGGGCTTCGATCAACCGGCCGCAATGGGCGGTGTCTTCCGCGCCGGTGCAGGCGGCTTCGATCTCGGCGCGGGTCAGCGGCGCGGCATGCGCGAACAACGGCAGGCAGCAGAAGAGCGCGACCCACGCGTGCCGGGCCGCCGGGAGCCCGAGCGCGTCGGCGGTGCGGCTCAAGCGATAAGGCCGGTCGTCGGCGAGCTGGGGCTGGCCGCGTAGAACTTTCGCGGCATGCGGCCGGCACGAAACGCTTCGCGGCCGGCCTCGACGGCTTTTTTCATCGCACCCGCCATCAGCACCGGGTCCTTCGCCAGGGCGATGGCGGTATTCATCAGCACGCCGGCACACCCGGCCTCCATCGCGATAGCGGCGTCGGAAGCGGTGCCCACGCCGGCGTCGACGAGCACCGGCACTTTCGCCTGGTCGATGATCAGCTTCAGGTTCCACGGGTTGAGGATTCCCATTCCCGAGCCGATCAGCGACGCGAGCGGCATGATGGCGACGCAGCCCACGGCCTCGAGCTCGCGCGCGATGATCGGGTCGTCGGAGGTGTAGACCATGACGTCGAAGCCGTCCGCGACCAGCGTCTCGGCCGCGCGTATCGTCTGCCGGACGTCGGGAAACAGCGAATTCGCATCGCCCAGGACCTCGAGCTTGACCAGCTTGTGTCCGTCGAGCAATTCGCGCGCGAGCCGCAATGTACGCACCGCGTCGTCGGCCGTGTAGCAGCCGGCGGTGTTCGGCAGAAGGGTGAATTCCGACGGCGGCAGGTAGTCGAGCAGGGACGGCTCGTTCGGATTCTGGCCGATGTTCGTGCGGCGAATCGCGACTGTGACGATCTGCGCTCCGGACGCGTCGATCGCCGCCCTGGTCGCGGCGAAGTCCTTGTACTTGCCGGTGCCGACCAGCAGGCGCGAGCGGTAGGCGACCCCGGCGACGACCAGCGGGTCGTCGTGCGCAAGGGCGACGTTTTCAGTGGGAGCGTTCATCTTGCTTGGCCTAGCCGCCGCCGACCGCGGCGACGACCTCGATTCGATCCCCGGCGCTTATGATGGTTTCCGCGTGCCGGCTGCGAGGAACGATCTGGCCGTTCTTTTCGACCGCGACGCGCTTGCCCTCCAGCGCCAGCTCGCGGACGAGATCGGCGACCCGCGGTGACGCCGACCGGCAGACATACATTGCGCCATTGAGGGAAATCGAGACCATCAGCGTCGGGCTGTCGTTACGGACTAGAGATTATCACTACCGGGACCCAGCCGGACACCGGCGTCCGGGTCGCTGGCGGGCGACTACCGCCCGGCTCGCCTAGCTGCGGTAGCGCAGCATCGCTTCCCTGAGAACCGCGAGTTGGCGTTCGAAATTCCGGCAGGCGTCGCAAAACAGGAGGTGCAGCCGCACCAGCCATCGCTTTCCGGGCGTAAGCCGCGCGTCCTGCATCTGCGAGATCAGCCGGCTCGCGTCCTTGCATCGGATAAGGAGGCCCATAACTTAAGTGCCCTTGACGACACCCGCGGCACGGGCGCTACCGGCAAACCAGTGCTGCTCGAGGCATTGCCGGAGCGCCATCCTGGCCCGATAGAGAATGACCCACAGGTTGGTCGATGTGATCGTCAGTTCCTTACAGATTTCGTCGCCCTCGAGCTCCATCACTTCGCGCATCATGAACACCCGGGCGGTATTCGGCGGCAGCTTTTCCAGGCAGAACTGCATGACGTCGAAAAACTGCTGGCGAGACAGGTCGCTTTCCGGATTGCCCCAGTCCGCCGGAGGGTTTTCCCAGTGGCCCGAGGCATCGAACAAGGCGTCGAAGTCCTCGATCTGGCATTCGTCGTCGAGCTGGGCGAATGCGGGCTCGCGCGCCTTTCGCCGTATCGCGTCGACGATCTTGTGCTTCAGGATGCCGGTCAGCCAGGTCTTGACGCTCGACCGTCCGGAAAATCCCGCTGCGCCCTGCAGCGCGGCGATCAGCGTGTCCTGCACGACGTCTTCGGCGGCTTCACTGTTGCGAAGCTGCAGCATCGCAACGCGAAGCAGATAGGCGCGGTGCGTGGGAATCTGGGCGGCGATGTCGTCGTCAGGCATCGAAGAGCGCGAAGGCGTCGATAGCGAGAGTAAAGACCCGGCCGCCAGCCGCCGCGCGGGCGGGCGTCAGGCCGCCCAGTCGAGGATCACCTTGCCGCTCTGGCCCGACTGCATGGTCGCGAACGCCTTCTCGAACTGGTCGACCGCATAGTGGTGCGTGATGATCGGCGAGAGATCGAGTCCGCTCTGCAGCATCGCGACCATCTTGTACCAGGTCTCAAACATTTCTCGGCCGTAGATGCCCTTGATTTCGAGCCCCTTGAAAATGACCTGGTTCCAGTCGATCGCCATGTTGGCCGGCGGGATCCCCAGCAGGGCGATCTTGCCGCCGTGATTCATGTGCTTGAGCATGTCGGAAAACGCCTTCGGCACGCCCGACATCTCCAGACCCACGTCGAAACCCTCGGTCATGCGCAGCTCGGTCATGACGTTGCCCAGGTCCTCGCGCTCGACATTGACCGCGCGCGACGCGCCCATTTTCCGCGCCAGCGCAAGCCGGTAGTCGTTGACGTCGGTGATTACGATATGACGCGCGCCGACGTGGCGGGCGATCGCCGCCGCCATGATGCCGATCGGCCCGGCGCCGGTGATCAGCACGTCCTCGCCGACCAGGTTGAACGACAGCGCGGTATGCGTGGCGTTGCCGAACGGGTCGAAGATCGACGCCAGGTCGTCGGAAATGTCGTCCGGAATCTTGAAGGCGTTGAACGCCGGGATCACCAGGTATTCGGCGAACGCGCCCTCGCGGTTGACGCCGACGCCGACGGTGTTGCGGCACAGATGGCGGCGCCCCGCCCGGCAGTTGCGGCAGAAGCCGCAGGTGATGTGTCCTTCACCCGATACCCGGTCGCCGATCGCGAAGCCGCGCACTTCCTGGCCCATGTCGACGATTTCGCCCACGTACTCGTGACCGACGTGCATCGGCACTGGAATCGTCTTGCGCGCCCACTCGTCCCAGTTCCAGATGTGCATGTCGGTGCCGCAGATCGCCGTCTTGCGGATCCGTATCATCACATCGTTGTGGCCGACCTCGGGTTTTTTCACCTGGGTCAGCTTGAGGCCGGGGGCGGACTCGAGTTTGGCGAGTGCCTTCATCGTTTCTCCTTGATCGCTCCCAGCGCCTTGCCGACCTTCGCGAAAGCCGCGACTGCCAGGTCGATCTGATCATCGGTGTGCGCCGCGCTCATCTGGGTTCGGATGCGCGCCTTGCCCTTCGGCACGACCGGGTACGAAAACCCGATCACGTACACGCCTTCCGCCAGCAGCGCGTCGGCCATGCGGGTCGCAAGCGCCGCGTCCCCGAGCATCACCGGGATGATCGGATGCGCGCCGGGCACGAGGTCGAATCCGAGGCCGCTCATCGCAGCGCGAAAACGCTCGCCGTTGCGCCGCACGCGACGGCGCAGCTCCATCCCTTCGCCGCCGGCGAGCAATTCCAGCACGCGAAGCGATGCCGCCGCGATAGATGGCGCGAGCGTGTTCGAGAAAAGGTAGGGCCGCGAACGCTGCCGGAGCACCTCGACGATCTCCTTGCGCCCGGACGTGAAGCCGCCCGACGCACCGCCCAGCGCCTTGCCCAGCGTGCCGGTGACGATGTCGATCCGGCCTTCGACCCCGCAGAATTCCGGCGTGCCGCGGCCGCCTTCGCCGACGAAGCCGACGGCGTGCGAATCGTCGACCAGCACTAGCGCGCGATGCCGGTCGGCCAGGTCGCAGATCGCCTTCAGGTTCGCAACGATCCCGTCCATCGAGAATACGCCGTCGGTCGCGATCAGCTTGAAGCGGGCCCCGGCGGTCTCCGCTTCATTCAGCCTGGCTTCGAGGTCGGCCATGTCGTTGTTGCGATAGCGAAACCGCTTCGCCTTGCACAAGCGGATGCCGTCGACGATGCTGGCGTGATTCAGCTCGTCGCTGATGACCGCGTCCTCTTCGCCGAGCAGCGTTTCGAACGCGCCGCCGTTGGCATCGAAACAGCTCGAATACAGGATGCTGTCGTCGGTTCCGAGGAACGCGGAAATCGCCCGCTCCAGCTCCTTGTGCACCGCCTGCGTGCCGCAAATGAAACGCACCGACGCCATGCCGAAGCCCCAGTGCTCGAGGCCTTCGCGCGCGGCTGCAACCAACCGGGGGTCGTCGGCGAGGCCCAGATAGTTGTTCGCGCAGAAGTTGAGGACCTCCGCGCCCGAGCTCAGCCGGATCTGCGACGACTGCGGGCTTTCTATCACCCGCTCCGCCTTGTAGAAGCCATCGGCACGGATCGCATCGACCGTGCGGCGCAGGTGCGTCAGGTATTCGTCATGCATGGTCGGGGAGTTTATCGCAACGCGGTTTCGGGCGCTTCCCGCATCTCGGAAACCGTCCGCTTCACATCTAGTCGTGCCGATGGCGATGGTCGGCATCCGGATAGTGCGGATGCGAATGAATCAGCGGGGGATGTACGTGCCTGTGGGTGTGGGGCTCGCGCCCGTCCCAGCCTGGAGCATGGGAATGCTGATGATGCTCGTCATGGATGTGAGCATGCGAGTGTTCTTGTGGGGGATGCGAATGCTGGTGTTCGTGCCGCTCGGTGAGATGAAGCCAGACGCCCGCCGCCATTAGTAGTCCCGCAGCGAGAAGCTGTCCCGTCAAGGCATCGCCTTGCAGCAGCATAGCGAGCACTGCTCCGAAGAAAGGCGCGACCGAAAAATACGCCCCTGTTCTTGCGCTGCCGAGATGGCGAAGCGCCAGTACGAAAAGAACAAGGCTGACGCCATACCCGAAAAATCCAACCGCTGCGGCGATGCCTGCTACGCCAGGCGACGGCACCGTGTGCCCGAGCACTGATGCAAGCGCGAGATTCACCCCACCGGCGGCCAGCCCTTTGAGGCAGGCGATGAATACCGCGTCGTTCGCTGAAACCTTGCGAGTCAGATTGTTGTCCAGTGCCCAGCAAAGGCAGGCGGCTGCGACCAGCAGCGAGCCGAAGAAGGCATGCGTCGTCTGATCGGGAGTCCATACCAGCAGGACGCCACCGGCTGCGATGGCCAGCATCCCCAGCATCAAGCGCTTGCCATAGTTCTCGTGGAAGAAAAACCATGCCAGCAAGGCCGTAAACACGGCTTCCAGATTGAGCAAAAGCGATGCCGCCGACGCAGTGCTCGTCAGCAAGCCGTACATCAGCGCGACCGGTCCCACGACGCCACCGAAGAAGATGGCGCCGGCGAGCCATCGCCACTCTTCCTTTTGCGGCAGGGTCAGAGCAGGTCGGCGGGGCGACAACAATCTGCGGCCGATGATGATCATCGCGAGACCCAAGCCCGACCCTGCGTAGAGCAAGCCAGCCAGGAGCACCGGATCAACGTTGCCCACCAAGCCTTTGATCAGTGGCGTGCTCGCTCCGAAGAGGGCAGCGGCCACGACCGCATAGACTACGCCTCGCTGCATTTGTTTCTGGCGTTGCCGCCTACGCAAACAAACCGTTGGGGAGCTCGCGTCGGATCATTTCCTGGCAATAGGCATAGAGCGCGTCGTAGACGATCCACTGCGAGGCGTTGATTTGGTGATCGTCCCCGAAGCCAAGATGCCGGAATCCCTCGGCGATGGCATTCAACCCTGCCGCCTCGGGTTGGTTCCACAGCGAATTGTCGGTGTCGGCGCCGTTTACGATCTTGGCGAGCAATATCAGCGCCGGATCATGGTCGAGACGGTATTTTCGGACGATCGCATCGAACGAGCATTCCTTGCCGTGGTGCCCGAGCTCGACGCCTTTGACGTCATAGGGGACGGCCGCTTCCTGCTCGGCAACTGTCATCACCTGGTCGGCCGGCACGAAAAGGAACGTCGCGTCCGGATCGACGAATTTCTTGATCAGCCATGGACAGGCGACGCGATCGACCTTGACTCGTTCCCGTGTGATCCACTTCATGTATCGTCCTTTCGTTGGTCCCGTCTCCGCCTGATTCATGGATGCGGGCCGGGAAAGACTAGCAGTCCGATGATCGCTGCGAGCGCTACCAGCAACGGCTCAGGCAGCTTCTTCACTTTCCACAGCAGTCCGATCACGACGAGCGCTATCAGCGCAGTGATCAGGTCGACGATCGATCGCTGAGCGAGAACGATGACCGCCCCGGTGATGGCGCCGATAGCGGCCGCCGTGACACCGTCGACGAACGCCACCAGTGCCGGACGCTTGCCGTATTTCTTGAAGTAGGGAGCGGGGAGAATCGTGAACAGGTAGCATGGCAGGAAGGTGCCCAGCGCCGCCACCACCGCTCCGGGCAGGCCCGCGATCAGATACCCGATGAAGCCGACGGTGATGACGACCGGGCCCGGGGTGATCATCGCGACGGCCACCGCGTCGACGAACTGACGCTCGCTCAGCCACTGATAATCGTGCACGACGCCGCCGTAGAGGAACGGAACGATCGCAAGACCGCTGCCGAAGACAAAGGCTCCGGCCTTGGCGAAGAAAGCGCCGAGTTGCGCAAGCAGCGGCCAATCGAGTCCCGTCGCCACCGCACACGCCGATGTCCCGGGGGGCCCGAATGCAACGAGCGCCGGCGCGGCACGATCGCCGAACCACCGTTTCGGCGGCGCCCGTACCAGCCACACGAGCATACCGGCGCCGAGAAAGAACCAGACGCTTTCTGATTGCGTCCAAACCGTCACGGCGGCGATAACCAGGTAGATCGCCCACAACAGCTTGTCCTTGCCGATGTTCTTGGTGGTCAGCTTGTACGCGCTAAGGGCGATGATTCCGATGACCGCCGCGCCGACTCCGTAAAACGCGGCCTGCATCCAGGGCAGGCCGCCATACCGCACGTAGGCCCAGCCGATGGCGACGACCATCAAAAACGACGGCAACACGAATGCGATGCCCACCACCGTGGCGCCCCCGATGCGGTAATGAACGTACCCGAGGTACATCGCAAGCTGGGCCGCAAGCGGCCCCGGCATCAGCTGCGCGAGCGTCAGCCCTTCCTTGTAGTCTTCCTCGGTGATCCAGCGGCGCTTCTCCACCAGCTCGCGATACATGTATCCGACCAGCGCGACAGGTCCGCCGAACCCGATCGCGCCGAGCTTCAGGAAGTAGAGAGCGAGCTGGGCGAGCGAGTACGGCGGACTTCCGGTCACCGGGCTGGTGTCGCGCGATTCCATGTCAGGCATGCAGCGCCGTCGGCCCCCCGATCGCTTTCCACGCCGAGTGGCCTCCTTTCATGTACACCGCATCGAGGCCCGCTTCGCGCAGCGCTCCGGCGGTCTGGCATCCGACGTGGAAGCCATAGACGCAAAAGACGACCACCGGATCCGAGCGGGACAGCTCGCCCACCCACTCCTGCACGCGCTCCGGGTCGCGCCAGACGGCGCCCGCCATGATGTCCTGCGTACGGGAATAGTAATGTTTCGGCCGGGCATCGATGATCTGGACCGGCTTGCCGGCATCGATCATTGCCTTGACCTCTTCCGGCGCGACACCAGGGATATCCTCGAATTCCTTTTGCACCAGAGGGCGCGGCGGCTCGACTTTCGACGCATCGTCGTAGCGCAGCCTGACTCCGCTCCAATCGATATTGCGCATGAACGCGTCGACGTACGCGACGGCATTGGCGCCGAAGTCGATGTGGTAGGCGTGCTCGTACATGTCGAGCGCGAGGATCGGAATGCCGCCGGCGAGTGTCTGGCTGTGGTCGGCTGCGTACTGATTGATCAGCCGCCGATCGCGCGGCACGTACACCAGCAGCACCCAGCCCGAGCCGCCGGCCAGCGCGTTGCCCATCGCGACGAACTCGCTCTTCCATCGGTCGAATGAGCCGAAATCGCGGGCCAGAATGTCGGCGAACGGCCTGGGATCCCTGCCCTCGCCGCCAAGGCCCGCGAAATAGAGCTCGTGCAGCAACGTCGAATTGAGGGCGATCAACTCCTCGCGTTTCAGTCCGTTGAGAACGAAGCCGGGCGTGGCGGCGAAATCGAGGGATTCCAGCTTTTCGGTGATCGCGTTGAGTCGCCGGAGCGCGCCGCCGTAGTTGTTTTCATAATGGCTTTCGATCAGCTTTTGCGACAAGCCGTTCAATAACCAGGGACGACAGAAAATCGGTGTGAGTTGGTACCGCATGTCAGCAGCCTCCAAGAGCATATTGGCGAGGCGTAGACGCGCCGAAATCCAGCGGGCGCTGTGCACTGACCTGAACTACGGATTGGACAGTGCCCGCTTCGCGCGAAACGCTTACAGGATTTGGACGGGGCACCGTCTTGGAGGGAATGATCCCGGGGGTCCTGTTACCCCCAACTGAAAGGCTACGCCAACCGCGGTTCAGGCGCAACAGCGCGCTCGCTGGCCGCGGAGACCGCATCGACGCCGGGGGGCGTCGACAGGAGAAGATGGTGGCGAATCAGGGACTCGAACCCCGGACCAAAGGATTATGATTCCTCTGCTCTAACCAGCTGAGCTAATTCGCCAAAGGGCCGCAATTATAAGGGATTGCGCCGACGCCGGTCAAAGAAGCGCGTGCCGACAAAAGGCCGCGTCTCGCGTCAGCCGGCAGGCGATGCGGACTTGTCGTTCAGCAGTTTTTCCAGCGCGGCAAGCAGCGCCCGATCGTCGGGCTCGACTTTCGAGGCGAAGCTTTCGACGCGATTTCCGTCGCGGTCCACCAGGTATTTGTGGAAGTTCCATTGTGGCGCCTGCCCGGTGCGGGCGAGCAGCGTTGCATAGAGCGGATTCGTCTTCAGACTGGTCACACTCGTCTTTTCGAACATCGGAAACTGGACGCCGTAGGTCAGGCGGCAGAATTCCGCGATCTCCTGGTTGCTGCCCGGTTCCTGCGCGCCGAAATCGTTCGACGGGAACCCGACGACGACCAGCCCGCGCGACTGGTAGCGCCGATACAGCGCCTCCAGTCCCTCGTACTGGTGCGTATAGCCGCAATAGCTTGCCGTGTTGACGATCAACAAAACCTTGCCGCGAAACTGGCACAGCGATTCCGGCTTGCCCGTCTGCAGCCGGTTGAACGTGTAGTTCAGCACGGCCGGACACGCGGGGTCGCCGGTTGCGGATTCGGCGGCAGACCCCGGCACGGCCGAGACGAACGCGATAACCACGGCGCACGACGCCAGCACAAATAACGTCAGGCGATTCATGCTCGGATCTTATCGCAGTCGCGCCTGTAGCGCTATCATGATGTCATGGACAACGGCGGAAACAGCCGCCTACAATATCCTCCAGTCGTGCATTCCCCGCCGCCTGTCCTGGACATTATCGTATGGCAGACACTTCCGGATTGGCGCTGAATATCGGCGCGGTCGAGCGAGAGACCGGTCTGTCGAAAGACGTCCTGCGCATGTGGGAACGGCGCTACGGCTTTCCCGATCCACTGCGCGACGACAACGCCGAGCGCCTGTACCCACCCGAGCAGGTCGCCAAGCTGCGTGCGATCAAGCGGCTGATGGATACCGGCATGCGGCCGGGCAAGCTGATGCGCCGTACGCTGGCCGAGCTCAACACGCTCGCCGATACGCGCGCCGGACCCCGTCGCGATAACGCAGCTCCCGCGCTCGAGCGAGACGTCATCGCCCTGGTAAAAGGTCACAACGCGCCGGCGCTGCAGCACGCGCTGGCGAATCTGCTGATGAGGCAGGGACTGCAGCGCTTCGTGCTCGATACGCTGGTTCCTCTCAATCGCGCCATCGGCGAAGCGTGGATGCGCGGCGAATTGCAGGTCTTCGAGGAGCATTTGTATACGGAGCAGATCCAGGTTGCGCTGCACGCGGCGATCAATGCCTTTCCGCGGCAGACCGGCGCGCCCAGGGTTCTGCTGACGACTTTTCCCGGCGAGCAGCATGGGATCGGCTTGCTGATGGTCGAAGCGCTGTTGGTCCCGGAAGGCGCGCAGTGCATTTCGCTCGGGACGCAGACGCCGATCGATGACATCCGCGGCGCCGCGATCGCGCACAAGGTTCACATCGTCGCGCTGTCGTTTTCGGCGGCGTTTCCGTTGCGTCAGGCCGGCGAAGGTCTAGCGATGTTGCGGCGGCACCTGGCGGCGCCGACCGCGCTCTGGGCTGGGGGCGAAATGACCGGCCGACTGCGGAAATCGCTGCCAGGCGTGCGGCTGATTGGCGATCTCGCCGAAGTCGCCCCGGCGCTGAAGGCCTGGCGCACCGAATCGGCGTAAGCGCGGCTCGCGTTTCGACAACGGAAAGTTGCCGGTCCTCGTCCGGTATCATCGGACGCGATGACGGCCATTGCTCTTCTGCTGCTGTTGACTGCCGGCGCGGTTGGCTACGTCTCGTGGGCGGATTACCGGATCGCCCACGGTGACCCGGCATGGTGGTTCGTCGCCGGCGCTCCGCTTGCCTACCTGCTGCCGGTGTTTGTGCTGGCCTCGCTCTGGTTCACGCTGAGCTGGATCTGGCGCACGCCGCGGCCGCCCGAATATCGCCTCGGCCCAGCCGCCAGCGCACGGCTGTTCCTGGCCGAAGTCGGTGCCGTCGCGCTGTCGTGGCCGCTGATGATCGCGCACCGCTTGCTGATGCGCGACCCCGCGCCGGCGCCCGCGCCGCTGCCCTTGCTGCTGGTCCACGGCGTAGCGGTCAACGACGGCGTGTGGTTTGCCGTGCGGCGCGATCTCGTGCGGCGCGGCCTGGGCCCGGTGTATACGATCAACTACGGGCCACCGCTTGCCGGCATCGAGTATTTCGCCGGTCAGCTCGCCTCGCGAATCGACGCCATCTGCGCCGCCACCGGCGCGGAACGGGTCGCGCTGATCGCGCACAGCATGGGCGGATTGGTGGCACGGGCGTATCTGCGGCGCTTCGGCGCGGCGCGGATCGCGCAGCTGATCACCATCGGCACGCCGCATCACGGCAGCATCCTGGCCTGGACTTTCTTCGGACGTTGCCTTGCGCAGATGCGGCCGGGAAATCCGTGGCTGGCCGACATCAATCGCGCCGAGAGCGCGCCGGCGACGGTGCCGATAACGTCGATCCGATCGCGTCACGACAGCATGGTGGCGCCGCAGGCCAGCGCCGAGCTCGCGTGCGCGCGCAATGTCGCGCTGGCTGGGATCGGGCACAATGCATTGCTCAACAGCCGCGACGCGATGGACGAGATCGCACGCGCGATCGCGAATGGGAAAAAGGCCGCGGCGACTGAGACCGCTGCGGGAGCAGCTCGCTAGGCTGGCTAAGGCGATGCGACGACGCTAGACTTTCACCGCCATGTCATTCGAGGCGCACCGAATTGAAAGCCTCATCCGGCGTCACGACGTTCCTTTTCACCGACATCGAGGACAGCACGCGCCTGTGGGATCGTGAGCACGACCGCATGCAGGTCGCGCTCGCGCGCCACGATGCGATCGTTCGCGCTGCGGTGGAGGACAACCACGGCATTGTCGTGAAGATGAGCGGCGACGGCGCGCACGGCGCATTCGACGATCCGCTGGACGCGCTCGGCGCCACGCTCCAGCTGCAGCAGGGGCTCGCCGATCCTGCCGCGACCCACGGCGTCGCACTGCGCGTACGCTGCGGAGTTCACGCCGGAGTGACCGAGCGCCGCGACAACGACTTCTTCGGCGGAACGGTCAACCGCGCGGCACGCATCATGGGCGTCGCGCACGGCGGCCAGGTTCTGGTGTCGCAGGCAGTGGCGACGATGCTAGGCGAGCGTCTTCCGCCGAACGCCGCGTTGCGCGATCTGGGTACCGTGCGCCTGCGCGGCCTGGAAAGCCCCGAGCGAGTCTTCCAGCTTGTGCATCCGCGCCTGCGGCAGGACTTTCCGTCGCTGCGCTCACTCGAAGCGACGCCGAACAACCTTCCTCAGCAACTGAGCTCCTTCGTCGGCCGCGAGAGGGAGCTCGCGGAGATCGGGAAACTTCTCGGCAGCACGCGGCTGCTGACGCTGACCGGCGCCGGAGGACTCGGCAAGACGCGGCTCACGCTGCACATCGCGGCCGATTTGCTCGACGCGTTTCCAGATGGGGTATGGTTCATCGAGCTCGCACCGCTGTCGGATCCGCGGCTGGTGCCGCAGGCAGTGGCATCGGCGCTCGGCGTGACCGAAGAAGCGGGCCGGCCGGTGCTCGAGACCTTGGTCAAGCTGGCGGCGGACCGGAGAATGCTGCTGATCCTGGACAATTGCGAGCATCTGGTCGATGCCGCGGCGGGGCTGGCGAAGCAGCTGCTGCAGGCCGGCCCGCATCTGAAGATACTGACGTCAAGCCGTGAGCCGCTGCGCGTGTCGGGCGAGACGATCTACGCGGTGCCCGCGCTCGCGACCCCGGACGCATCGCAGCCGATCACCGTCGACCGCCTGGCGCAATTCGAAGCGGCGCGACTGTTCGCCGACCGGGCCGCCGCGGCCCAGCCGTCGTTTCGCGTGACGGCGCAGAATGCCGCCGCGGTCGCCGACATCTGTCGACGGCTCGACGGCATACCGCTCGCACTCGAGCTCGCCGCTGCCCGTGCACGGAGCTTGCCGGTCGAAAGCATCGCTGCTCGCCTGAGCGACCGCTTCGCTTTACTGGTCGGCGGCGATCGAACCGCACTGCCGCGGCAGCAAACTTTGCGTGCGCTGATCGACTGGAGCCACGAGCTGCTCACCGACCGCGAACGCGTGCTGTTTCGGCGGCTCGCAGTTTTCGCCGGAGGGTTCACGCTCGACAGCGCGGAAGCGCTGCGCGCAGCGGGTGAGGACGATATCCCGGATGTCCTGGCCGTGCTGAGCCAACTTGTCGAAAAATCGCTGGTCGAGTCGGACGGCGAAGGCGGGCGCTACCGCTTGCTGGAGACGGTACGCCAGTATGCACAGGATCGCCTCGATGAGTCGGGCGAGGCGGACCAGGCGCGGAACGCGCATCTGGCTTTTTATCTACAGTACGCGGAAGAAGCATCGCCGCATCTGCGTGACCCGCAACAGGGCGTGTGGCTCACGAGACTCGATCTTGAGCGGGAAAATATCCTGGCGGCTCATGCATGGTGCAATCGGGGCGAAGCCGAGTCCGATCTCGGCTTGCGCTTAGTGTCCGCTATGCGGCGGTACTGGATGGTTCGCGGACTGCTGGGGCTGGGCCAT
This sequence comes from Casimicrobiaceae bacterium, assembly GCA_036270955.1. Classification (GTDB taxonomy): domain Bacteria; phylum Pseudomonadota; class Gammaproteobacteria; order Burkholderiales; family Casimicrobiaceae; genus PALSA-1003. The sequence continues at coordinate 6,717 of DATBBM010000086.1, read as the reverse complement.
CGTGTGACCGTCGAGGCCGTCACGCGCACCGGCGCACAAACACGCGGCAGCGCGCGTTGCGCAGCGCTTTTTGACGCCGGACAGCTCTGTTGCTGGATGGGACGATATGCCGAAGCGCAGGGATATCTGGAGGAAAGCCTTGCAATCGCCCGCGAGCTGGGACACAAGAAAGGCGTGGCGGTCGTGCTTCAACCGCTCGCCATGGCGTCGCTCGGGCAAGGCGACCTGCCCGCGGCGCGGGGCCATCTGGAAGAAGCACTGGTGCTGGCGCGAGAGCTGGGAAACAAGCGCGAGATTGCGGCCGCCCTCAACGCCTTGGCGCAAGTTCGCCGCGCGGAGGGGGATTTGGATGCCGCAGAACCGCTGTATGAGAATGTGCTGGCGCTCGCGCGCGAACTCGACGACAGGGAAGTGATCGCCATCGCGTTGCTCAACCTCGCCATGGTATCGATTGGCCGGGGATCGCAGAATCGGGCGCGCCATGTATTGCTCGAGGCGCTGGAGATCGCCGACGAATCGGGATCGAAACCGACGGGGCAGAGCGTACTGGAGGTGTGCGCAGGACTCGGCGCGCTGCGCGAAGAATGGCAGAGCGCGGTCCGGCTTTTTGGCGCCGCCGAAGCCCAGACCAGCCAGACCGGGCTGCACCGCGATCCGACGGACGAAGCGTTTCTGGCGCCCCTGGTCGCCAGAGCGCGCACCGCGCTCGGCGAGTCGGCGTTCGCCGCCGCCGAGGCCTCCGGCAGGGCGCTGAGCTACGACGAGGCGATGGCGGCGGCGCGAGGGTCGCTGCAGCGCGGCTAGTTGTTGATCACCCAGGGATCGAGTGACCCTGTGGCACCGAGCGGGCCGGTCACGTTGACCGAGTACTTGTACACGGCAAAATTCGGGTCGGTGCTTTTGCAGGTAACTTGGCGTCCATCCTGTTCCGTCTTGCAGCGGAACACCCGCTTTCCGTCCTCGTCGAACACGACACCCTGGTCGTTCGGCGCGAATGCAAACGTCGAATCCTTGGGCAGCTGCCAGGTAATCGCGTCCTTGCCGTTTTTTACGCTGACAATGATCGCGTAGGCATCGACCGACACATAGCAACCGAGGAAACACGACACCGAGACCTGAACCTGACACGAGTTAGCCGAACGGCAATCGAGCTTCTGCTCCGGTTTGCCCTTGCCTTGTATCGGGATCGTATTGCAAGCCGACAGCGCCAGACACGCCGCAGCAGCGGCAAAAGCGACTCTTATGGTCATCAGCTCCCCCCTTTGTCGTCAGCGGCGGCAGAACCTCCGCCCTCACAGTTCTTACCCCTCACCAGCTTCGCCCGCCGATCTTGGATCCGTCGGGGCGTCCGGGTTGCGCTTTGCCACGAATGGTACGCCAGTCCGGCGTCGTTCGAAAATCGCCCCGAGCCGGCGCGCGCCGCGAATATTCACGTTATTTCCCGGTATCAAAGCGCTATCGTTCACCCAGGCAAGGCGAGCAAAGTTGCGACCGAGGGCGGCCTGATCCGACGCGAGCATTCGAGCGGTTCGGGCATTGCGCTCGGCAGCGCCCGCTATCTGGGTGCGCAACGCGGGAGTCTTGGGATGTTCGTGGACGGCCAGACGGAGGCGAGGGCGATCGAGCCAACGAGACGCTCGACGCGTCCTGCCTGTCGGGCCTTGTTAACTACAGGGGATTGCACTCACAATGGTACAGATTTCCGCACCTCCCGCCCCGCGATGCTACAAGACGGAGCCCCCGCCAAAGACAACCCCGAATGGGTCGTTCGGACGGTGCTATTCGTCGATCTGGTGGAATCCGTCCGCCTCATGGAAAGCAACGAGAGCGACGCGGTACGGCGATGGCGGCAGTTTGTAGCAACGGTGCAGCGAGACGTCCTGCCCGCCTTTACCGGACGTCTGGTCAAGAGCATGGGCGATGGGCTGATGCTCGAATTCCCCACCGTACAGCCGGCGATAAAGTCGGCCTTCGCGATCCAGCGCGCGTGCGCCGAGAGCAATGTCGGCGTGCCGCCCGACCGGCAGATGCTGCTCCGGATGGGAGCCCACGTCGGCCAGTTGATTGCGGACGAGCACGACATCTACGGCCGGGGCGTCAACCTCGCGGCCAGGCTCACGACGCTCGCCGGCCCGGGCGAGATCGTCGTCTCGGCCGACGTGCGCGACAAGCTGATTCCGGTTTTGGACGCCGATATCGAAGACTTGGGCGCGTGTTACGTCAAGCATGTCGATGAGCCTGTCCGCGCCTACCGCGTCGGCCCGCCGGGGCCCCGCCCCGTGATCGAGCCCGGCAGCGCGGCCATGCCGGAGCTGCGCCCGACGGTGGCGGTGATTCCGTTCACCGCCCGCGGCGGGGACGCCGCACACCAGGTGCTCGGCGAGGTGCTGGCCGACGAAATCATTTCGGCGCTTTCGCGGACCGCTGAAATGAACGTCATCTCCAGACTTTCGACCACCGTTTTCCGAGGGCGCGATTCGTCGCTCGGGGAAGTAAGTGGTTATCTGAACGCTACCTATGTGCTTTCGGGCGCTTACCTGGTGACGGGCACGCAGTTCAATCTCAGCGCCGAGCTTGCGGATGCGAAGGGCGGCAATGTCGTATGGGCGACGACCCTCAAAGGGCAGGTCGCAGGAGTCGTCAGCGGCAAGGACAGCCTCATCGACAAGACGGTGGCCGGCGTCAGCGCCGCGGTGATGGCGCGTGAGTTGCAGCGCGCACAGTCCCAGCCGTTGCCGACCCTTGAAAGTTACACGTTGCTGATGGGCGCGATTGCCCTGATGCACCGTCTGTCGCTGCAGGATTTCGACCGCGCAAAGCAGATGCTGCAAACCTTGACCGAACGCGCGCCCCGCCAGGCAATACCCTGGGCGTGGATGGCGAAATGGCACGTTCTGCGCGTGCAACAGGGATGGTCTCAGGATCTTGAGCTCGAAGCGCGGCTCGCGATGGATTGCACGCGGCGAGCGCTCGACATCGACCCACGCTGCTCGCTGGCATTGGTGATCGACGGTCTGGTGCACACGAATCTGTTGAAGCGGCTCGATGTCGCGCAGGAGCGTTACGAGCTCGCGTTGCGCGTCAATCCCAACGATTCGCTGGCATGGCTGCTCAAGGGGACGCTGCACGCATTCAGGGGCGAAGGCAAGCAGGCGATCGATGGCACGCAGCGGGCGCTTCGCCTTTCGCCGCTCGATCCTCTGCGGTACTACTACGATTCGCTGGCGGCCACGGCCGCGCTTTCCGCCGGACAATACGAGCGTGCGATCAAGCTCGCCGAGCATTCTTTGCGCGCGAACCGGACCCATACATCCACGTTCCGAGCGCTCGCGATTTCGCAGTGGCAGCTCGGACGGCACGAAGATGCGCGCAAGACCGTCGTGGAGCTGATGCGGCTCGAGCCAGATCTCACGGTGGAAAAGTGGATCAAGCGTTCGCCGAGCAGTCCCTACGAGACGGGAAAACAGTGGTCCGGCGCGCTGCACAACGCCGGGGTGCCGATGTAGGATTCGTTTTGGTCGTGGTGCGGAGCCAACGGGGAGGGTAGTGCCATGAGTGGAGCCAGCGGTGCAAGTGGGGCAAGCGGCGCCAGCGGCGCGAGCGGCGCCAGTGGAGCGAGCGGCGCGAGCGGTGCCAGTGGAGCGAGCGGCGCCAGCGGCGCGAGCGGCGCAGCAGGCTATGCTGTAGGTAATGCACTGGTCACCGATGCGCTGATCAAGCATCGCGACGGCATCGTCGGAAACTGGCTGGGCGCGACGACCACCCCCGTCCAGCGCGTCCTCGAGAATCCGGTCAACCTGCAGAGCTGGGAGCCATGGGTGCGGGCAGCGGCGATTCAGTTCGATCTGCTGTCCAACATCTATGTGACCCGACACTCCGAAATTTTTACCTATGCAGGCGCAACCGGCACTGTCACCAAGAACTCGAATCGATCGGTAACGCTCTGGCATCTTCGGGTAACCAATACCGGACCCGGAAATTCGCCGAAAGCCACGGCGAGCCGGCTTGCAACCATCATTCGGCCGACGCCGGCCATCTTCAAGCGACAACTCGACTTCCTGGATTCATACGCGGACCTCCGCGAGGACCGTGCCTCCGAGATCCTGGCCCAGATGACCCCACCCGTCGCTTTCTGGAGCTCGATCGCGTACCTGCACCCCGATCGAACCAAGAAGACGCTGGAGCTGCTCGACGTTGCGCTTGGACTTGTCGCCGCCGTCGAGCAGAGGATCAAGCACGCGCTCGCGTGCCGCCGGCCCAACGAGTATTCGGCGCAGGTGCAGCCGATGATCCTCACTCCGGGCCACGGCTCGTTTCCCAGCGGGCACGCGACCGAGGCGCACATGATCGCGCGCATTCTGTGGGAACTTCGAGGCGGCACGCCTGGCGACGCACTGGGCGTCGAGCTGATGCGCCAGGCGGCGCGAATCGCGATCAATCGCACAGTTGCGGGCCTGCATTTCCCGGTCGACAGCTGCTGCGGACAGATGCTGGGCCTGACGCTCGCGCGATACTTCGTGCGCCGCGCCAAAGGCAACACGGGCCTGCGCGCCTGGCGTTTCGACGGCGAGCGCTTTCCCGGCGGCCTGGACTTCGATTTCAACGATCTCTACGACACGAACACGGGACTGCAAAAAGCCGCGCCCTACGTCGATGCCGTGCTGACCACGCTGCCTGTCGCATCACCGATGCTGAAATGGCTCTGGAACCAAGCTGCGGCCGAATGGGCCTGACGCCTGATATCGCACTCGCCACGACGAATTCGGGGTTCCGCGATGGCGCAAACGGATAAGTCACGCAATACGGGCAAGGCCAGCTCTGGCGTGGAACCGCGCGCACTGCCCACCGGCGCGTGGACCGATCCGTATCTCGCGTGGGCCAAGGTCACCGGGTTCAAGTACATCGGCGGTGTCGACGGCGAATGGATCCCGGTTCTGCTGGAACTTCAGGGGACGACCGCGCAGCAGTTCGCGGAAACGGTACGCCCGATGGCAGACATTCGCGTTCCATCGATATTCGCGACGCCGCCGCGCGGTATCGAGCAGGCAACGTTCTGCTCGGCGTTGGTGACCAGGCAGTGGCTCGACAACATCGAGAGCAACGAGCTCTTCCGGACGCAGATCAAGCGCTTCGAGCTCGGCGTGCCGGTGTCGGCGCCATTTCTGACGCCGCAGCTCGGAGCAAGCATGCAGATCGGCGTTCACGCGCCGACGAACGCCGTCGTCGCGGTCATCGACGACGGGCTTGCATTCGCGCACCAGCGGTTCCGTGACGCTTCCGGCGCGACGCGCATCCGCTATTTCTGGAATCAGGACGATCCGCAGACGACCGTGCAATATCCGTTCTGGGGACGCGAGCTGGATAACAACGGCATCGACGCCCTGCTCACTGCGAGCACCCATTCGGGGGTCGTCGACGAGGACGAGCTGTACCGATCGGCGAACCAGCGGCTGGCGGCACGCCGCATGCGGCACGGAACGCACGTCATGGACCTGGCGTGCGGCATGGATCCGTCGCAGGTCGTTCCGACATCGCCTTATATCATCGCCGTGCAGTTGCCGCGATCGGTGGTCGAAGACACGTCCGGGGCGAAGCTCACGCCGGTCGTGCTCGAGGCGCTGCACTACATTCTGCGGCGCGCCGACGACATCGCGGCGCTGGAAAACACCACTCAGTTGCCGGTCGTCGTCAACCTGAGCTACGGCCTGATCGCCGGACCCCACGACGGCTCGGCGCCGCTGGAAGCCGCGATCGATCAGCTTATCGCGCTGCGCCCGACGCCGCTGCGCGTCGTCGTTCCGACGGGCAACGCCTATCTCGCGCGCTGCCACACCGAGTTCCGACTGCCAAAGCCGTCGGGGACGAATCCAACCATCGAGGAGCTCAGGTGGCGCGTGCAGCCCGACGATCGCGCCGGCAGCTCGATGGAAATCTGGCTGCCGTTTCCCACGACGATACCGCCGCCGGCGATCGATTTCCGCGTCACGACGCCGACGGGCGTCACCAGTCCATGGATCGGCCCGGGCGGCAACTGGCCATGGCCTTCGCTGGGGAATGTGCGGTTCTACGCGAACTACCCGATCGCTCCGCCCGGCAGCCGTACGCAAATCGTGTTGACCGTGGCGCCGACCGCTGCGCTCGATCCGGCACTCACTCCGGTGGCGCCTTCCGGGACCTGGCGGGTCGAGGTCAGGTACAACGGTGCGCCGATGGTGATGCATGCCTGGATCCAGCGCGGCGACACGCCGTTCGGCTATCCGCTGCGCGGCCGCCAGTCCCGCTTCGATCACACCCGATACATGCGCTTCAACGAGATTGGAGTGCTGAAAAAGCCGGTCGGCGCGTGGAACGAGGATGACGTCCCGGCGCCATGCCCGCTGGTGCGGCGCGGCACGATCAGCGCGATGGGCACAGGGCGGCAAACGGTCGTGATCGGCGGATTCCGCCGCAGCGATTACGCGGCCACCCGATATTCGGGTGCCGGGCCGATCGTCGCCCCGCCGGGCATCGTCGGGCCGTGGCGCGATGGGCCCGATGCCACCGCCGTCGCCGACGACTCGGTCGCACTGCACGGCGTGCTCGCCGCCGGGACGCGCACCGGCTCGGTAGTCGCGATGGATGGAACCAGCGTCGCGGCGCCCCAGATCACCCGCTTGATCGGGGGTTTGATGACCGCAGGCCTGGCGAGCGACCGCGCTGCGGTGCAGGCGATCGCGA
>DATBBM010000085.1:0-9149 GCA_036270955.1 Casimicrobiaceae bacterium | reverse complement strand
CGGCGGCGCCTCGGCGGTCTACGGCTCCGACGCGGTTGCGGGTGTCGTGAACTTCATCATGAAGGACAATTTCCAGGGCCTGCAGATCGAAGGCACCTGGAGCGCCTACAACCACCAGCAGAGCAATGGCCTGGCCAGCGTCATCCAGGCTCGCGCTGCGACCAACCCCGCGCAGTTTGCCGTGCCGGGCGACGTCAGCCATGACGGCGAAACGTCGAGCTACAGCATCACGATGGGCAGCAACTTCGCCGGCAACCGCGGCAATGCGACCCTGTTCTTCCAGTACACCAAGGCCAAGGCGGTGTCGCAGAAGGATCGCGATTACAGCGCGTGCGCGACTGCGGACAGCGCCGACGGGAACAGCCTGGTGTGCGGAGGCTCAGGCACCAGCTTCCCCGGCCAGTTCGTCGATCTGAAGGGAGGCAACGGTGCGTTCACGATCGCCGATTCGGCGGGCAACGTGCGGCCGTACAAATCCGCCACCGACCAGTTCAACTTCGCCCCGTACAACTACTACCAGCGTCCGGATGAGCGCTACAGCTTCAACGCGTTCGCCCACTACGACGTCAACGACCATGCGCGGGTCTATGGCGAATTCGGGTTCCACGACGACCATACCGATGCGGTGATCGCGCCCAGCGGCGTCTTCGGCGCCGAAGTCGCGCTCAACAACAACAATCCGCTGCTGTCCCAGAGCTTCAAGAACGCGTTCGGCATCACGGCAGCATCGCCCGGCGACGTGCTGATCCTGCGCCGCAACATCGAGGGCGGAGGTCGCGACGACGACCGCCGTCATACGTCGTACCGCGGCGTCCTGGGCCTCAAGGGCGATGTCTTCGATGGCAAGTGGGACTATGACGTCTTCGCGCAGACCGCCAAGGTGCTCTACCAGGAGACCTATCGCAACGACTTTTCCAAGGCGCGGACTCAACGAGCGTTCGATGTCGTCACCGATCCCGCGACCGGCCAGCCGGCTTGCGCGTCGAAGCTGGACGGCTCCGATCCGAATTGCGTGCCGTACAACATCTTCGCGCTGGGCGGCGTCACGCCGGCAGCCCTCGCCTATCTGCAAACGCCGGGCCTGCAAAGGGGCTCTACCGAGCAGATGGTGCAGGGTGGGACGTTGTCTGCCGACCTCGGGCAGTACGGCTGGAAGCTGCCCTGGGCCAAGTCCGGAATAGGCGTTGCGTTCGGCCTCGAGCACCGCACGGAGAAGTTGAACCTCGAGACCGACACCGAGTTTTCGACCTTCGACCTGGCGGGTCAGGGCGGCCCCACTATCGGCCTGAGCGGTTCGTTCAGCGTCAAGGAAGCTTTCGCCGAGGTGCGCGTCCCGATCATGGAGGGTCAGCCGTGGGCCGACCTGCTGAGCTTCAACGGCAGCTACCGCTATTCGGACTACAGCACCAACCACACGACGAACTCCTACGGCCTCGGCCTCGAGTGGGCTCCGGTCAAGGCCCTGCGCCTGCGCGCCAGCTACCAGCAGTCGGTGCGGGCGGCGAACGTGATCGAGCTGTTCACCGCGCAAGGCCTGAACCTTATCAGCCTGAGCTCGGACCCCTGCGGCGCCAACCCGACGGCGACGCTGGCGCAGTGCCAGAGAACCGGGATCACGCCGGCCCAGTACGGCAGCGCCCTCATCACCAACGTCGCGGGCCAGTACAACTACCTGCAGGGCGGCAACCCGGCGCTGTCGCCGGAAACGGGCAAGAGCACAACGCTGGGCTTCGTGTGGACGCCGATGCAGAACATGAACGCGTCGGTCGACTATTTCGAGATCAAGGGCGAGAACCAGGTAGGCAACATAGCCCCGAACATCGCCCTGAATCAGTGCTTGAACACCGGAGCGTTCTGCGACCTGATTCACCGCGACTCGTTCGGAACGTTGTGGCTGACCGGCTTCATCAGCGCCTTGAACCAGAACCTGGCCAGTGCCAAGACGTCCGGCGTGGACGTCAACTTCAACTACATCTATCCGTTCCAGAACGCTTGGGGAAGCCTTGCGTTCAGCTTCTTCGGAACCTGGCTGAAGGAGTTCAAGCAAACGCCTGTCCCGGGTCTGGGCGAATACGACTGCGTGGGACTTTTCGGACAGACCTGCGGCACGCCTACGCCTGAGTGGAGGCACAAGGCGCGGGTTACCTGGCAGTCTCCGTGGAGCGCCGACTTCGCGTTGACGTGGCGCCACATCTCCAAGGTGACGATCGACCTGGCCGACTCGAATCCGCTGCTGAACGGCGGCTTCGCACCGGTCGACCACGAGCTTGGGGAGCGGGACTACCTCGACCTGGCGGCCTCGTGGAACGTTACCAAGCAGCTGACGGTCTCCGGCGGCATCGACAACCTCCTCGACAAGGATCCGCCGCTCGTGTCCTCGTCGATCGCTGGGCCGGCTTTCGGAAACGGAAACACGTATCCGCAGGTCTACGATGCGCTGGGCCGCAAGCTGTTCATAAGCCTCCAGTACCGCTTCTGACCTGACTGCGGTAGTTGTACCCCTGACGGCGAGCTTCGGCTCGCCGTTTTCTTTGGCCGCGTTGCATAATTACGTCTGAGATGCGAGGACGGGCATGAAGATCATTTATTCGGCGCTGTTCATTTCAGCGGCGGCGCTTGCGGGCGAGACTACCCTGGAGCAATGTCGCGGTATCCCGGATCCCACTGCGCGCCTGGCCTGCTACGACGGTTTGCCGTTGTCGGCGAATGTCAACGCGGCGGAGTCGAAGGCGCGGCTGCCCGAGACGCCGGCCCAATTCGGTCTGACCCGGGAAATAACCCCTTCCGTCGACCTTGCATCGATCGAGAGCACGATACCTGGCCATTTCGACGGCTGGTATCCGAACCGGCGGATCCGGCTGGCCAACGGACAGGTCTGGCAGGTGGCGGACGCCACGACCCGGTTGTACGAGCTGGACAACCCAAAGGTGACGATCCGGCGGGGCTTGCTCGGGGCGTACTACCTGGATCTTTCGATCGACAACCGTTCGATCAGAGTGACTCGGGTCCAGTAAGAAGTTGCCCGGAATCGCGCGATCGCAAGCCGCGCGAATCGACGTCAGGGCTCGAAGGTTCCCGACTCGCCGACAAAGGCATCCATCCCGGCCATCATCGCCGTGATCATCGCCCGCTCGGGCGGTGTCAGGTCCGGATGCCATATGTCGAAAATCAGGACGACGCGCAGTCGTTCGCTGTCGTTCCAGGCCTCGTGCTCGATCGTGTCATCGAACACCCAGGCCTTGCCCGGCACCCACTGCCGGCTGTCGTTGCCGACGCGAAAACGGCAGCCTTCGGGGATGATCAGCGGAAGGTGCGTCACCAGGCGGCTGTTCGTGACGCCGTTGTGCGGCGGAATCCTGGTCCTGGGCCGGAGCAGGGAGAACATCGCCGCGGGCGTTCGTCCGGGCTGATCCGGTTGTGGTGCATGCTGCAATGCCCGCATCGTGGCCGGGCACTTGGCGGCATTTTCCTCGACCAGCTTTCCCAGCTTGTACAGATGCAGTGCGCTCCAGCGCGGCGAATTATTGAGCTCGGCAAACTGGTTCTGGGGAACATCGTCGGGGTAGGTGATATACGGCGTGAAACCCTCCTCGGTCTGGAGCACGGCGAGGAATTCGTCGCGGATCTCGTCGGTCGCCGCTTCGATCGGATCGAGCCACGGAAATGCGGCCCGGTCGAAGAACTCGATCGGCGCCAGGTTGGGGTAGTGATAGATCGCCGATTGCGAATCGTAGCGGCGCGCCCTCCCCACCAGCATTTCGACCGAGCCCCGGAACCTCTTGAGGTTCTCGCCGGCGAAGCTCTTGTAATAGGGGTCGAGAAAGCCGTCGAGGAAAGTGGCGAATTCACGATCGTACTTTTCCCTGAACGCGAGCGCATGCGCGACGGCCGGCCGCAGATTGGGATGCAGCCTGTCGAGCGGCGGCGCCACGCTGGTGACGGCGCCGTAGGTCTGTGCCGCCTGGTACGTCTTGCCCTGGCGCTCCTGCAGATTGGCGCGCAGCACCAGCGCGACCAGCTCGGTCGGATCGATGGTCAGCGCTCGCTGTATCGCCTGCTCTTCCGCAGCCTCGTCCCCGAGCTTTTGGCACGCCAGCGCAAGGTTGATCCACTGCTGAGGATTGTTGCCATGGGCGTCGGCGACGCGCTGGAACGCCTTGCGCGCGGATTGAAACTCGCCCTTCTCGAATGCGTGCTGGCCGACGGTGGTCAGGGTCTTGGCGTGGACCGGGTCGATTTCCAGAATTCGCGCCCACAGCTTGAGAGCATCGGCATCGCGCCCGGATAGCGACGCCTGCGCCGCCTGCGCGTCGAGGGCATTGATCTCTCCCAGGCGTTCTCCTGCATTCTGCATCAGCGGGGTTCCTCCGTTCGTCCAAGAGCCGCAGCGTCCGGCCGGCCGGCGGTATGATGGCGCCCGGCGCCCTGATCCGCAACCGCTTTACGGCAGTGTACGATTCGCATTGGCCGCGGATCGCGCCCTGCGGGCCTGGCGCCGTCACGCTGCATCGAGTCGCGACACCAAACGTCAGCCGGGGTGCCAGTTGTTCCTGAAAATCAGCAAGCTTCTTTCGGACGCCGATATCGCGCGGCTGACGACGCTCGCCCGCGAGTTGCATTTCGTTAACGGACGCGTTTCGAATCCTGCGAACCAGACCAAGGACAACCTGCAGGCGGATCACAACGATCCGAAATACGCCGAGTCGGTCCAGGTCGTGAACGCTGCGTTCGCACGATCGCGCGAATTCGTCGACTTCGCCATGCCCAAGCGGGTGGCGCCGCCGCTGTTGTGCCGCTACGAGCCGGGAATGAAATATGGTGCGCACGCCGACGCGGCGCTGATTCAGCTTGGCAACGTCAGCCTCCGGTCCGACCTCTCCTGCACGGTTTTCGTCAACGATCCGCAAGCCTACGAAGGCGGCGAGCTGTCGATCGTGGTCGGCAATCAGGCGATCGCCTTCAAGGGTTCGGCGGGGGAGGCTATCGTCTACCCGTCGACTGCGCTGCACGAGGTCGTCCCGGTGCGTTCGGGCCAGCGCCTGGTGTCGATAACCTTTATCGAGAGTTTCGTTCCCGACCAGCACCAGCGAACGCAGATCTACGAGCTCAACGAGATCGCCGCCCTCGAGGGGCTGACGATGAAATGGGAAAGCCGCGTGCGGCTCGACGTCGTGCGACAGAACCTGCTGCGCATGTGGTCGACGACCTGATCGGCTAGCTTCCCGACCCCGTCACGATGTCGGCGACGGCATCGTCCGACGCCGCCATCCGTTCGAGCCAGGCCATGCCCCGGCGAATCTGGTCGCTGTTGCGTCGGCGCGAGTCGCGCAACAGCTCGGCGCGGACGTTCGGTGTGTACGCAAATTCCGGCGCCTTCGAATAACGCGTGAGCACCGAACTGCGGCCGAGCGCTTCGAGTTGACGCCCTTCGGCGGGCAACCCGAAATGGCCGAGGATGCCGCCGATGCTCGGCCCGACGCTTTCGAGAAATCGGTCGAAGTCGAGACCGATTATCCGGGTCGGAAATTGCTTCAGCGCGTCGCGCTGCGACCAGGATTCGGCGAGCCAGCTCATCGCAGCCAGCTCGCCAAGCGACAGCGAATGCAGCGGCGTCAGCGCAGATCCCGTGCGTGACGCCAACCGCCGCATGCGCTCGGGCCCGTGTCCCCGCAGGTCGGTCGGCGAGTTCTGTCCCGCCAGCAGGGTCGCCAGATACGGCTCGGCGCGAAGGTTGAGATAGATCGCCCGCGAGACTTCGCTCGCCGACAGCAGCGTCGCGGCCAGACGACCGGCGCTGCTCGTCGCCTTTATCACCACGCTGCGCGTCGCCTGATAGCCACGGCTCCATAGCCGCATCAGCATCGCGACGTTCCGATCGAATTCATCGCCGCTCAGCAGCGCGTCGATCCGGCCCGCCGCATCGTGCGCTTCAGCGAGCGTTCTTAAGGGGAGAGGCTCGCGAAGCGACAACACGAAGCCGGTCTCGTCGAGCAGACGGCTGACCAGCGTCGAGCCGACATGGCCTGTGTGGAAGATGAAATGCACGGGGCGCGCGTCGCGTACCCGCCGCGATTCCTCTGCGACTTTGTCCAAGCCCGCCCAGGCGCCGACGGTCGCGGGAGTGACGATGCGGTCGTCCAGGAAGCTCGCTCGACGGTAGGCGTCGGCGTCGAATTGCACCAACAAGACCATCAGACTACTGAGGTCAATTCTTTGCGGGTAGATGTCGGGCGACGCCGCGAGGCGCGCCAGCATGTCATCGGCAATCGAACTTGGCCGTTCTACCGTCATAAGACAGTGTTGGGGTTGTAGAGAGGGGGGTGCCGCGTGGAAGTTTAACTGCACACCCGCTGTTTACGTCTAGCGGGCCTTTGCGTTTTTCCGGATAGAGGCGCAACGTTGTGGAACGCCCGGCGGACGGCAAGGGTCCTAGCTGCAGAGGGATCGGCACCTTTGGCGGGCGAACGCGACAGGAGCGAACATGAAACTCAGGGCATCTCTGGTTGTGATAATGGCAGCGTTGGGCGGCGCCGCGGCGCTGGCGGCTCCCTACGGGCCGACTGCGGCTACGCCGGCGACCTACGACGGGCTGGTGGCGGTGCAAGTGAGGAACCTGGACAAGTTATATGTCCGTCCGAACGCCGACCTGGCGCGATATCAAGCGGTCATGATCGACCCGGCCACCGTCGAATTCAGCAAGGAATGGGACCGGAGCGTCAATGATCCGCGCTACACCACGCGTATCCGACCCGAGGATGCTCGTCGCATTGCCGACGAGACGACCGCCAACCTGGGCGGCATCCTCGCGGACGCGCTGACGAAACGCGGATATCAGATCGTCACCGCGCCGGGACCGGGCGTCCTTCGCCTGTCGCCGCACGTCACCGACCTCTATGTCAATGCGCCGGACATATTACCGCCGGGCAGAACGAGATCCTTCGCCCGGGATGCCGGCGAAGCGACGGTGACTCTGGAAGCGCGGGACGCAAGCGACGGAACGCTCGTCGCCGTCATCTCCGATCACGCCACGGCGCAGGACATGTTGCGGCTGAGTCGCGCGACCAACGTCACGAATACGTTCTGGTTCGATGGCATGTTCAAGCGATTCGCCGCCAACGGCGTCGATGTTCTGAAGAATCCGCCGCGAACGTAAGCGGGAGCGCGGTCCCGGGGTCGGGACGACGACGCTAGATTTCCCAGGCCGTCGTCTGGCCGCTGTGCTGATCGATCGCTTCGAACATCGCGCTCACCAGCTTGCGCTCCTCGGCGCTCAGCTCCGGGCGCCAGATCTCGAACAGCAGAATGACTCGGGTTTCGGCGCTGTCGTTCCACGCCTCGTGCTCTATCGTGTCGTCGAACAGCCAGGCCTTGCCTTCGACGGGGGTCCTGGTTTCATTGCCGACCCGCAATCGGCAGCGCTCGGGCACGATCAGCGGCAGATGGCAGATCAGCCGGGTATTGACGAAGCCCGTATGCGGCGGAATATGCGTCCCCGGCCGAAGCAGCGAGAAAAGGACCGCGGGCGAACGGCCCTTGACCCGCGCCAGCGGCGCATCGGCGAGAGCGCGAATCGTCTTCGGGCAGCGCGCGGCGTGCTCGGTGACGACTTCGCCATCCTTCCAAAGATAGAACGCGCTCCAGGCGGGATTGTTGAGCATCCCCGCCTGCTCGTTGTACGGACGGTTGGGGTCGCCCTGGACGTAGGGCTGGAAAACCGACGGATCCTTCATGACCTCGGTCAGCTCGCCTCGAATATCGGCCGTTGCCGCTTCGAGCGCATCGAGCCAGGGGAAATCGTTCCGATCGTAGAACTGGATTTGCGGAAGCTCCGGAAAGTAGTAGTACCGGGGCTCCTGCGAGTAGATCCGCTTCTTGCCGAATAGAATGTCCAGCGACTGGGCGAAGCGCCGCTCGGTCTGCCGCGCCTTCGGGTCTGCGCCGAACAGGCGCTCCCCAAGGAAGGCTTCGAATTGCGCGGCATACCGATCGCACATGCCTTGCGCACGCTCGAGCTCCTTGCGCAAGTCGGATGGAAGCTGGTCGGTTGGTGGGGCGCTCCGGGTGGCGGCCTGATAGAACGCTGCCGCGGCCCGCGCATCGCCTGCCTCGGCGAAGTGATCGGCCTTGAGGATCAGGGCGCGAAGATTGCGCGGCTCGATCGAGAGTGCCTTGTCCACCGCCGCAAGTGAGGCCGCACGGTCGTTGAGGCTGCGACAAGCGTACGCGAGCCCGATGCATGCCGAGGCGTCGGCGGGACCCGCTTCGACGATGCGCTCGAAGGCCTCGCGCGCCTTGCGTGCGTCGCCCCTGCGCAAGGCTTCGACGCCGGACTCTCTGAGTGCCCGCGTATCAATGGATGGAGATTGCATTGCCGATGCCGATCAGTTGTCGCCGCACGGCGGCGCGATGTCCCGGCCGGTCGCCGGGCCGCCAATGATCGCGCCCAACGTGCCGGTCCGCAACCGGGCTTCGGGTGACGCCCGCAGCCCGCGCAGCAATAAAATGTGCTAAAAGACGCGCTGCAAGACGTTCGGCCCCATGCCCGGGGACAGACGCGCGCCACGGCGACCAGCCGTCTTAAGCCGCGTTTTGCCGCGGGCCTAGAGGCCCGGACATTCGACAAGAGGCCGAATGGGCGGGCCGATGCGAGCGCGCATTGACCGCAACCGACATCGAGGACCCATGATGATCAAGAACCTTGCCGCCGTCCTGTTCGCCGCCGCAATGATCGCGGCTCAGCCTGCATCGGCTGAAGGCAATGCCGCCGACGTCACCGACATGCAGGCGTTGCGCAACGCGGTGCGTACCGACAAGAAGGCTTTTGTGGCGTCGACGCTCAAGCTCACCCCGGCCGAGGAGAAGAAGTTCTGGCCGCTGTACGACGAATACCAGCGCAATCTGGACATGACCAATCGTCGCCGCGTCGTGGCCATCCAGCAACTGGCCGTCGGAGACGCGCCCGAATCGGAGATTTACGCGAAAAGGCTCGTCAGTGAGCTGATTGCGGTCGATGAAGCCGAGGTCAAGGCGCGGCGGGCGCTGCAAAACCGCCTGATGAGGACTGTGCCGTCGCGGATCCTGCCGCCGAAAAAAGCGGCGCGCTATCTGCAGCTCGAATCCAAGATCCGCGCGGCCCAGGCTTACGACGT
>DATBBM010000084.1:0-10283 GCA_036270955.1 Casimicrobiaceae bacterium | reverse complement strand
AGCCGGTGCGCGAGCAGCGGATGGTCGTTGCGCAGGAAGCTGCCGACGACCAGCACGCGATCGAGCGCGGCGAACTCGGCGATCGACATGCCGAGCCAGGGAGTGCCGGTTGGCGCTGCATCGACCGGAAAATCCGATTGGCGCAATCTGAAATCGATGTTGTCGCCGCCGAGCCCGCGAATCAGCTTTTGCGCGAGGTGCAATTCCTCGAGCGTCGAATGCGGCGACGCCAGCGCGCCGATCTCGGTCGGGCCGTGCTGGTCCCTCACACGAACGAGTTCGGCGGCGGCGTAGGCGAGCGCCGTCTGCCAGTCGGTTTCGACCAGTTGTCCGTCGCGCCGCAGCAAGGGATTCGTCAGCCGGTCCTGCGAATTGAGCCCCTCGTAGGAAAACCGGTCCTTGTCCGACAGCCAGCATTCGTTGACCGGCTCGCTTTCCAGCGGCACGACGCGCATGACTCTATCGTTCTTGACCTGCACGACCAGATTGCTGCCGAGCCCGTCGTGCGGCGACACCGATTTTCGCCGCGCCAGCTCCCAGGTCCGCGCCGTGTAGCGGAACGGCTTCGACGTCAGCGCGCCGACCGGGCATAGGTCGATCATGTTGCCGGACAGCTCGGAGTCGACGGTGCGGCCGACGAAGGTCATGATCTCCGCGAATTCGCCGCGGTTGGCCATGCCCAGCTCCATGACGCCGGCGATCTCCTGGCCGAAGCGGACGCAGCGGGTGCAGTGGATGCACCGCGTCATGTCGGTCGCGATCAGTGGCCCAAGGTTCTTGTTCAGCACTACGCGCTTGGGCTCGTCGTAGCGCGAGCTCGATGCACCGTATCCGACGGCGAGGTCCTGCAGCTGGCATTCGCCGCCCTGGTCGCAGATCGGGCAATCCAGCGGGTGATTGATCAGCAGGAACTCCATCACGCCTTTTTGCGCGGTGACGGCCGCCTCCGAATGGGTCCACACCTTCATGCCTTCGGCGGCCGGCGTGGCGCACGCCGGCTGCGGCTTGGGCGCCTTCTCGACCTGGACCAGGCACATGCGGCAATTCGCGGCGATCGTGAGCTTCTTGTGCCAGCAGAAGTGAGGCACGTAGATGTCGAGCTTGTGCGCGGCGTCCATCACCGTGCTGCCGTTGGGGACCTGGACGGACTTGCCGTCGACTTCGAGCGTCAGCATTGCGCAGGCCCCGCGGCTGGCGCGATCGGAAGGTCAAACATAAGCGGGCACCAGGCACTGCTTGTGGTCGATGTGATACTGGAATTCATCTCGGAAATGCTTGATGAAGCTCTTCACCGGCAGTGCCGCGGCATCACCCAGCGCGCAGATCGTGCGTCCCGCGATGTTGTCCGACACCGACAGCAGCAGGTCGAGATCCTCGTTTTTCCCCTTGCCGTGTTCGATGCGATCGACGACGCGCCATAGCCAGCCCGTGCCCTCGCGGCATGGCGTGCACTGCCCGCAGGACTCTTCGAAGTAGAAGTATGAAAGCCGCAAAAGCGATCGCACCATGCAGCGAGTGTCGTCCATCAGGATCACCGCGCCGGAACCCAGCATCGACCCCGCCTTGGCGATCGAGTCGTAATCCATGTCGGTGGCGAGCATAACCTCGCCGGGCAGCACCGGCATCGAGGAGCCGCCGGGAATGCACGCCTTGAGCTTGCGCCCAGCCCGCATCCCGCCGGCCATCTCGAGCAGCTGGGCGAACGGCGTGCCGAGCTTGATTTCGTAATTGCCCGGTCGCGCGACGTCGCCAGACACCGAAAAGATCTTGGTGCCGCCGTTGTTCTGGCGTCCGAGCGCGAGAAATGCCTCGCCGCCGTTGTTGATGATCCACGGCACGGCGGCGAAGGTCTCGGTGTTGTTGATCGTCGTCGGCTTGCCGTACAGCCCGAAGCTCGCCGGAAACGGCGGCTTGAAGCGCGGCAACCCTTTCTTTCCCTCGAGCGATTCGAGCAGCGCGGTTTCCTCTCCGCAGATGTACGCGCCATAACCGTGATGGTTGTACAGGTGAAAGGAAAAACCGCTGCCCAGAATGTCGTCGCCGAGAAAGCCGGCTGCGTACGCCTGCTCGAGCGCCTGCTCGCAGCGCTCATAGGTATCCCAGATCTCGCCGTGGATGTAGTTGTAGCCGCGCTTGCAGCCCATTGCATACGCAGCGATCGCCATCCCCTCGATCAGGATGTGCGGGTTGTAGCGCATGATGTCGCGGTCCTTGAAAGTCCCCGGCTCGCCCTCGTCGGAATTGCACACCAGGTATTTCTCGCCGGCATACTGTTGCGGCATGAAGCTCCACTTGAGACCGGTGGGGAAGCCCGCTCCGCCGCGGCCGCGCAACGCCGACTTCTTGACTTCGGCGATCACCGCGGCCGGCGGAATTTTCTCGGCCAGGATCTTTTTCAGCGCGCCGTATCCGCCACGCGCAACGTAGTCGTCCAGCGCCCAGTTGCGGCCATTGAGTCCGGCCATGATGATGGCGTCGGGACCGTAGTCGAGGAATTCCGCGGGCGCGTTCACGGTGCGGGCTCCGCCGCCAGCTCGGCCAGCAGTCGATCGAGCTCCGCCGGACGCATCCAGCTGCACATGCGCTTGTTATTGACCAGCACTACCGGTGCGTCGCCACAGGCGCCGAAGCATTCGCCCTGCTTCAGCGTGAACATCCGGTCCGGCGTCGTTTCGCCGAATCCGATGCCGAGCTTCCGTTTCAGGTGTTCCGCCGCCTCGCTGGCGCTTTGCAGAGCGCACGGCAGATTGGTGCAGATCGTCAGCTTGAATCTGCCGATAGGCTCGGTGTTGTACATCTCGTAGAACGTCGCGACCTCGTAGACGGCGATCGGCGGCATGTCGAGATACCGTGCGACGAAGTCCATCGTCTCGGTCGACAACCAGCCCTTTTCGTCCTGCGCGATCGCCAGCGCGGCCATCACCGCGGAGCGTTTCTGGTCCGACGGGTACTTGGCGATCTCGTGATCGATCCTAGTCAGTGCCTCGGCACTGAGCATCATCACCGGCTTCGCTTGCGATTCGCTCACGTTTCGTCGGTCCAGTAATCGACGTGGTCGCCGATTTGCGTCATATGGCGCAACCCGCCGCCGTAAGCTCCTATCTTTTTCGAATCCGGATATTCGCAAACCTCCACCGGCATCATCGTGCTGATCGACAGGTAGCAGAGGTCCGAGTCCGAGTCGTTGACGATCTGGTGCGCGGTTTCCGGACCGCCGACGGGGCAGCAGATGACATCGCCGGCGCGAATCTTGCGCATCTCGTCGCCGTAGCGCAGCGTCCCGGTGCCCTTGACGATGAAGAACATCTCCTCCTCGCCGCGATGGCTGTGGAACGGGCAGGAACGCTTGCCGGGCGGCACGACATCGTACGAGTAACCGAGATCCTTCGCGCCGAGCGGCGGGCCGATGCGCGCCGATCTGGATTCGAATTTGTCGCCCTTGGCGAAATGCTCGAGCTTCAGCTCGTCGATGTTCACCACCCTGGAATCGATGACGGTCATCGGTCGATCTCTCCGAACACGATATCCTGCGAGCCGAGGATCGCGACGACGTCGGCAAGCATGTGCCCGCGCGACATCTCGTCCAGCGCCGCCAGGTGCGGAAAGCCTGCAGCGCGGATCTTCATCCGGTACGGCTTGTTGGCGCCGTCCGAGATCAGGTAGATGCCGAACTCGCCCTTCGGATGCTCGACTGCCGCATACACTTCGCCCGGCGGCACGTGGATGCCCTCGGTGAAGAGCTTGAAGTGATGGATCAGCTCTTCCATGTTGGCCTTCATTTCCTCGCGCGAGGGCGGTGCGATCTTGTGGTTGGCCGTGATCACCGGGCCGGGGTTGGCGCGCAGCCACTCGATGCACTGCTTGATGATACGGTTCGCCTCGCGCATCTCCTGCACTCGAACCAGATAGCGGTCGTAGCAGTCGCCGGTCGTTCCCACGGGTATGTCGAACTTCATCCGGTCGTAGACCGCATACGGCTGCTTCTTGCGCAGATCCCACGCGACCCCCGAGCTGCGCAGCATCGGGCCGGTGAAGCCCAGCGCCTTGGCCCGCTCGGGTGTGACGACGCCGATGCCTACCGTGCGCTGCTTCCAGATCCGGTTCTCGGTCAGCAGGGTCTCGTATTCGTCGACGTAGGTCGGAAAGCGCCGGGTGAAATCCTCGATGAAATCGAGCAGGCTGCCCTGCCGGTTCTCGTTCATCCGCGCGATCGCGCGAGCGTTGTGGATCGGCGACGGCTGGTATTGCGGCATCCGATCGGGCAGGTCGCGGTAGACGCCGCCCGGGCGATAGTACGCGGCGTGCAGGCGCGCCCCGGAGACCGCTTCGTAGCAGTCCATCAGATCCTCGCGCTCGCGGAAGCAGTACAGGAACGTCGTCATCGCGCCAACGTCGAGCGAATACGCGCCCAGCCATAAAAGGTGGTTGAGGATCCGCGTGATCTCATCGAACATCACGCGGATATAGAGCGCGCGAATCGGCACCTCGATGCCCAGCAGCTTTTCGATCGCCAGGCAATAGGCGTGCTCGTTCGACATCATCGAGACGTAATCCAGCCGGTCCATGTACGGCAGCGACTGGACGTAGGTCTTGTACTCGGCGAGCTTTTCGGTGGCGCGGTGCAACAGGCCGATGTGCGGGTCGGCGCGCTGGATGATTTCGCCATCGAGCTCGAGCACCAGCCGCAGCACGCCGTGCGCCGCCGGGTGCTGGGGGCCAAAATTCATCGTGTAATTGCGGATCTCGGCCACGTACCTAACCCTTGCGGAACCCTTCGCTTTCCGCGTAACTCTCCTCGCGGATGATGCGCGGCACGACCTCGCGCGGCTCGATCGTCACCGGCTGGTAGATGACGCGGCCCTGCTCGGGGTCGTAGCGCATCTCGACATTGCCCGAAAGCGGAAAATCCTTGCGGAATGGATGGCCGACAAAGCCGTAGTCGGTCAGGATGCGCCGCAGGTCCGGGTGACCGGTGAACATGACGCCGTAGAAATCGAATGCCTCGCGCTCGTACCAGTTCGCGGATGGCCAGACGTCTATGACAGACGGCAGCACCGGAAAATCGTCGTCGGGCGCGAAGGCGCGCACGCGCAACCGGTGATTGTGTGTCATCGACAGCAGGTGATAGACCGCCGCGAACCGGCCGCCGTGCAGCCGCTCGAGCGGCTCCGCCGGCGTGGCGTCGGAGCTCGAATAGGCGAGCCCGCGCGCCGTCGAGCCGTACGCCGAATAGTCGACACCGCAAATATCGATCAGCGTCTCGAAGCGAAGCTCGGGCAGATCGCGCAGCGACCGCATCGTCGCGACCAGCCGATCGGCATCGACGACCGCGGTGACAGCGCCGAACGCCGTCTCGACGCGGAGCTTGTCCGCGAATACGGATCCGAGCGCGTCGGAAAGCATCGCGTTGTTCATCAGCGCGCGATCGTATTGGTGCGCCAGATCTTGTTTTGCAGCTGGATGATCCCGTAGAGCAGCGCCTCGGCCGTAGGTGGACAGCCGGGCACATAGATGTCGACCGGCACGATGCGATCGCAACCGCGGACGACCGAGTACGAATAGTGGTAGTAGCCGCCGCCGTTGGCGCAGGACCCCATCGAAATGACCCAGCGGGGCTCGGCCATCTGGTCATACACGCGGCGCAAGGCCGGGGCCATCTTGTTGCATAAGGTGCCGGCGACGATCATCACATCCGATTGCCGCGGACTCGGCCGGAAAACCACGCCGAAGCGGTCGAGGTCGTAGCGCGCCGCACCCGCATGCATCATTTCCACCGCGCAGCAGGCGAGTCCGAACGTCATCGGCCACATCGAGCCGTTGCGCGCCCAGTTGATCAGCCCGTCGAGCGAGGTGGTGACGAAGCCTTTTTCGAGGATGCCTTCAATGGGCATGGACGCCTTTACCATCCGCTTTGATCGCTATTCCCATTCCAGCGCCCCCTTCTTCCACTCGTAGACGAAGCCGATCACCAGAATGGCGAGGAAGACCATCATCGACCAGAAGCCGAAGATGCCGATATCGGGCAGGACGACCGCCCAGGGAAACAGAAATGCAATCTCGAGATCGAACAGGATGAACAGGATGGCGATCAGGTAGTAGCGGACGTCGAACTTCATCCGCGCGTCCTCGAAAGCCTCGAACCCGCATTCGTACGGGGATAGTTTCGCAGGGTCGGGGCGGTCGGGCGCGACCGCCGTTCCGACGGTGAGCAGAAGCAGCCCGATGCCGACGCCGACCAGAATGAAAAGCAGGATCGGAAAGTACTGTTCCAGCATGATGGTATCTACCACCCCCGTCGAAACGCGACGGCAGCAATACTGCCGCCGCAATGTACTGCTCCTGCTTCAGCGCTCGCGCGCCTTGTCATTCTGGTGCCGACGGGGAGACTCGAACTCCCACGGCTTACGCCACTGCCCCCTCAAGACAGCGTGTCTACCAATTTCACCACGTCGGCTTGTCAGCGCGCTGCACGGTCGGTTCGCATCCGGCAAACCAAGATCTCCTGGTTTTGGCCGATCGCGGCAAGTCTCGCCGCCAACCGCCGCTATTTCGGTATTTCCCCCGCTTTCGAATTCGGATCGGCAGGCACCGGAGCTGCAGGCACCGCGGGCGCCGCTTGCTGAGGCAGATCGCCCGCCTTAGGCGCCGTCGCCGGCGCTTTGGGCGCCACACCCTGCTGCATCAGATCCCGCGCCGCCTCGTGATTGGTCGCCAGATACGTCAAGCCGAGGCTGGACAGAAAGAACACGGTGGCCAGTATCGCCGTTGTCCGCGATAGGAAGTTGGCCGAACCTGCGGCGCCAAAAAGGCTGCCCGACGCGCCGCTGCCGAACGCCGCGCCCATATCCGCCCCCTTGCCATGCTGCATCAATATAAAGCCGATCAACGCCACGGCTATCAGAAAGTGCACCCCGATCAGAACCGTTTCCCAGATCATCCTTCGTTCCTTGTCGCCCACCGCGCGTCCGGCGAACCCGCCGTCGCTGCGCCGCGCTGCGTCGTGTTAGGCACGCGCAATCGCCAAAAATTCGTCGGCCTTGAGCGATGCTCCGCCCACCAGGCCGCCGTCGATATTCGCACATGCAAACAGCGTCTTGGCGTTATCCGCCTTCACGCTGCCCCCATAGAGCAGGAGCATTTCGTCCGCCGCCTCGCCTACGGCCGTCCGCAACCGGCGGCGCAGCAGCGCGTGCACGGCTTCGGCCTGCTGCGGACTGGCCGTTCTGCCGGTGCCGATCGCCCACACCGGCTCATATGCAACGACTGCCTGCGCCAGCTTCTCGCCCAGCACGGCCACGACGGCGTCCAACTGTCGCAGCACGACCGCATCGGTAGCGGATGCCTCGCGCTCGGCCAGCGTCTCACCCACGCAGACGATCGGCGTCAAACCGGCCGCCAGCGCCGCGGCGGCCTTGTTCGCGACTGCCGCGTCGGTCTCGCCATACAGCGTCCGCCGCTCGGAATGGCCGACGATTGCGACGCGGCTGCCGAATTCAGCCACCATCGTCGCCGCGACCTCCCCGGTGAATGCGCCGGAACCATGTTCGCTGACGTTCTGCGCGCCCCACGCCAGCACCGAACCGGAAAGCGCCGCCTGAGCCTGCCAAAGATAGGGAAATGGCACGCAAATCGCTATTCGCCGCGAGGGCATCGCCGTCCAGCCCGAACGCAAGTCGGCGAGCAGCGCGTCGTTCTGCCGCAAACCGCCGTTCATTTTCCAGTTGCCGACGACCAGTTTGCCGCGCATTGCTCGCTTTTAAAACCGCATTTGGCCGCGATTCCGGCCGGCCCGGCTATAACCTTAGGATTTTACCCCGCCGCAATGATGGGGGTCAACGCGCTGCGCTGCAGCATCGCGCCCGAGCCAGGGAGTCGGCCTTCCGGATCCCGGCCCTCCCCGGCGACTACGCCCGCGCGAGGACGAAGTTGCGTAGCGCGTCGAGCAGACGATCGAGATTTCGTCGCAGCGACTCGAATCCGTCGAGCTTGGCCAGCGTCGTCTCGTTCATGTACAGACGGCGGTTGATCTCGATCTGCAAGCTGTGCCGGCGCTCGTGCGGGCGGCCGAATTTTCGCACCAGCTCGACGCCCTTATACGGATCGTTGATCGCGACCTCGTAACCCATCGCCGCCAGGGTTGCGGCGACGAACGCGGTGAACTCGGGCGCGCAAGTCGTGGCGTCGCGATCGCCGAGGACGAAATCGGCGCGCGCTCGTCCCGGATCATCGGCATTGACGTCGCCCGCCGCCGGCATCGAGTGACAGTTCAGATGCCAAACCGTCCCGAAGGCGCGATGCCGCTCGTCGAGTGCCGCGGCGACGGCGGCGTGATACGGGTCGTAATAGCGCTCGATGCGCTGTCGCACTTCGGCCGCGTCGAGCCGGCGCGCGTACATCGGCACGCCGCCGTGCGCGAGCCGCCAGACGAGCCCGATGCCTTGCTCGGTCTTGCGCGACGGCGTCACCGGCCCCGGCCACGCATCGGCGAGGAGCTCGGTGTCGATATCGGCAACGTGCCGGTTCGGATCGATGTAGGCGCGCGGAAACAGCGCTTCGATCAGCGTGGCGCCGAACCGCGGTGCCGAGGCGAAGAGCTCATCGACATAGGTGTCCTCGGCGCGCCGGACCAGCGCGCGCGGCGCAGCGTGGTCGAAGTCGCCGGGATACGCGGTGCCGCTGTGCGGCGAGTCGAGCACCAGCGGGATCGGTTGCGCCGCTTCGGCGTGACGTCGAACAGCGTCGATCACTGCCGCACCGCGTCGTTCAGATGACAAGCCGACCACCGGCCCGGGGCGATCTCGTCCAGCGGCGGCGCCGAGTCACGGCATATCCGCATCGCATACGGGCAGCGGGGATGAAAATGACAGCCCGATGGCGGCGCCATCGGCGATGGAATCTCGCCGCGGATCGGAACGAAGGTCCTCTTTTTCGGCTCGAGACGGCCCATTTCCAGCAGAAGCGCCTGCGTGTACGGATGGTTGGGCGCGCCGAACAACTGTTGCGTCGGACCCGATTCGACGATCCGCCCAAGGTACATGATCAGGACGCGATCGCTGATGTGCCGCACGACGCCCAGATCGTGACTTATGAAAAGATACGTCAGGTTGAGCGCCGCCCGCAAATCCATGAACAGGTTCAGCACCTGTGCCTGGATCGACACGTCGAGCGCTGCGATCGATTCGTCGCAGACGATGAATTCCGGCTTTACCGCCAGCGCCCGCGCAATACCGATGCGCGCACGCTGACCACCCGAGAACTGGTGCGGAAAGCGGCGCATCAGCATCGGGTCCAGGCCGACGCGATTGAGCTGCAGGCCGACGTATTCGACCTGTTGCTGCGGCGCGATCAGGCCATGCACGACCGGCGCTTCGCCGACGATGTCGACGACGCGCAGCCGCGGGTTCAGCGACGCGTACGGATCCTGGAAGATCATCTGCATCTTGAGCTGCCGCTGGCGCGCCTCCGCTGGAGGCTGATCCGAAAGGCGAGCGCCGCGCCAGCGCCGCTCGCCCTTGGTCGGCGCGAGCATGCCGACGGCAATTCGTCCGAGCGTCGACTTGCCGCAGCCCGACTCGCCGACCAATCCGACGACCTCGCGTTCGGCAATGCCCAGATCGACGCGATCGACCGCGTGCACAACTTCGTCGCGCAACCCCGCGCCCAGAAGATTGGCGATGCGCGCCGGCAGGTCCAGCTGCTTGACGAAATGCTTGGATACATGGCGAAGCTGCAGCAGAGGCGGCGTCTGGGGCACCAGATCGATTTCGACATCGGCAATCATGCGTGCGACGCCACTACGGCGCGTTCCCACATGGCATCGAACGCATCCTCGACTGCGCGAGCGAAACCGGCCATGTCGAGCAGGGGCGAAGCGCGCAGCCGATCGCGGAGACTCGCGCGCAGCGTAGCGAGCCGCATCCGATCGGTCGCCAGTTCGACCGCGGCGCGCACATACTCGTCGGGCGTTCGTGTGATCAGCTCGGTCAGCTCCGCGTTGCGCAACAGGCTCGCACCGCTTCGCGAAAACGGCCGGTCGCCGACCATGGTGACGACCGGCACGCCCATCCACAGTGCGTCGCAGGTGGTCGTGCCGCCGACGCATGGCAGGCTGTCGAGTGCGACGTCGGCGCGCAGGTAACGGGCCAGATACGTCGCGATCGGAGCCTCGCCGACCTGCTCGATACGCTCGCCCGCAATGCCCTCTCCGGCGAAGAATGCCAGGACGCGCGCGCGCTGGCCATCGTAAGGCGTTGCCAGCAGTATCAGGCGTGACGCAGGCACCG
>DATBBM010000083.1:0-14996 GCA_036270955.1 Casimicrobiaceae bacterium | reverse complement strand
ACCGTTGTGGCGCGCAGTTTCGGCGACGCAATGGTCGACGAACTCGGCGACGCTCATGTTGCGGACCATCGCGTGCCGTGGGTGCCCCGTCCAGCTCCTGGTGAAGCGATACGTGGACAGAAACCGCTCGACGGGCTCGCGGACGAGGGCCACGACGACGCGGCCGCCCAGGCACGCCGAAGCCAGAAGGGCAGGTCGAAGTGGCCGGAGATCAGGCGATACCGGCGCAGTTCTTCGTCGGATAGTCGCAGGAACTGCTGCTTGAACTCCTCGGTGGAGCGAGGGTATCGCAGCGACTGCTCGGGCCCGAACCACTCGGCCATCGCCGCGTAGAGCGATATCCCAGCCGTTTTCGGGATATGAACCAGCAGTACGTCGGCGCGGGGCGCAGGCGATCGGCGCGGGGGTCCGGGATCAACGGCGGTGGAAGGCATCGTCGGACACATGTGGCTTGTATTCGAAGCCCGAGGCTGAGCGGATAGCGCATCCCGCCCACGCGCGCGCTACTTGCCGAGCGTCAGAATCCAGCTCACCAGTGCCTTGATGTCGGCATCGGGCACGACGCTGTTCGGCGGCATCGGGACCGGTCCCCAAACACCCGAGCCGCCGGCCTTGACCTTCTGCTCGAGCTTGGCCGCCGCGGTGTTATCGCCGCGATATTTCGTCGCTACGAGAGTGTACGCGGGGCCGACGATCGACTTGTCGACGGCGTGGCATGCGGCGCATCCGTACTTCTGCATCATCGCCTGACCGGACTGCAGGTCGAGCGGCGCACCAGCCTTTGTCGCGGGTGCGGCAGCGAGGGCCGGTGGAGCCGCGGCGGGAGCAGCACTTGCCGCGCCGGCAGCCGCGGCCGCAGCGGGCGCCGGCACGGCCGGTGCAGCGGGAGCAGGCGCTGTCGACGCGGTCGCCGTCGCCGCCGGCTCCTTGAAACTCGCGCCGGAACGATTGGCCATGTAAACGAGCGCCCGCTCGACCTCGACGTCGGAAAGGTCCGGATTGCCGCCGCGCGGCGGCATCACTTTCCCCGCCTCCTGAAATCCGTTGAGCGCGTGCTGCACCAGCGTTTCGTAGCCCTTTTTGATCGGGCCGGCCCAAGCCGTCTTGTCGCCGACCTTGGGGGCTCCGGCGATGCCGGGCTCGTGGCAGGTCTTGCAGATCGCCTGAAAGACCTGCTCACCGCTCATGCTGGCACGTGCGCCTGCCGCACCCGCGAGCGTGACTTCGCCAACCGGCTTGATACGCGAGAGCACTTGCGCTTCGCTCCCGCCGGTGTCATCGCGTCTGACACCGGTGACCAGTTGCGACAGCAGCAGGAAAAGGGCGATCGGAACCAGGAACGCAAGCGCCAGCACGATCGCCAGTTGCTTGGGTGTTTTTATCGGTGAGACGTGCTCATCGTGCATCGTGGCATTCCCGGCAGGGGTGGCTGAATGGACTGGGTCTCACGCAGCGGCATCAAAATCTTCGTTCGCTTTGCACCGTCGCTTAGACGAGGCGCGCATTATAACGCGCGTCCACGCTGCGCGAAAATCTGCCATCGATCGCGCGCCGCACCCGTGTGCACGATGGACGCTCCGTTGCGCTGCGAGTAGAATCCGGCTGCGTGCGCCCGTAGCTCAGTTGGATAGAGTGTTGGTTTCCGAAGCCAAAGGTCACAGGTTCGACTCCTGTCGGGCGCGCCAAGATCCCCGCTCGCACGCGCGAGCCATTTGCCGACGAACCGTCGCGGCGCGGCGAAAATTCCCCGAGCGTCAATCGTACGAGCGGCTGTAATAGAAGCCGATGCCGCTGACCACGCCGGCTTCAACGCGCAAAGTCAGCGCGCGGGTCAGCGAGTATTCGAGCTTGATCGCATTGTTCGCCACCGAAGTACCCTGCTCGTAAACCAGCGTCAGCTTGTCGCTCAAGCGCTTGCTGAATGCGACGACTTGACCGGCGGTGCCGGTCCGCTGGGGGTCGGCGCTGGAACGGACGCTTATTTCGTCGACGCCGATCGTTTGCGCGATGCGCTGGCCGAATGGCGTCGACCCCGGACCGCTGAGCGCACCGAGCGCCGCCTGGAGCAGTGCCGCGTCGGCGCTGCTGGTGCTGTCGAGCCCATGCCCCAGCACGAGCCACGCGAGCTTCTCGTTGTCCGGTACCGGCGGATTCGATGTCAACTGCACCTGCGGTACGCGCGCGCTGCCGGTGACTTCGACCCCAGCCTCGACCGGCAGATTCTTGCGCAACGCGAACACGTCAAGACCGGGGTTGTCCAGCGGGCCATTGAAGAAAAGCCTGCCGCGCTGGATCACCAGGCGCTGGCCGAAAGTCGTGTAAGTTCCGCGGACGAGATCGATCGTGCCGTTGGCGACCAGATCACGCGCGTTGTTGGTCTTGACATGCAGCTTGCCCGCAAGGCCGGTGTCGAAGCCTTCGCCGACGAACCTCAGGTTCTCGCCGAAATCGAGATCGAGGTCGACACCGAACGGCACCCGTTGCGTGATGTCGCGAGACGGTCTTTTCTCGCGCCCGCGCACGATCACGTCGTCGCCTGGAACGTCGGTTCCACCCGGGTGAAAGTCGAAATAGCCTTCGTCCGCCTTCAACGCGCCGGCAAGCGTGACACCGCCGCGCTGGAACAACAGCGTGCCTTCGCCGGTAAGCGTGAGCTTTGTGTCGGGGCGGTTGAACAGCGCGAGCTTGTCGGCTTTCCACGCAAGCCGGGCGCCATCGATATCGCGCGAAGCCGGCAGCGTGCCGCTGGCGACGAAACGGCCTTCTCCCGCGGCAAACGAGAATTCGCTGACGCTGATCGTCTGCTCGGTCAGGCGCGCGCGCAGGTATCCGTCCTTCAGCGCGATGCCGTACTGCGCCGCTTCCAGTTTGAGCGCGTCGCCTTCGACGGTGCCGGAAAAGCGCACGCTGTCCAACGTCCCATGCCCCACCAGGTCGAGCTTCAGCCGCCCGTCGATGACCGCCGTCGTGCCGGCGATCCCCTGCAGCGCGCGCAGCGACGCCACATTCACGCGGGCCGACAAAGTGAGCGGCGCGCCGGCGCCGAAGCGCGCGGCGGCCTGCGGCGCCGGAGCGAGATCGGCGGTGAAGTCGGCATCGGCCAGGCGCGAGCGCGCCACGGCCGTCGCGTGCACGCGATCGTCGACGAATTCGGCCACCAGCTCGGCGCGCGTGAGTCCAAGCGCGAATTCGGGTGAGCCGACGGGCGCCAGATCGCCGCCGTCGCGCGACATCGACAAGGTGCCGGTGATCCGAGGCGCGGCAGCGAACGACCATCGTCCGGCCAGAGTCAGCGTCGATGACACGCGAGGCGCGACTCCGGCGAATGCGAGCAGCGGCGCGGCCGGCAGCGCGGAGAAATCGCCCCGGCTGGACAAACGCGCGTCCTGCCAGCGCAGCTCGTCCACCGCGAAGCGGCCGCCGGCTAGCGTGCCGCGCACGTTCGCCAGACGAATGCGGCGCGTCCCGGCTTCGAGCTCGGCCGGCTGTGCGAGCATCATCGGATACTTGCCCCGGCTTTCCAGCGATGCGATGCGTCCGGTCCACGAACCGGTCGACGCGTCGCCCGTCCAGCCTCCCTCGAGCCGTGTGATCAGCTCGAAGTCGGCATCGGCGGCATTGCCGGCCGCATCGATCTTCGCCTGGTGATGGGCGAGTGTGCCGCCGACATCGGCGCGAAGGGTGCGCAGGGTAATGGCTTCGGTGTGCGCCGCGGTTGCCGCCAGCACAAGCCGAAGCGGACGATCGGCGCCGGCGCCGATCTCGCCGTCGACCTCGAGCGTCGCCGCGGCAAATTCAGCGCCGACACGAAGGTGGTCTCCAGCGGCGGTGAATGCGATCGTCGGCCGTTCCCACGTGCCGGCGATCTTGCCGTCGGCGTGCAGACGGCCGCCGAGCCGTGCATCGAGTGTGGCGGGATCGCGCACGTCCATCGCGAAACCGAGCACGTCGCCGGCGCGGCCGAAGTCGCCGTTCAGGCTCAGCGCATTCGCGCCGGCCGTCAACGCGACATGTGCGTCTCGAATACTGCCGGGCGCAACCGCGAATTTGCCGGTTCCGGCAAGCGGCCGGCCGCGCAACGTGCTGTCGCGGCCGAGCTCGAACGAAATCGCGGCCGACCAGACAGGCTTAAGCGCGCCCTGCGCATTTGCCGTGCCGGAAAGCGATGCCACCGGATAGTTGCCGAAACTCGCAGGATTGAGCGTGGTGGCAGTTGCGTTCAGCCTGAAGGCTCGGGTGCCCGCCATGGCGACGCTCGCCGTGCCCTGCAGCGTGCCGCCGCGTGCCTGTGCGCGGAAGGTGCTGACGTCGATGACGCCGCGCGCGACGGTCGCGCGGAAGGCGAGCGCCATGTCCGATTGCCTTAAATCGCCGCTGATCTCGCCATCGGCGTCGGCGGTGTCGACGCGCATCCGGCCGGCGAACGCTCCCGCGAGCCGCGTCGGCTTCAAGTCCGCCACGATACGATGAAGGTCGAGGTCGCGTACTGCAAGTCGCCAGGTCGCGGCGCCGCGATCGATGCCCGCGGCGCCGGTGACGCGGCCCGCATCGCCGAGCGCGGCATCGAGTTCGTCGAGCTGGACGCCCTCGCCGTCGGCGGCGAAGCCCGATGCCATGCTCACCAGCGGCAGTCGTCCGGCCGACCACGGACCGGCGATGGCATTGCGCGCCGTCAGCGCGCCGCGCACGCCGCCGTCATCGCGGCCTGTGCCGGCAAGCGTTGCCTGCAACTCCGTACGCGGCAGCGCTGCGTCGAAGCGCGCGAGGTCTACGTTTTCGACGCGAAGCTCGAAGTCGCGCAGCCGCCGCGCCTCGAACGGCGCGATGCGCGCGGCGCCGGTCGCACGCGCATCGTCGACGCTTCCGTCCCCCGATAGCGAAAGCGTCGTCATGTCGCCGCCGACCACCACCGTCGCGATCGCGTGCCTCGCCGCCTCGCTGCCGGCAAAGACGATGCGGCCTTCGGCGGCGAACGGCGGCATTGCTCCAATCGCAAGCTTGCCGCGCAACGAGCCCCATTCGCTATCGAGCGCCAAAGCGTCGAGTGTGTGTCGCTCGATCGCGCCGGTGTAGTGGAATCCAAGCTGCGTCACGCGCCAGCGGTTCGGCCCGCTGGAAACGGCCAGCGCCGCGATGTCGGCGCGCCGCACGTCGATCGGCCAGGGTAGCGCGAGCGACGCCGGCGGTGCACTGGGTCCGGCGCTGGGCTTGAATTCCAGCGTCACGGCCGCCGCCGACAAGGTATCGACGAGAACAGTGCGGGAAAACAGCGCGCGGGGCGACCAGGTGAATGCGACATCGTCGGCAACGAGGCGCAAGTCTTCGTCTTCGTAGCGCAGTCGCGCGATCCGTACGGTGCCGCCGAGCGATCCGGTGGCGCCCTCTATCGTCAACCGTCCGCCGCTGCGCGCTGTCGCCTCGCCGCTTGCCCAGCGCAGTCCCGCGTCGCTCGCGGCGAACCACAGCGCTCCGCCGACGATCGCGACGATCAGCAGGAAAGCGATCGACAGCGCCGTCGAAGCTCGTCTGATGGCGGGGAGCATGCGCATCAGAACGACAGGCCTACCGAAAGATGCACGCGCACCTCGTGCGTCTCCTCACCGTAGGCGACGTCGAATCGCATCGGGCCGATCGGCGTGCGGAGGCGCGCGCCGACGCCGTAACCGTAAACCGGCTTCAGGTCGGCGACGCGATCGGCAGCATTTCCTGCGTCGACGAACGCGGCAATGCCCCAGGTGGGCGCGATCCAGCGCACGACTTCGGCGCTGCCGAGCGCGTAGTACCGGCCGCCGACCGTCGCATCGCCGATACGCGGGCCAAGGCTGTTGAACTCGTAGCCCCGTACCGTGGTATCACCGCCGGTGCGAAACAGCAGCTGGATCGGCGCATCGCGCGCGCTGCGGACGGCAACGGCGCCGCCCTCGGCCTTGAACAGGAGCTGCGTTTTAGCGTCGATGGGGAGCCACGACGCGAACTGCGCGATCCCGCGTCCGAGGGTCGCGGTCGAAACGCCGGGCGGCGCAACCCCGATCTGAGCATTGATCGCGTAGCCGCGCGTCGGAGACAACAGCTCATCGACATTGCGCCAGGTTCGCCCGTATGCAAAAAACAGCGCGTGCGCATTGGCCGAATCGGCGTTGGTCGGCATCTGCTGCGAAGCGTAGAACGCGACGCCGTAGGTGATCTGGTCGCGCACGTTCGCCGTCTTGCGCTCCCAGCCGGCGGCGAACTCATTGGTCCGCAGGCCTGAGATGTCGGTGCGCGCGACATTAGTCGAATACGTATCGCTATATTGCGGCACGCGCGGCGGCAGCGCCAGCCGCAAGGTTGCGCTCTGGATCTTGGCTTCGAGGTCGAGGTCGGCGTGGAAGCGCAGCCCTTCCTCGTCGATGTTGAAATCATCGTAAGTCAGCTGGGCGCGATAGAGCGTGTCCGTGGAGAAGCCGGCGCCGACGCTGAATTTTTTTTCCGGTGCCTCGATCAGGCGCAGATGCACCGGTGCCGCGTCCGCTCGCGCCGGGTCGGCTTCGAGCGTCGCCTGTGCGCTGGCGAAGTAGCCCGAGCCGTTGAGGCGGCGCACGAAAATCTGCAGCGTTTCGGCCGTATACGGATCGCCGGGGGCGAAGGTCACGAGGTTTCTGACCAGCGACTCGCTGTATTTCTCCACGCCGCTCACGTCGAGAGCGCCGAAGCGGAACGGCGGCCCGCTGTCGACCGTCACGCTCAGCGCTGCGCTGTGCGCGTCCGGATCGACGTCGGCGCGGCTCTCGGTCAATCTGGCTGCCGCGTAGCGATCCGTGGCCAAGCCCCGCACGGCGCCCGTCTTGGCGGCGGCCCAATCCTCCTGGCGGAACACAGCGCCTTTGGACAGCGACCATTCCTTGCGCATGCGCTCGATCAGCGCGCTGCCTTCCGGACCGCCCAGGGCAGCCGCTCCGACGACCACCAGGTCGACCGACGCCACCGTCGTCGGCTCGCCCGCCTCGATTCGCAAGCGCACCGTCGCCGGAGTCGTCGAGCGATCGATCTCGCTTTCGACCTTCGCCGAAAAATAACCCTCCGCCTCCGCGGCGTCGCGCGCCTGCGATCTCGCGTCGGCCACGAGCAGATCGAAGAACTCCGGCGTGATTTCGGCGTACGACTGCCAGCGGACGATGTCGAGGCTGCGTTCAGCGGCTGCCTTGACCGTAGGCGGTGCGGTGATTTCGACCTTATAGGCTTGTACCTCGATGTCCGCGAGGGCAGGGCCACCTCGCGATACCAGGCTCAGTCCCAGCATCAACGCGATCACAGGCACGAGCGCACGCGCCGCGCGGCATTGCGCTGCGCGAGGCGAAGCCGTATTGCGCGGCTGATGCGGTGGATTCACTCGTTCGGAGGGAATGCGGCGCTTCAGCCACGAGAGCATGAAAGCCGCCGTTTGACGGGAAGCGTGGAAACGCTTCGAGCGTAGCGGCAGCGCGGCAGCAGCGTCAAGCCGTCACCGGCATCTCGCTGTTCAGCTCGATGGAACAGCGTTCAAGCGTTGCATTGCGCAAATTGGATCACCGTTGCAGCCGATCGCGCGATGCTCTCGCTTCCGGGAGCGCCGGCGAAATCATCGGTCGCGCTTCGAACCTCGTTTCGCATGCATCGCATTGCGGATCTCCACGCAACGACTGTCGCGTATTCGCGCCGCACTCGATTGCGTCACGATTTGTCATCGAGCGGCCCGGGACGACCCGAATGAAGCCATGAGCAGCCGACAAACTGATGTCGGGTGGTGTGGGGAGCCATGCTGACGTCATGAAGCCGCCGGACAGGCGGTTTTGGCCTCGGCAGCGGCAGATTTGGCCAATGTTACGGCTTAATATTCCTGTAATACATTCATACAATACCATAAGTCTTTATTTTTTAAGAAAATTATCAACGCGTACAACAATTTAGCTAAGTCCTTGTTCGGAAACCGAATTTGTTGTTGACCGGTCTTGCGCGTTTCCTTATAGTGGCTTGGTGGTAAAAAGTGGGTGAAAGTGGGTACCCACGGTCGCGCGATGCAGGGCGAGGGAGGGGCAGGTGTTTCGAGGCGTCACGCAACTGGCACTGGACAACAAGGGCCGGCTGGCGATTCCGGCCAAGCACCGCGAAACGCTGGCCGGGCGCGATGAAGGCCATCTGGTGCTCACCGCCGATCCCGGCCACTGTTTGCTGCTGTATCCGTTGTCCGAGTGGGAGCCGATTCAGCAGCGGCTGATGGCGCTCTCGAGCTTCAACGACAAACTGCGCAGCCTGCAGCGATTGCTCGTCGGACACGCCGACGACGTCGTGCTCGACGCGGCCGGCCGCATTCTCGTCCCGCCGGCACTGCGCCAGTACGCAGCACTCGACAGACGCGTGATCCTGGTCGGTCAGGGTAACAAGTTCGAGCTTTGGGACGAGGCACGGTGGCTCGAGCGAACGAGCTCCACAGTGGTTTTCCCGTCCGGCGATCTGCCGCCCGAGCTCGATGGTTTCTCGCTCTGATGCCGGATGGGGACCACGCGCCGGCACTGCTCGAGGAATCCGTGGCGGCCCTGCAAATCAAACCGGATGGCGCTTATGTCGACGCGACATTCGGCCGCGGCGGACACGCCCGCCGCATTCTCTCGCTCCTGGGTCCGCGCGGCAGGTTGCTCGCGCTCGATCGCGATCCCGCGGCCGAGGCGGTCGCGCGCGCATGGAGCGACTCGCGCTTTGTTTTTCGGCGCGCATGGTTTTCGGAGCTTGGCTCCGCGCTCGATGCCTGCGGCATCGCGCAAGCCGACGGGGTGCTGCTCGACCTCGGTATCTCTTCTCCCCAGATCGACGACCCCGAGCGCGGATTCTCTTTGCGCGCGGATGGACCGCTCGACATGCGCATGGATCCGACGCGCGGCATGAGTGCGGCGGAATGGATCGCGCATGCATCGGAACGTGAACTCAGGGGAGTGATCGCGGACTATGGTGAAGAACGGTTTGCTCAACAGATTGCAAGAGCGATTGTTGCGGCTCGCACGGAGCGGCCGATCGTCCGGACGCGGCAACTGGCCGCACTCGTGGCAAAAGCCCTCGGCGCGAGGGCGCGGGGTGATTGGAGTCAGGATCCGGCCACGCGGACTTTCCAGGCTGTACGGATTTTCATCAATCAGGAGCTTCAGGAATTGTCGCTAGCGCTGGAGCGTGTCCCGGCGCAGCTGGCCGCCGGCGGCCGGTTCGCCGTCATCAGCTTTCACTCGCTCGAGGATCGCCTGGTCAAGGAGGCTTTCCGCCGCGGCAGCCAGCCGTACGGCGGCGACGCGCGGCTGGCCCGGCTGGCGATCGCCAGCGCGTCATTGCCGACGCCGCCGCTGAAGACCGTCGGCCGCGCGATACGGCCGACTGAGGCCGAGCTCGCCGCGAACCCGCGCGCGCGAAGCGCGACCTTGCGCGTAGCCGAGCGCACCGAAGGACGGCTAGGGCCCCACTGATGGCGCGTCTCAATCTCGCACTGCTCGCGCTGCTGGTCGTCTGCGCGTTGTCGCTGGTCACTTCGCGCTACCAGGCGCGCAAGCTATTCGTCGACCTCGAGCGCGAGCAGGCGCAAAGCCGCGCCTACGAGGTCGAGTATGGACAGCTGCAGATCGAGCAATCGACCTGGGCGATGCCGGCGCGCATCGAAAAGATCTCGCGCGAGCAGCTGCGCATGCAGTTGCCTGCGCCGGCGCGCCTTCGCATCGTCGAGACGGGGCCGCGATGAGATTCGCGCACGGGTTCAAGACCAGTGCGCCGGCCGCGCCCCGGCTGCCGCGGTTGCGCGCGCCGCTGGTGTTCGGCGGCCTCCTTCTGCTGTTCATCGGACTGCTCGGCCGCTCGCTCTATCTGCAGAGAATCGACAACGGATTCCTCCAGGAGCAGGGCAGCTCGCGCTACAGCCGCGACATCGAGGTCCCGGCGCATCGTGGCCGCATCGTCGATCGGTTCGGCGATCCGCTCGCGATCAGCACGCCGGTCAAAGCGGTCTGGGCCTTGCCCGACCAGGTCGACGCGACACCCGAGCAATTGAAGGCCCTCGCCGCCGCACTCGATCTGCCGACGAGCTCGCTCAAGCAGAAGCTCGCGCAGGGCGGCGACTTCGTGTACCTGAAAAAGCCGGTCGCGCCGCAAGCGGCCGCGCACATCGCCGCACTGAAGATCGACGGCATCCACGACGAAAACGAATACTGGCGCTACTACCCGGGCGGCGAGGTGATGAGCCAGATCGTCGGCTTCACCGGCGATCGCGACGTCGGCCAGGAAGGCATCGAGCTCGCTCAACAGAGCTGGTTGGGCGGGCACCCCGGCAGCAGGCGCGTGATCATCAACCGCCGGGGCGAGATCGTCGAGGATGTGGCGAGCATACGCGCGCCGCAGGAGGGCCGCGATCTCGCGCTGTCGATCGACAGCAGGCTGCAATACCTGGCGTTTCGCGAGCTCAAGGCCGCGGTCGAGGCGAACAAGGCGCGGGCAGGGGCGCTGGTCATGCTGGACGCCAAGACCGGCGAGATTCTGGCCCTGGCGAACTGGCCGGCATTCAACCCGAACAATCGCCAGCGGACCGCGCGCGACCATATGCGCAATCGCGCGCTGATCGATACGTTCGAGCCCGGATCGACGCTGAAGCCATTCACCGTCGCCGCGGCGCTCGACGCGGGCAAGGTCAATCCGCAAACGATCATCGATACCGCGCCGGGCACCCTGACGATCGGCGGCGCGACGATCCACGACGCGCATCGCGAAGGCGCGCTGACGGTCGAACAGGTGATCCAGAAATCCTCGAACGTCGGCGCGGCCAAGATCGCGCTGTCGCTGCCGGCGGAAACGATGTGGCACATGCTCTCGGGCGCGGGCTTCGGCGCGCAGCCGCGGACCGGATTCCCCGGTGAAGTGTCGGGCCGGCTGCGCGCGGCGAAGACCTGGCGGCCGATCGAGCAGGCGACGATGGCGTACGGCCACGGCATTTCGGTCAATCTGGTGCAGCTCGCGCGCGCCTACACGATCTTCGCCAGCGATGGCGAGCTCAAGCCGGTGTCGCTGCTGAAGGTCGACGGCACAGTCGCGGGCCGCCCGGTGATCACCCCGCAAACCGCGCGGGCAGTCCGGCACATGCTCGAAATGGTCGTCCAGCCGGGCGGCACCGCGCCGAAAGCCCAGATCTCCGGTTACCGGGTCGCCGGCAAGACCGGGACCGCGCACAAGCTCGACGGACGCGTGTACGGCGACAAATACGTTTCGTCTTTCGTCGGCTTCGCTCCGGTGTCCAATCCGCGCCTGATCGTCGCCGTAATGCTGGACGAGCCGGGCGCCGGACAGTACTACGGCGGCACGGTCGCGGCGCCGGTCTTCGCCGAAGTGATGGGCGGTGCGCTACGGTTGCTCGGCGTGGCGCCGGACGCTCCGGCCAACACCGTGGTCCTGCCGTCGGACGCTGTCGCGGTGCGCGAGGAAACATGAACACCGCGACGATTGCCGATTTCGACGCCACCGAGTTGCTCAGCCGGCTGAGCGCGCCGATCTCGCGGATCAGCTCCGACAGCCGCCGACTCGGCCCGGGCGACGCATTCGCGGCGTATCCGGGCGCGCATCGCGACGGCCGCGCATACATCCCCGATGCGATCGCCCGCGGCGCAGGCGCGATCCTATGGGAGACGCAGGGCTTCAGCTGGAATCGCGCGTGGAAGCTGCCGCATCTGCCGATCGACGAGCTGAAAACCAAGCTTGGGTTCATCGCCGATGCGGTATACGGGCATCCGTCGCGCGACCTGTGGATGGTCGGCGTTACCGGCACCAACGGCAAGACATCGTGCGCGCACTGGATCGCGGCCGGTCTCGATGTCGCCGGTCGACGCACCGCGGTGCTCGGGACGCTGGGCAACGGATTGATCGGTGCCCTCGAGTCGGCGGCGAACACGACGCCCGATGCCGCGCTGCTGCAGCAGATGCTCGCCGAATACCGTGTGGCGGGCGCCCAAGCTGCAGTGATGGAGGTGTCTTCGCACGGCATCGACCAGGGGAGGGTCAACGGTGTCGCGTTCGACGTCGCCTTGTTCACCAATCTGTCGCGCGATCATCTCGACTATCACGCCACGATGGCGGCGTATGGCGCCGCGAAAGCGAAGCTGTTTGCGTGGCCGGGACTGCGCGTCGGCGTGATCAACGCCGACGACACGTTCGGCCAGAGCCTCCTCGACAGCGCGCGAAGCGACGGCCGCAAGGTGCTGAGCTACGGTTTTGGCGCCGCCGACATCGCGGGCAGCGGACTGACATCGCTGCCGGCCGGAGGCCTGGCATTCACCGTAGAGACGCCCTGGGGAAAGGGCCGCGTCACGACGCCGCTGGTCGGCGCATTCAACGCGTCGAATCTGCTCGGCGTGCTCGGCGTTCTCCTGATCAGCGGCGTCGCCTTCGAATCGGCGCTCGCCATTCTTGCCGGAGTCGAGGCGCCGCCGGGACGAATGGAGCGCCTCGGCGGCGGCGACCGGCCGCTGGTGGTGATCGATTACGCTCATACGCCGGACGCGCTGGACAAGGTGTTGACGGCGCTGCGCCCCGCGGTCGGCGAAGGCCGGGAGCTCATCAGCGTGTTTGGTGCCGGCGGCGAGCGCGATCGCGGCAAGCGGCCCGAAATGGGACGGCTTGCGGCCAGGCTCGCCGACCGCGTGCTGGTCACCAGTGATAACCCGCGCGGCGAAGACCCGGCCGCGATCGCCAGCGAAATCGTGCACGGCATTCGCGACACTGGCAACCGGCGGTATTCGGTCGAGCTCGACCGCGCGGTCGCCATCGCCAGCGCGATCGGCGACGCCCGGCGCGGGGACATCGTGCTGCTGGCGGGCAAGGGTCACGAGACCTATCAGGAATGCAACGGCGCGCGGGTGCCGTTCAGCGACGCCGAGCATGCGGCGCGCGCGCTCGCGTCATGGAGCGGCAAATGATCGATGCTGCGACCGTGGCGCAGGCGATATCCGCGCGGCTCGAAGGAGGGAATGCCTGGTTCGACGGTGTCAGCATCGATTCGCGCGTCGTTCGCCCGGGCGAGCTCTTTGTCGCGATCAAAGGCGAGCGCTTCGACGGACACGAATTTGTCGCGCAGGCGTTTTCGCGCGGTGCCGCCGCCGCGATGGTGACCGCCGAT
Source organism: Casimicrobiaceae bacterium (assembly GCA_036270955.1). Lineage (GTDB taxonomy): Bacteria > Pseudomonadota > Gammaproteobacteria > Burkholderiales > Casimicrobiaceae > PALSA-1003. Next base: position 1,849 of record DATBBM010000083.1, on the reverse strand, counting down.
TACGCATCGCGGCTCGCTGCGTCGGGCGGCGCCGGAAGGACGCTGCTCGCGGTCGCCGATCCGACGCAATCGCTGGGTAGCCTCGCTGCATTCTGGCGGCGGCGCTTTACGCTGCCGGTCATCGCCATCGTTGGCAGCAACGGCAAAACGACGGTCAAGGAAATGACGGCGGCGATCTTGCGCGCCGCGAACGGCGTCGATCGGGTGCTGGCGACCGCCGGCAACCTGAACAATCACATCGGCCTGCCACTGATGGTGTTGCGTTTGCGTGCCATGCATCGGGTCGCAGTGTTCGAGATCGGCATGAACCATGTCGGCGAGACCGCGCAGCTGGGTGAGATTGCGCATCCGACAATCGCCGTGCTGAACAACGCGCAACGCGAGCACCAGGAGTTCATGAAAAGCGTCGCCGACGTCGCGGCCGAACATGCGACTGTCCTCGGCACGCTGCAGCAGCGAGGGATTGCGATCATCAATGCCGACGACGACTACGCTCCGTTCTGGAACGAAGTGGTCGCGCGGCGCAACGCGGAGGGTGCGTCGCTGACCGTGCGCGATTTCGGCTTGCGCGCACCGGCCACCGTCATCGGGCGCGTGCGAGCGCAATCCTGGGGCAGCGTGGTCGACGTCGCGACGCCGGAAGGGTCGGTCAGCGTCGATCTCAAATTGCCAGGCCGGCACAACGTGGTCAATGCGCTGGGGGCGATTGCGGCGGCGGCCGCTGCCGGCGCGAACCTGGAAGCGGTAGCGCAGGGACTGGCCGAGTTCCGGCCGATTCCAGGCCGACTGCAGGCCAAGGCCGGCCGCAACGGCGCGACCTTGATCGACGACAGCTACAACGCCAACCCGGATTCGGTCCGTGCGGCCATCGCGGTGCTGGTCCACGCCGCGGGTCCGAAGTGGCTGGTGCTCGGAGACATGGGCGAGGTGGGTCAGCAGGGGGTTGCATTCCATCGCGAGATCGGGGAATGCGCGCGCGCGGCCGGGGTCGATCGCCTGCTTACGCTGGGCGAGCTTACCCCGCACGCGGTCGAAGCTTTCGGGCCTGGCGGCGAGCATTTCGCGAGTAGCGAGGATCTGATCGCGGCGATCGAGAGCGATCTGCGGCCCGACATCACCGTGCTGGTCAAGGGCTCGCGTTTCATGCGTATGGAACGCGTCGTCGCGGCACTCGGCGGCGCCACGGCGGCCGCGCACTGATGCTCCTCGCGCTCGCTAACTGGATCGCCACCGACGTTCGCGCGTTCAATGTCTTCACCTACATCACGCTGCGCTCGGTGCTCGCGACAATGACCGCGCTGGTGATTTCCTTCGTCATCGGCCCGAGGATGATACGCAAGCTGACCGAATACAAGATCGGGCAATCGGTGCGCGACGACGGCCCGCAGACGCACTTGATCAAAGCGGGCACGCCGACGATGGGCGGCGCGCTGATCTTGGTCTCGATCATGGTTACGACCCTGCTCTGGGCCGATCTGCGCAACCGGTTCGTCTGGGTCGTGCTGCTGGTTACGCTCGGCTTCGGCACCGTCGGGTGGGTCGACGACTACCGCAAGGTCGTGCAGCGCAATCCGAAAGGTCTTTCGGCGGGGAAAAAGCTGCTGCTGCAGTCGCTGATCGGCCTGGTCGCCGCGATCTATCTCGCTTTCTCGGTCTCGGCGCCGTCGACCTCGCAGTTCCTGCAGTTGTTCCAGGCGTGGCTTGCGAGCGGCCTTTCGGTCGACTTGTCGCCGAAAGCCGATTTGATCGTGCCCTTTTTCAAGACCGTGTCGTATCCACTCGGCGTCTGGGGTTTCATCATTCTTTCGTATTGCGTCATCGTCGGCTCGAGCAACGCGGTCAATCTGAC
>DATBBM010000082.1:0-20462 GCA_036270955.1 Casimicrobiaceae bacterium | reverse complement strand
GTCGGAGCCGTAGACCGCCGAGGCGCCGCCGGTCAGGATTTCCACCCGCTCGATCAGCGGCGCGGGAATCTGGTTCAAGTCGGTCGGGTAATAGGTCGGGCTGCCGGCCGGCATACGACGGCCGTTGACCAGCACCAGGGTGCGCTGCGCGCCGAGGCCTCGGAGGTTGACCGTCGCGGTACCCGTCGCGCCGTTGGACTCGTTGGCACCGAAATCTGCGAAAACCTGGGGAAGATTATTGAGCAGGTTCTCGACGTTCTGGACACCCTCGATCTTGATGTCCTGCGCCCCGACGGTGGTGACGGGACTCGTGCTCGTGAGGTTCGCCGACGGGATCCGCGATCCGGTGACGGTTGTTGAAAATTTCTGGACTTCTTCGGCGGTGACCGTGGTGGTCGTAGGCGCTTGCTGGACCTGTACCTGCGCATTCGCCGCCGGCGCCACGACGCCCACCATCGCTCCCGCGCCCAACGCCTGCAGTACGGCAAGCGGCAGCTTTTTTCTGTTTACTTTCAACATGGAACCCCCAATGGAAAATTTAGACAATTACAATAGCATCGACCGAAACCCGAAATTCCCGACACGAATGGCAACTGGAAGCGCTCGCTCCTACGGATTATTTGGCTGCACGGGGAGTGCCGGAAACCGCCTTTTTGCCTGGGATCTCGACCGTTCGCTTTTCTGGAAGCGCCTCGACAGTACAACAATGACGAAACGGCCGGCAACGAAATGTTGCGGTTGTTACACTCCGTCCCGCAGAACTGTTGCAAATCTGCAAAGAAATCGTTCGGCCCGCTTCGCGACGCGGGTGGTCCAACGAACGGGGCGGATGCGACAGGCGTCGAATCCGGCCGGTTGCGATGGCGGGCTGCCGGGCGCGGATCGAGTTATTGCACTGCACCAAACCGCTTTCGCGGCGTATCCGATCGCCACGGTCGGTGCCCGTATTGCTTCGCCGCCGAGCGCAAGCGCATGAGCGAATTCCGCATCGCCGCGGCGCGGCCTTCCGACGTGCCGGCGGTTCTTGCCATGATTCGCGGGCTTGCCGAATACGAGCGACTCGGCCACCTTTGCGTTGCGTCCGAGGGCCAGCTTTCACATGCGCTGTTCGGCCCGGATTCGACCGTTGAAGTGGTCGTGGCATGGGAAGGCAACGAAACCGCTGGTTTCGCGCTTTTTTTCCCTAATTTCTCCACCTTTCTGGGGCGTCCGGGTCTTTATCTGGAGGATTTATTCGTTCGTCCCCAATACAGGGGCCGGGGCTACGGCCGGGCGCTGCTGATTCACCTCGCCCGCCTCGCGGTGGAACGCGGCTGCGGGCGTTTCGAGTGGGCGGTACTCGACTGGAACGAACAGGCGATCGGCTTCTACCGGGGTCTGGGCGCGACCGTACTTCCCGACTGGCGCATCACCCGAGTGACCGGCGACGCACTGGTGGCACTCGCGGCCGAGCCGCCGCTTCGTGCCGACGGCCTTCGCTGAGGTGCGCTCGCCGTCCGGGCGAGCGATAATAGCGGTCTTTTTTTCGCGGCACCCGCCGCATCGACCCCATGAACGAATCCCTACGGAGCGATTTCCGGCAGCTACGCTGCGCCGGCGACTTTTGGTCGCTGCGCGCCGTCGACGAGCGCGCCGAGAATTTCGCCGTGCGCAAGAACGTCCCGCAACCTCCCGCCACTTCGGCCGACCGCGGGGCGATGCTCACCGTCTACGCAGACGGCGGATGCGGCTATGCCGCGACCAGCGACCTTTCCAGGGCCGGATTGCAGGACGCGCTCGATCGCGCGTTGGCGTGGGCAAAGGCGAGCGCAGCGCGCTCGCTAATCGATTTCCGCACCCTGCCCAATATCGCGCCGCGCGGTGAATACGCCTCGCCCGACGCCGACGCGCGACCCTGGTCGCGCAGCGAATGGTACGACCTTCTCGCCGCGGAATCGCGCGACGCGGGCTTAGACCCCCGCATCGTCGACTGGGAAGCCAGCGTCGAGGCGCGGATCGCGCAGCACACCTACCTGACCAGCGCCGGCGGCGAAGTCGTTCAGCGCTTCCGGTTCGTCATGCCCAATCTCTCCGTCAGCGCCCACGCCGACGGCGACACGCAGACCCGGACACTCAACGGCTATCGGGGCCTCGCCTGGCAGGGAGGAGAGTCTATCCTCGACAGGTTCGGTTTCCGGGGCAGCGGCCGGCGCATCGCCGACGAAGCGCTGCGGCTGCTGTCGGCGCCGAACTGTCCGCACGGCAAGATGGATGTCCTGCTGATGCCCGACCAGATGGTGCTGCAGATTCACGAATCGATCGGACACCCGCTGGAGCTCGACCGGATCCTCGGCGACGAGCGGAACTTCGCCGGCACGAGCTTCGTTACGCTGGATATGTTCGGCACCTACCAGTACGGATCGGAGCTGCTCAACGTCAGCTTCGATCCGACCCGTGCGGAGGAGCTGGCGAGCTACGGCTTCGACGACGACGGCGCGCCGGCCGAGAAAGCGTACCTGATTCGCCGCGGCGTACTCGAGCGGCCGCTGGGCGGCACGATCTCGCAGGCGCGCGCCAAAATGGCGGGCGTGGCCAACTCGCGGGCCGATGGCTGGAACCGGCCTCCGATCGATCGCATGGCCAACCTCAACATCGAGCCGGGGGACGCCACCCTCGAGGCGATGATCGCAGGCATCGAGCACGGCGTCCTGATGGCGACCAACAGCTCCTGGTCGATCGACGATTCGCGCAACAAGTTCCAGTTCGGCTGCGAATGGGGACAGCTGATCGATCGCGGCAAGCTCACCACCGTCGTCAAGAACCCCAACTATCGCGGAATCTCGGCCAACTTCTGGCGCAGCCTCGCGCGCGTCGGTGAAGCGGCGACGGTCGAGGTGCTGGGCACTCCTTATTGCGGCAAAGGCGAGCCGTCGCAACTTATCCGCGTTGGACACGCCTCGCCCGCATGCGTCTTCACCGGCGTCGATGTCTTCGGAGGGGACAACTGATGGCGATCTCGACGATGGAAACCTATTTCAACGAGCTGGCCGTCCTTCTCGACCGCGCGCTTCTTCCTGGCGAGGTCTACACCTGCACGATGGATGCCGAGGTATCCGATTTCGTGCGAATGAACCGCGGCAAGATACGCCAGCCCGGAACGGTGGAACAGCGTTATGTCCGGCTGCACCTGATCGTCGGCCGCAAGCATGCCCAGCATTGCATGACCGTCTGCGGGGATCTGGCGCGCGATCGCGAGCCGCTGCTGCGAGGGCTCGCCGGGTTGCGAGACATGGTGAGCGACCTGCCCGACGATCCGCACTTGCACTATGCGACCGACGTCCATTCCAGCCGGGTCGTACGGAGCAATCCGCTGCCCGCGTCCGAAGGCATCGTGGCGACCGTGCTCGACGCGGCGCAAGGGCTCGACCTGGTCGGCATCTACGCCGCGGGCCCAGTCTACCGCGGCTTCGCCAACTCCCTCGGGCAGCGCAATTGGCATGAAGTGACGAGCTTCAATGTGCAGTGGAGCCTCTATCACCGCGCCGACAAGGCGGTGAAGACGGCGTACAGCGGCTTCGACTGGTCGGACCAGGCGTTCGCCGCGAAAATGCGCGGGGCCCGAGAACGTCTGGCGTTGCTTTCCGTTCCGGCGCGATCGATCGAGCCGGGGAGCTATCGCGCGTACCTGACGCCGGCCGCGATGGAGGAGATCGCCGGCATGCTTTGCTGGGGGGGATTCTCCGGGCGCGCGCTGGCGACGCGGCAAAGCTGCCTGTTCCGGATGCAGGAAAGCGCCGCCGCGCTCGACACCTCGGTGTCGTTCAGCGAAAACACTGCCAATGGCGTCGCGCCCGCGTTTCAGGACGAGGGATTTGCGCGCCCCGCCTCGGTGCCGCTGGTCACGAATGGAAGACTCGTCGGCTCGCTGGTCAGCCCGCGGACCGCGAAGGAATTCGAGCTCGCCACCAACGGCGCCAATGCATCGGAGAGTCCGGAATCGCTCGACATGGCCGGTGGCCAGCTAGGCGGAGAGGACGCCTTGGCGGCGCTGGATACCGGCCTTTACATCGGCAACCTCTGGTACCTGAACTTTTCCGACCGCCCCGCCTGCCGCGTTACCGGGATGACGCGCTTCGCCTCTTTCTGGGTGGAGCATGGGCGGATCGTCGCGCCGGTCAACGTCATGCGCTTCGACGACAGCGTCTACCGGCTGTTCGGCGAACACCTGGTCGGATTGACGTCGGAGAGTGAGCTCGTCGTCAGTGACCAGAGCTACCGCGCGCGCAGCGTCAGCAGCATGCGCCTGCCGGGCGCGGTGGTCAGCGAGATGGCGTTTACCCTGTAGGACGCCGCAGGGGCCCCGCGCATGCGCGGGGATGCGACCCCGGAGGCGGAGAAGCCGGCGAATCGGTCGAGGCGAGTTGCGCAAATCCGGCTGAGCCGGCGGGACCGCGCCCGCTACGCGCCGTCGTGCCAGCCCTTCGGTATCGACGACAGCAGCTTCTTCGTGTACTGGTGCTGCGGGTGCAGGTAGATGTCGTCGGAGTTGGCGATTTCGACGATCGCGCCCTGGTTCATCACCATGATCTCGTCGGATATGTATTTGACGACGGCGAGGTCGTGTGAAATGAAGATGTAGGACAGGCGGAATTCGTCCTGCAGGTCCTGCAGCAGGTTCAGCACCTGCGCCTGCACCGAGACGTCGAGCGCCGACACCGACTCGTCGCAGATCAGTATGTCCGGCTTGAGCGTCAGGCAGCGCGCGATCGCGATGCGCTGCCGCTGCCCGCCCGAAAATTCGTGCGGGTATTTGTAGAACGACACTTCGGGCAGGCCGACTTTCTGGAGCAGCTCGAACGCAAGCTCGGTGCGGTCCTGTACCGACGAGCCGATGCCGTGGATCTGCATCGGCTCGGTCAGGATCTGGCCGACGATCATCCGCGGGTTCAGCGACGCATACGGGTTCTGAAAGATGATCTGGATCCGGCGCTTGTAATCCATGAACTGGCGCGGCGACATCGACAGGATGTCCTTGCCTTCGAACAGCGCCTCGCCGGTCGTCGCTTCGTGCAACCGCATCAGCGTGAGTCCCACCGTCGTCTTGCCGGACCCGGACTCGCCGACCAGTCCCAGCGTCTTGCCTTTCGGCAGCCGGAACGACACGTCCTTGACCGCCTCGAACTTGCGCCGCCCGAACAACCCTTCGCGCGAGTAGAAGTCCTTGCCGAGGTGACGGACGTCGAGAATGATCGGATCGGCGCGATCGATGCCGCGCTTGCGCTCGGTCAGGTGCATCGCCTTGCCGTGGCCGTTCATGAAATCCTCGATCACCGGCAGCCGGACCGGCCGCCGGTCCAGGCGCGGCCGGCATAACAGCAGCGCCTTCGTGTATGCGTCCTGCGGATTTTCGAAAACGGCCTTCGCCGGCCCCTGCTCGCGAATCTCGCCGTTGCGCATCACGACGACGTAATCGGCGATCTCGCCGACGACGGCCAGATCGTGGGTGATGAACAGCACCGACATCTGGTGCTTTTTCTGCAGCGCGGCGATCAGGTCCAGGATCTGCTTCTGGATCGTCACGTCCAGCGCCGTCGTCGGCTCGTCCGCGATCAGCAGCTTGGGCTCGCAGGCGATTGCCATTGCGATCATCACGCGCTGCTGCTGGCCGCCCGACATCTGCGACGGGTACGCATTGATCTTGAATTTGGGATCGGGAATGCCGACCTCGGACAGCAGTGCTATCGCGCGCTTCCTCGCCTCCGCCGGTCCCATGCCCATGTGCATGCGCAGCACCTCGGTCAGCTGGAATCCGACCGTGAACACCGGGTTCAGCGACGTCATCGGCTCCTGGAAGATCATCGAGATGTCCGCGCCGCGGATCTTGCGCAATTCGTCCTGGCCGAGCGCCACCAGGTTTTGTCCGCCGTAGACGATCTCGCTGCCCGGCAGCACCGTCGAATTCTCCTTCGGCAGCAGGCCCAGGATCGACAGCGACGTCACCGACTTGCCGCTGCCCGATTCGCCGACCAGCGCTACCGTCGAGTTGGTCGGAATGTCGAAGCTGATGCCTTTGACGGCCTCGAAGGTCGTGTCCTTGTCGAGGCGGAAATTGACCCGGAGATTGCGGATCGAGAGCAGCGGCGCGGTCATCGTGTTTTTCCGGTCGCAGATTGCGCGGGCAGCGCGGCGGTTTTGGTCATTTCAGTTTGGGGTCCAGTGCGTCGCGCAAGGCGTCGGTGAACAGGCTGAACGCGGTCACCAGCAGCGCCATGAAGGTCCCGGCTGCCGCCAGTTGCCACCATTTGCCGAGGATCAGCTCGTTCTGCGCCTCGTTCAGCATCGAGCCCCACGAGACGACGTCGACCGGGACACCAAAGCCGAGGAACGAAAGGATCACCTCGGACTTGATGAAGGCGACCGTCAGTATCGACAGCTGGACCAGCACGACATGGCTGACGTTCGGCAGAATGTGCACGAACATGCGCCGGGCATTCGACGCGCCGATCGCATCAGCAGCCTGCACGTACTCGCGTCCTTTGTGCTTCAGGTATTCGCCGCGGATCAGGCGGAACACGCCGGTCCAGCCGGTCAATCCGAGGATGAGGATGATGGTCAGCGTACCCTTCTGCTGCAGCACCGCGGCGACGGCCAGGATCAGCAGCAGGTAGGGAATCGCCGTGAACACGCTGTAGAACCAGTTGAAAACGTCGTCGAGCCACTTGCCGTAGTAACCGGCGACCGCGCCGAAGACCGAGCCCAGGAACACGGCGACGATGGCGGCGGCGATGCCGACGAAGATCGACGTCTGCGAGCCCTTGATCACCTTCTTCAGCACGTCACGGCCCCATTTGTCGCCGCCGAAAGGCAAGGTCGCCGCGCGCGCGGCGACCGCATCGGTGCGCCCTGCGCCTTTGGCCTTGATATCGGCCATCACGTCGGCCAGCGGATCGACGCTCTTGGTATCGGGCACCGCCGGCGGCGCTTCGCCGGGTTTCGTCGCGCCGGCCTTGATCGCCGCCAGCGCGTCGGCCAGCGGGTCGACGATCTGCAGGTCGGATTCGTTTTCGGCCGCGCCGGACTCTCCCGCGACCGTGGCGCCGGGTGGAACTCCGGCGGGCCCCGCCGCCGCATCCGGGCCGACGAAGGTGGGCGGCGCATAATTGACGCCCTCCTCCCTCGCCCAGTCCCTGGCGATCAACCCTGTGGCCGAGAGCACGATCATCAGCAGGAACGCGGCGACGATCGCCAGCGAAATCATCGCCACGCGATCCGAGCGCAGCCGGCGCCAGGCCAGCGCCCAGAGGCCGGGGGAGACGGCGTGTGGAACGTCGTAGGGCATCGTCCGTCTCCTATTTGAGTTGCACGCGTGGATCGACCGCCTTGTACATCAGGTCGGTCAACAGATTGACGATCATCGTCGCTACAGCCACATAGACGGTGATCGCCTTGATCACCGGGAAGTCGCTGCGCTCGACCGCGAGGATCACTTCGCGCCCAATGCCGGGGATCGAGAAAAATCGCTCGACCAGGAACGCGCCGATCAGCAGGCCCGGCAGCTGCGCCATCACGTGCGTGATGATTGGGATCGACGCATTGCGCAGAACGTGCACCCACATGATGCGATTCTCTGATACGCCCTTGGCGCGCGCGGTGCGGACGTAGTCCTGGTTGATCTCGTCGAGCACGAACGTGCGGAACAGCCGGAGGTCGGGCGCGACGCTGACGACCAGCAGGATGATGATCGGCAGCGACGCGTAGACGATCAGGTTGTGCCAGAAGCCGTCGCCCCAGCCTTGCACCGGGAACCAGCCGAGCTTGTAGGCAAAGACATACTGGAACACGATGATGTAAACCAGGATCGAAACCGACAGCCCCACCGTGCAGACGATCATCACGGCGCGGTCAGTCAGCGAGCCGCGCACATAGGCTACCGCGAGGGCGAGCCCAATCGCGACCAGCGTGCTGATGATCAGCAGCGGAATCAGCACCGTCAGCGATGGACCGAGGCGCGTCGCCATGATGTGCGACACCGCCTCGTTGGTGCTCCAGCTGGCGCCGAAGTCCGCGGTCACGACCTGCTTGATGAATATCCACAGCTGCACGTAGAACGGCTGATCGACGCCGAGCTGGCGCCGGATATTCTCGATCTGCTCGGCGCTGGAAATCTTGCCGGCCAGCACGTAGGCCGGGTCGCCGCCTACCCAATTGAACAGGATGAACACCAGCAGGATGACCCCGAGCAGGGTCGGGATCATCTGCCACACCCGCCGGATGATGTACGCCGTCATGTCTCCTCCGCTCGCGCCTGAAGAATCGCCTAGGCGCGTCTTGCCGCTTTAGTGTGCCAGCATTACCGTCGACCGTGTGGATCCGGCCCGGTCAGGGACGCCGGCTGGTGTCAATGTCGAAATAGATAAACTCGGCGAGCAAGATCGGGTGCTTCTTGTAACCGATGACCCGCGGCTGCAAAAGCATATTCCGGAGTCGCGTGTCGTGCATCTTCACCACGCCGTTGACCTCTACCATGCGCCAGAGCTGGCGATACAGGCGGCTGCGTTCAGTCGAGTCGGGCATCGTTTTGGTCGTAAGGTACATCCGGTCCCATTCGGCCAGCTGAAAGCAGGCGCTGTTGTTCTCGTGGCTGTTCGGCCCGTAGAAGAGCTGCATGAAATCGTCGCCGTCGGGATAGTCGGCGATCCACGACGCGACCCGCGACAGCAGCTGGCATGCCCGCTCCCTCTTGAGCTCCTCGGGAAAGCGGTTCTTTTCGACCTGAAGCCGGACGCCGATGCGCTCGACCGATTTCTGCCAGAGCTCGTCGATCTCGCGATCGCGCGACGACGGCGTCGACGAGAAGCGCCAGACCAGCGGCTTGCCGTCCGGCCAGGTGCGGTAGCCATCGGCGCCGCGCTTGTAGCCGAAATAATCGAGCAGCTTGTTCGCCAGCTGCGGATCGTACGGCACGACAGACCGATAAGTCGTATCGTTTCCGATGACGCCCGGCGGAATCGGATAGGCTTCGTCGATCGCCTGCCCCTTGCGGATGACGCGGATGTACTCGGCGTTGTCGAACGACATGAAGATCGCTCGGCGCAACGCGATCTTGTCCTTGGCAAAGCCGCCGAACTCGGGATCGGTCGTGTTGATGTACGTGTAGTTGATATCGGGATCGGTCGTGCGGCTCAGTGTCACGCCTCGCCTGGCGAGCTCGGCATTGACCTGATTGTTCGGCAGCGCGACCGGCGCGAACTGCTCGCGCAGGTACAGAATGTCGAGCTCGTTGTTCTGGAAAGCAAGCCACGCGGCCTGCTGCTCCTCGATGATGCTGATTTCGACGCGCCCGATCTGCGGCATCGTCTTGCCCGTCATCGCCGCGATCCGGGCCTTGTCCAGAGGATCGTCGCTCGGCTCGAATTGCCAGCTGATGCCGCGAAACGATGGATTGGCCTCGAGCACGATCTTGTTCGAGCGTTTCCATTCGGTAAGCATGTACGGACCGGTACCGACCGGATGGGCGTTGGTGTCGTCGGCATACGCTTCGATCGCTTCCCGCGCCACCGCTCCGGTATTCGGCAATGCGAGGATGTGCGCGAAGTTGTAGTCGGTTTCCTTGAGCTTGACTTTGAGCGTGTAACGATCGAGCACCTGCAGGCCCTCGACCTTTCGGTCGTAGTCGAACTTGCCGGTCTTTTCGGCGTCCTTCTTCACTTCGTCGAGCCCGACGACGCCGCCGAGAAAGCTTTCGTACGGCGACTTGTTGGCCGGATCGCGGAAGCGCTTGATCGTGTAGGCGAAGTCTTCGGCGGTCAACTCGCGCGGCTTGCCCTTGAACACCGGGTCCGGCGCGAAGTAGATGCCCTTCCGGACCTTGAAGACGTACGTCCTGGCCTGATCGCTGACTACCGGCATCGCTTCGGCCGCACGCGGCGCGAGCTTCGCCGGCCGCGCCAGGTAGTCATATGTCATCAGCGATTCAAAGATCGCTTCGCAGACCGTTTGCGAATAGTAGTCCTGCACCTTGACCGGGTCGAAGCCCGTCTCGGCGACATAGAACTCGATGCGCAGGACCTTGGCCGGGTCGGCTGCCGCCGCAGACGGAGCCGCCAGCGGCGCGAACGCGATCGCCACGGCGAGCAGCGATGCCACGCCGGCCCGCGCTATTCCGGACATCGGTGCGGCATCCCCGTGAACATCGGTGTCAACCCGGGCAGGCGGCGCGGCACTCGCACTATTTGGCCGGACGCTTGGAATCGTCGATATCCATGAACGGCCAGGGCGCGTGCAGGATCGGATGCTTCTTGTAACCCAGCATCCAGGGGTAGAAGAGCGTGTTCTTGTAGCGTGTCGCGCCCATGACCCAGGTCGTGTCCATTTCCATCTGCCGCGCCATCGCCCGGTAGAGGCGATTCCGCTCCGGCGAATCGGGCAGCCGCTGCGCCTGCCGATAGAAATCGTCGAAGGCCGCGGACTTGTAACAGGCATAGTTGTCCTCGCCGACGTTCGGACCGTACGACAGCTGCAGGAAGTTGTCCGCGGTCGGCCAGTCCGCAGTCCACGCCGCACCGGCGAATTGCATCTGGCAGGCGCGGCCTTTCTGTATCTGATCGGCGAATTTTATTTTCGCAGTCGCGAAGCGCACGCCGATCACATCCAGGCTCTTCTTCCATAGCTCGTCGTATTCTCGGGCGATCGCCTCCGGCGTCGACCACAGCGTCAGCACCAGCGGCTTGCCGTCGGGCAGATCCCTGAATCCGTCGGCGCCCCGCTTGTAGCCGAAGTAGTCGAGAAGCTTGTTGGCCAGCACGGGATCATAGTGATAGCTGGCGTGATAGTTCGGGCTGTAGCCGACGACGCCAGGCGGTATCGGCGATTCGGCGCGGATCGCCTGGCTCTTGCGAATGATGCGTATTTCCTCGTCGATGTCGTACGACATCGCGATCGCGCGCCGCAGCGCGATCTTCTCCTTCTCGAATCCGCCGACCACCGGATCGACCATGTTGAAATAGTAATAGGTCATTTCCGGCTCGAGATAGCGGTAGAGCTTGATGCCCCTCTTGGCCAGGTCCGGTGCGACCTTGTTGTTGGGGATGGCCATCGGGGCGAACGAGCCGAAGCGGTCGATGTAGTCGATCTCGGCGCCCTGGAACGCGAGCCAGCGCGACTGCTCCTCCTCTATCAGTCGCACATCGACGACGCCGATCTGCGGCATCTGTTTGCCCTTCATGGCGGCGACGACGTCCTGATCCCAGGGATTGGCCGACGGCTGAAAATCCCAGACGAAGCCGCGATAGCCCGGATTGGCGTGCAGCAGGATGCGGGCGCCGCGCTGCCACTCGGCCAGCATATAAGGCCCCGTCCCGACCGGGTGCCCCTTGGTGTCCTCGCTGTAGCGCTCGATGACTTCACGCGCGACGATGCTGTTCGTCGGCGATGCCAGGATGTAGGCGAAGTTGTAATCGGTTTCGGTGAGATGGAATCGGATCGTATGGCGGTCGACGATCTCGATGCCGGGTATTTTGGCGTCGTAATCGAAGCGATCGCCGTTCTTCTTGGCCAGCGCTTCCTGTTCGTTGAGGCCGATGATCTTTCCGTCGAAAAGAAATCGCCACGGCGACCGATTCTTCGGATCGAGAAAGCGCTTGATCGAATAGGCGACGTCTTCGGCGACGAGCTCGCGCTTATCGGTCTTGAACGCGGGGTCGGGCGTAAAATAGACGCCCTTGCGCAAATGAAACGTATACGTCTTGCCGCTGTCGCCGATTTCAGGCAGCGCTTCAGCCAGCATCGGCGCGAGCTTGACCGGCTCGGCCAGGTAATCGTAGGTGAGCAACCGCTCGAAAATGACCTCTTCGATCAGCCCGGAATAGTAGTTGGTGCTCCGCGACGGATCGAAGCCGTCGTCGCCGGCTTCGATGGCGACGTGCAGTACCTTGCTTGGATCCGCGGCCGCCGATGCGATTCGCGCGGGGACGCCGGACAGCACCAGCAGGCTGCCCGCGACGACGATGACCCGCAGAAACCGACACTCCATCGATTCCTCTCCGACGAAAGGCGCGTAATGTACCACTTCCCGACCCGGCCCGACGCCCGTTGCGACGGAGCGCGGCGTGAGGGCGCAGTGTTTGCGCCCGAGGCGATCGGACGCCGCCCCGCGCAGCGCAAGCCGCCGCGTCGATGAAGCCGCCGTTCTGGGACGAGGCCGCGCGCGAGCTCTCGCGCCGCGACCGTATCCTGCGCCGGCTGATCCGCGCTTACCCCGGGATCCACCTGAAGCGCCGCGCCGATCCGTTCACGACCTTGGCCAGGGCGATCGTCGGCCAGCAGATATCGGTCAAGGCGGCCGACGCGATCTGGTGGCGTTTTGTCGCGGTGGCGGACACTGCGCCGGCACACAGGTTTCGCCGCCTGCCGGCGGAAAAAGTCGCCGCAGCCGACATGGCGGCATTGCGCGGCTGCGGCTTGTCGCAGCGCAAGGCGGAGTACCTTTCGGACCTCGCGGGGCATTTCGCCTCCGGCAAGCTTGATCCGAAGCGCTGGCGCAAGCTCGACGACGAGGCGGTGATCGCACAGCTGATCGACGTCAAGGGAATCGGGCGCTGGACGGCGGAGATGTTCCTGATGTTTCACGAGCTGCGCCCCGATGTGCTGCCGGTCGACGACCTCGGCCTGCAAAAGGCGATGGCCCGGCTATTTCTGAAGGATGCGCGCCCGACCCGCGACGCGATGCTTACGGTGGCCGAGCGCTGGCGGCCATGGCGCTCGGTCGCCACCTGGTACCTGTGGCGCAGCCTCGAGCCGGTTCCAGTCGACTACTAGCCGCGGCAGGCGCTAACGCCTGACGCCCCGCGCCGGGCGGGCGCCGCCGCGGCCCTACGTACAATGCCCGGATGGACGATGCTTCGGCTGCACCTTATGCGGGGCTCACGCCCGACCGCGTGCTGGATGCGCTCGATGCCGTCGGACTCTTCTGCGACGGCAGGCTGCTTGCGCTCAACAGCTACGAGAATCGCGTCTATCAGGCATGGCTCGACGAGCGCGCCAAGCCCTCCGCGGACGTGGCGTCTTCGGTCGTCGTCAAGTTCTATCGTCCGTCGCGGTGGAGCGACGAGCAGATCGGCGAGGAGCATGCGTTCGTCTTCGAACTGGCGGTGCGCGAGATCCCAGTCGTCGCGCCGATCGAACGCGGCGGGGCGACCCTGCATCGTTTCGCCGACTTCCGCTATGCGGTCTATCCGCAATGCGGCGGCCGCGCTCCCGAGCTCGAGGATCGTGCCACGCTCGAATGGATCGGCCGTTTCGTCGGGCGGATCCACGCCGTCGGCGCGACCGCGCCCTTTCGCCTGCGGCCGTCGCTCGACGTCGCGAGCTTTGGCGACGAGCCCCGCGAGTGGTTGCTGGCCAACGGTTTCATCCCGCCCGACCTGGTCGCCGCCTGGGAGAGCGTTGCCGCGCAGGCGATTGAACGCGTCCGGTACTGCTACGAGCGCGCGGGCGCAGTCCGCAATATTCGGCTGCATGGCGACTGCCACGCGGGGAACGTGTTGTGGCGCGCCGGCGGCCTGATGCAGGGCCCGCATTTCGTCGATTTCGACGATTGCCGCAACGGCCCCGCGGTGCAGGATTTGTGGATGCTGCTGTCCGGCGGCCGCGATGACATGCGACGCCAGCTGCGCGCCGTATTGGCGGGGTACGAGGATTTCTGCGACTTCGACGATCGCGAGCTGCACCTGATCGAAGCGCTGCGCACGCTGCGGCTGATCCATTACTCGGCATGGCTGGCGCGCCGCTGGCACGATCCGGCTTTCCCGGCGGCGTTCCCATGGTTCAACACCCAGCGCTACTGGCAGGATCGCGTGCTGGAGTTGCGCGAGCAGATCGCGGCGATGGACGAGCCGCCGTTGTCGATCTAGCGAGAAGGCGCCCGCTCGAACGCCCAGGGGACGTGCCTGTCCGATCGGGGCCGGCGCGCGGGGTTTAGCCCTCGGACGTCAGCACGCCGTCGAGCAGGTGCAAGGTCCGATCGGTGCGCGCCGCCAGGTCGGGATCGTGCGTCACGATCACGAGGCTCGTGCCCGCGCTGCGATTGAGCTCGAGCATCAGATCGAACACGCCTCCGGCGGTGCGCCGGTCGAGGTTTCCGGTCGGCTCGTCGGCCAGCACGCACGCGGGTGCGGTCACCAGGGCGCGAGCCAGCGCGACGCGCTGCCGCTCGCCGCCCGAGAGCTCGGCCGGACGATGCTGCGCGCGGTGCGCCAGACCGACCCGCTCCAATACCGCGGCGGCTCTCGCCCTTGCCGCCGGTCTCGCATCGCGGCGAATGTAGAGCGGCATTGCGACGTTTTCCAGCGCCGAAAATTCCGGCAGCAGATGATGAAACTGGTAGATGAAGCCCAGTGCGCGATTGCGCACCCGGCCGCGGTCGGCCTCGGACAACTGCGCAAACGGCGCGCCCTGCACGAGGACTTCGCCGGCGGTGGGCGCGTCCAGCCCGCCGAGCAGATGCAAGAGCGTGCTCTTGCCCGAGCCCGATGCGCCGACGATCGCCAGACGCTCGCCCGGGGCCACGGCGAGGTCGATGCCCAGCAGCACCGGCACGTCGAGCGGCCCGCTGCGATACGTCTTCCGCAAGCCGCGGCACTCGAGCACGGCCGCTGCGCCGGCGACCTCACTCATAGCGCAGCGCCTCCGCGGGATTGATCTTGGCCGCACGCCAGCTGGGGTACAGCGTCGCGAGCAGCGCGAGGAGCAACGCGATCATGGCGATCAACACGATATCCGCCCGCTGCAGGTCCGATGGCACCTCGTTGATGTAGTAAACACTTTTGTCGAGGAACTGCACGCTGAACGTCCGCTCGATGAACGGCACCACGACGCCGATGTTCAGCGCCAGCGCAACGCCGCCGACCACGCCTATCAACGTTCCGATGAATCCGACCAGCGCGCCCTGGATGACGAATATCGCCAGAATGCTCGCCGGCGACGCACCCAGCGTGCGCAGGATGGCGATGTCGGCCTGCTTGTCGGTGACCACCATCACCTGCGCGGAAACGATATTGAATGCAGCGACCGCGACGATCAGCGTAAGAATGATGAACATCACCCGCTTCTCGATCGCGACGGCGCGAAAGAAGTTGGCGTGATCCATCGTCCAGTCGCGCACTTCGGCGTCGACCGGCATGACGCGTGCGAGCTCGCGCGCGACCGCGGGTGCCGCGAACATGTCGTCCAGCTTGAGCCGCACGCCGCTGACTGCGTCGTCGAGCCGATACAGCTTCTGCGCGTCGGACAGCTCGATCAGCGCGAGCCCGTTGTCGAACTCGTACATTCCGACCTCGAACACGCCGACGACGCGGAAGGTCTTCACCCGCGGCAGGGTGCCCGCCGGCGTCACCGTCCCCTGCGGGGTGATCAGCAGCACCGAATCGCCGACGCGTACGCCCATCGCTCGCGCGAGATCGATGCCGAGCACGATGCCGAAGCCGCCGGGCTTCAGATCGGCGAGCGACCCGGCCCGCATGTGTCGGCCGATATCGGCGACGCTGTCCTCACGCACAGGATCGACGCCGCGCACCAGCGCGCCGCGATTGGCGTCGCCCGCAGAAAGCATCGCCTGCCCGAAGACGAATGGCGCGGCTCCCTGGACGTGCGCGTCCTGCCGCGCGATCGTAGCCACGTTCTGCCAGTCGGGCATCGCGCCGTCGAGTGCGCGAATCTCGATGTGCGAGGCAACCGAGAGGATCCGAGTGCGCAATTCGTTCTGGAAGCCGTTCATCACCGACATGACCACGATCAGTGCAGCGACGCCGAGGAAAATGCCCGCCATCGACACAAAGGCGATGAAGGAAACGAAGCCGTTGCGGCCGGCGCCGCGACGGGCGCGGGTGTAGCGAAGGCCGACGAGGATTTCGTAGGGACTCAAGGCTGCCGATTGATTGAATTCGGACATCGAAGTGTGCCACAGTCGCTTGTACCGTACATTTGCTGCGTTGAAAGCTCTCGTCCATCGCCATCCGAATCGGACGCCGTGTCCCGCTGCGCAGGGCGTCGCGACGTGCGTGCTACACTCGTTTCGCCTTTGTCCGCCCTTCTCCGCATGCAACTCACGCTGGTCGTCCCGGGATTGCTCGACCTCGCGGAGGCCGAGCCGGACCGGGCCGACGCAGACGGCGTCGCGCTAGCAAGACTTCTAGCGACCAGCCCATCCCCCGCAACGCATGACGGCGCGATCGGAGTCGCCTGCGCGGCGCTGGGTATTGCCAGGCAGCGCGATTGGCCAATCGCGCCGCTGCTCGCGGTCGCGGCGAATATCGATCCAGGAGATGCCTACTGGCTGCTGGCCGAGCCGGTGACTTTGCTTGTCGGCCAGCTCGACGTGCGGCTTGTCTCCATCGTCGACGACCTTTCCGCGGACGAGGCGGCGGCGCTGGTGTCGATGTTGAATTCACATTTTGCCGGCGACGGACTGCGCTTCATCGCCCTCAGCCCGGCGCGCTGGCTGATCGCCGCCACCGACTTGCAGCAACTCGTCACCCATCCGGCTGACGACGCGGTCGGCGCGCCGATATTTCCGTTTCTCCCCGACGGCCCGGATGCAGCGCGCTGGCGACGATGGCAAAGTGAGATGCAGATGCTGCTGTTCGCCCATCCGCTCGCTGACGAGCGCGAGCGCAAAGGCCGCGCGGCGGTCAATGGGGTCTGGCTGTCGGGCGGCGGCGTTCGCGCAGGCGCGCAGGAGGCACCGGATATCGCTTCGCTGTACGCCGACTCACCGCTGCCGCGCGATCTCGCGCGCGCCTGCGGGGTGGAGGTCGGCGCCGCGCCGCGATCTCTCGAGGCGTGGTTCCGAGACGAACCCGCCTCGCCGTCGCTGGTGTGGCTTCCAGCGATCGGCTTGGACGATCGAGAGTCGTCGCTGGCCGCGCTCGGCCGCGACTGGGCCGACCCGCTGAGCACAGCCCTCGCCGCGCGGAGGGCACTCGAATTACGCGTCGCGATATCGGGTCGTGGCCGGGCATTGTCGTTTACGCCGCGGCGGTCCTCGCTCGCCGCGCGTTGGCGCGCCCGTCTCGCTCCGGCCACGCTGTCGACGCAGCTCGCCTTGCCGGGCGCTGAATGGAAATAACGCGCCGCAATGTACCGGAGGCCGCCGCGACGCTCGGCGCCGCGGGCATAACACCGGTCATGGCACGCATATTCGCCTCGCGCGGCATCGTATCGTCTGCAGAGCTCGACAACGACCTGGCCGGCCTGCCGCCCTGGCAGACACTGAAGGGCATCGAAGCTGCGACCGAGCGGCTTGCGCGCGCAATCGAACGCGGCGAACGGCTGCTTATCGTCGCCGACTACGATGCCGACGGCGCAACCGCCTGCGCGGTGGGAGTGCGCGGCCTCGCCGCGATGGGAGCGACGGTCGAGTTCCTGGTGCCGAACCGCTTCGAGTACGGCTACGGCTTGACGCCCGAGATCGTCGCGCTCGCGGCCGCGCGGCACCCAAACATGATCATCACCGTGGACAACGGCATCGCGAGCGTCGAAGGTGTCGCCGCGGCGCGAGCGCTGGGCATCGACGTGCTGATCACCGACCACCATCTGCCCGGCGACGATTTGCCCGAGACGGCATGGATCGTCAATCCCAATCAGCCGGGCTGCGCGTTTCCGGGCAAGCATCTGGCCGGCGTCGGCGTGATGTTCTATGTGCTGTGCGCGTTGCGGGCGCTGCTGCGCGATCGCGGCCATTTCGCGCATCGCGCCGAGCCGCACCTGGCTGCGCTGCTCGACCTGGTGGCACTCGGCACGATCGCCGATGTCGTCAGGCTCGATCACGCCAACCGCATCCTCGTCGATCAGGGACTCAGGCGAATTCGCGCCGATCGCATGCAGCCGGGTGTTCGCGCATTGCTCGGTGTCGCGGGTCGCGCGCCGCAGCGGGCGACCGGCTACGACCTCGGGTTCATCGCCGGCCCGCGGCTCAACGCGGCGGGCCGACTCGCCGACATGTCAGTCGGAATCGCCTGCCTGATGTCCGACGACCAGGCAAGCGCCGACAGAATTGCTGCCGAGCTCGACGGGCTCAACCGGGAGCGCCGCGACGTCGAGGCGACGATGCAGGAGCAGGCGCTGGCCGACCTGGAATGCGGCATCGACGAAGATGCGTGCACGCTGTCGCTGTACCGCGCCGAGTGGCATCAGGGTGTCGTCGGCATCGTCGCGTCGCGCCTGAAGGACCGCTATCACCGGCCGGTGATAGTCTTCGCCCGCGCAGGCGCCGATGGGGAACTCCGCGGCTCGGGCCGCGCGATCGCCGGTTTTCATCTGCGCGACGCGCTCGACCTTGTCGCCAAGCGTGCTCCCGGCACAATCAGCCGATTCGGCGGGCACGCATACGCCGCGGGCCTGTCGCTGCACGAAACAGCGCTCGCCCGTTTCGCCGATGAGTTCGAACGAGTCGGCCGCGAATGGCTATCGCCGGCGCTGCTCAAGCGCACGGTGGAAACCGACGGTCCGCTGGCGGCGGGCGAGTTGACTCTGGACCTGGCGCAGATGTGCGCCGGACAGGTCTGGGGACAGGGTTTTCCCGCGCCTGCGTTCGACGCCGAGTTCGTAGTCACCGCGCAGCGCGTCGTCGGCGACAAGCACTTGAAGCTCGCGCTCTCGCTCGGCGACCGGCGCTTCGAGGCGATCCTTTTCCAGCAGACCGCACCGCTGCCTGCCCGGATCCGCGCCGCCTATCGACCCGAGGTCAATCACTACCAGGGACTGGAGTCGCTGCAACTGGTGATCGAGCACTGGCTGCCGGTCTGATTCGGCGCGCTGCTTTCGATTGACGCCGAGGGAGCGCCTCGTGCAATGCATCAGAACGATGCGATAACCGGCGCGCAACTGCTAGGAATGCCTTCCGAGCGACAATCGCTAAGCTATTGTTTATTAAACTTGCCTCCAGTGTGTGACGCTTGGGCTCGGCTGACCGCGGACGAGGTTGTGCAATGCAATGAAAAGAGATAGAGTCGCCGCACTCAAGCGGGGCACTAACGTCCATAACGATCAGGGAAGACCATGCGGCTCAAAGGCAAAGTCTCGATCATCACCGGCGCGGGCCAGGGCATTGGGCAGGCGACCGCGGTCAAATTTGCCCAGGAAGGCGCCAAGGTTGCGGTTTGCGACATCAACGAGGCGACCATCCAGGAAACCGTCGCGAAGATCGACGAGTCCGGGGGCGAATCGGCCGGCTTCGTGATCGACGTCACCGACAAGCAAAGCATCGCGCGCATGGTCGAGGGAGTGATGGCCAAATGGGGCCGTATCGACACGCTGGTGAATAACGCGGGCATCGTGCAGGACGCGCAATTCAGGAAAATGAGCGATGACCAGTTCGATCGCGTGGTCGACGTCAATTTGAAGGGTGTCTACAACTGCACCAAGGCCGTCGTCGACATCATGCTCGAGCAAAACTCCGGTTGCATCCTCAATGCCTCATCGATCGTCGGCATCTACGGTAATTTCGGCCAGACTAATTATGCGGCAACCAAGTTCGGCGTCATCGGCATGGTCAAGACGTGGGCGCGCGAGCTCGGCCGCAAGGGCATTCGCGCCAATGCGATCTGCCCTGGCTTCATCCACACGCCGATCCTCGCCTCGATGCCGGACAAGGTCGTCAAGATGATGGAAGACCGCGTTCCGCTCGGTCGTCTCGGGCAGCCCGAGGAAATCGCGAATGCCTACGCCTGGCTCGCCTCCGACGAGGCGAGCTATATCAACGGCGCGGTCATCGAAGTCTCCGGCGGCGCCACGATCTGATCGGCGCATTGCTTGCGGCGGCGCTTGAGCGTGCCCGCCGCGCTTGGTAGCATGGACGAATGTCGTATCTGACCGATTCGATCATGCGCCGATTCCCGTCGCTTGCCGTCGTTGTCGTCAGCGCGCTGTTGCCCACAGCCGCGGCGTACGCACTCGACAACGTCGATCCGTACATCTGCCCGACCGCGCTGCATGGCAGCGGCACCGATTGCTTTTTCGAGGCCGTGGCGCAGACCTACACGATGTGCCGGCAGGTGAAGAGCATCGAGATCATCGAATTCGGGCTGGCCGGTGCGCAGGTGGGCACCCACGGCGCCAAGACCGAAGGCTGCATCGAAAAACACAAGCGCCTGATCGCGCGTCCGTACCAGGCAGCGTTGCGCGAGGCAGGGCGGAACATGGGCAAGGTGCACGGTCTGCAAAAACTCTACGCCACCTGGGAAAATGACCTTGCGAAGCTGACGCCCGGCCCGGAAGAGATCGACGAGGGATACAAGGAGCGCGTCGCTCGCGTATACGGTGACTTGAACGAGCAGATCAAGGCGCTGCGCGAACCGGCGGTAGCCGCGGAAGCGGCGCCGCGCGCGACTTCGAAGTCTGCTGTGGCCAAAAAGATCACCCCGGCCCAAAAGGCCCCCGGGGCCGACAAGCAGTGACCGGGACGCTCGCAGCTGTGGACAAGCCTTTAC
>DATBBM010000081.1:0-43295 GCA_036270955.1 Casimicrobiaceae bacterium | reverse complement strand
TTCGGCAATACGCCGACGCTGACGACGTCGATCCTTTCGACCGCGGCCCTATGGGCGCAAGGCGCACTGACCAAGAGCGACGGCGGGTTCGACGCGCGGCTGGGCAACTCGATACGGTACGAGACGCCGCCGCTCCAGGGCGTTTCGGCCGCGCTGCAGTTCGCCACGAGAGACACGTCCGGCGATCCGAATGGCGGCGACAACGGCGACCGGCTGTCGGAGTTGAGGCACGCGTACGTCATCTCGGGAGGCGCCTTCTACAACAAAGGACCCCTCGACTTAGGTATTGCCTACGAGCGCAATTACCGGGTTCGCCCCACCGGGCCGACCGACGAGGCCTTGTCGATCACCGGCGGTTACGATTTCGGTACGATCGCGAGCAACGTCGGGCTGCGCGTCGCCGGCGTTTATGAGCGGCTCGACTACGATACGCCGACCGGTAGCCTGACGCGCGATTTCTACGGATTGTCGACGACGCTTGCGGTCGGGGACGGCACCTTCTACGCGTTCTGGGGCAAGGCTGCCGACGGGAAGGGCAGCGCCGTCGAGGGCACGACGATCGGAGCGCTGGCCAAAGGCCCGGATACGTCGAGCGAGCAATGGGAGTTGTCATACAGCTACAACCTGTCGCTGCGCACAATGCTCTACGCCGGATGGGTGAAGATAAATAACCGGCCAAACGCGGCCTACTCTTTCAATATCAACCCCTATCCGGTTGCGCTTGGCGCCAAGCCAAACGGCATCGTGCTGGGCATCGCCCATTTCTTCTGAGGGCGGCGCAGCGTTCGCCTACCGGGACGGCTCGCCGGGTTGTCGCGCATCGTCGTCGTTCGTTTTTCCCCAGGCCCGCAACGCTTCGAGCCGCGCTGTTCTGATTCGCTGCGGCAGGTCGGCCGCATCGGGGTGCGATTCGGCAATCGCGCCGGCATCGACGCCGCGAACGATCGCAAGCGCCGCACGCAGCCGCTTTCCCGGCGCATAGCTTTCTCCGCCACGGTCCGGACGGGACAACGCATCGGCCGCGCACGCGCGGAGCAGGCCATCGAGGCGCTCCGGCCGGCGCAGCGCGTCGGTGGCGAGCAACAGATCGAGCAGCGTCGTCACCCGGAGTTCGTCGGCGCGGTGCACGTCACCGTGATAGCGTGCAGCCAGCCGCGCGAGCTCTGCGCAATCGGCCGGGACGCGCAGGCGCTCGCTCAACTGCCGCGCCAACGCGACACTTCGCGCCTCGTGGGCGACGTGCCGCGGCCATTGCGCGGGTTCGGTCGTCGCCTTCCCCAGATCATGCGCGAGCACCGCGTAGCGCACCGCCAGTGGGTCGCCCGCGGCTGCTGAGAAATCCAGCGCCAGCATCAGGTGCACGCCGGTATCGATCTCCGGGTGATGCGCGGGGGGCTGCGGCACCCCGAACAGCGCATCGACTTCCGGCAGCAGCTGCCCAAGCGCGCCGCAGCGGCGCAGGACCTCGAAAAACAGCGAAGGGCGCGCTTCCATCAGCGCCTTGGCGAGCTCCTGCCAGACACGTTCGGCGGTCAGTGTCGCCAGTTCGCCTCCGGCCGCGATCTCGCGCAGCAGCGCTTCGGTCTCGGGTGCGACGCTGAAACCGAACCGTGCCGCGAAGCGCGCGACGCGAAGCACGCGCAGCGGATCCTCGGCGAATGCCGGACTGACGTGACGCAGGATGCCGGCGCGCAAGTCGGCCACCCCGCCATGGGGATCGATCAGAGTCCCGTCGTCGTCGCGCGCAATCGCGTTGATCGTCAGGTCGCGTCGGGCAAGATCCGCTTCGAGCGTCACGTCGGGCGTCGTATGAAAGACAAAGCCGCGATAGCCCCGGCCGCTCTTGCGCTCGGTGCGCGCCAGTGCATACTCGTCGTTCGTCTGCGGATGCAGGAAGACCGGAAAATCACTCCCGACCGGACGGTAGCCCGCGGCCGTCATCTGTTCGGGCGTGGCGCCCACAACGACGAAATCGCGATCGGCGACCTTGCGGCCGAGAAGCTCGTCGCGTACCGAGCCGCCGACTCGGTAGATCTTCACGTTTCAGGGACTTCGCGCTGAATGCGTGCCCACCGCGACCTCAAGCGGCGCGGTGGGCGCGGATGCGGCCGTAGCGGCTCGTCGGCGCTGCGGCGGCAAGGTACGCCGGCGCGATCGCCTCGAGCGCGACCGGAGGCCCTCCCAGCAACGGCGGAAACGGGCAGTCGCAGACACTGTCGCGCTGCATCGATGCCAGATTGTCGCGGCTCATCAGCTTGCCGGGAAGCCGTTCGAGCACGCTTGCCTGGAGCTTCGAAAGGCCCGGCCCGAGCGCGATGATCGGCCGCCTGTAGCCGGTAAGCTCGCCGGCGTAAGCAACCAGTTGGCGAAGCGTGTAGACCCGCGGACCGCACAGCGGATAGCGCTGGCCGTGGGTCGCGTCGTAGCCGAGTGCGCGCACGTAGGCATTCGCGACGTCGTCGACCGCCACCGGCTGGAAGCGCGCCTCGGCGCAGGCCAGCGCGATCACCGGCAGCAGACGTTGCAGCTTGGCGAAGAGATTGAGAAACGAATCCTCACGCCCGACGATGATCGACGGCTGAAAAATCGTCCATTGCAGGCCGGATGCGGCGACCAGCGCTTCGGCCTCACCCTTGCTGCGCAGGTAGCGGCTCGGCCCTCGCGGGTCCGCGTTGAGCGCGCTCATGTGCAGCAGGCGTGGAACGGCGCCGTCGCGGCAAGCGGCGATCAGCTTGCGCGGCAATTCGACATGAACCCGATCGAAGTCTCCGGGCCGCGATTCGTTGAGGATGCCCACCAGATTGACCGCTGCCGCAGCGCCGCGAACCAGGCGCGCAAGCGTCTCCGCGTCGTGCACGTCGGCTTCGACCACGTCGACCGTCGGCAAAAGGATCAGGTGTCGTGCGCGCTCGCGGCTGCGGGTAGGGACGACGACGCGATTGCCGTCGGCAACCAGCCGGGAGACCAGGTGCCGGCCGACGAAGCCGCTGCCGCCGAGGACGACGATAGTGTTTCCGCTCATGGCAGCGCCGGGCGATCGGCGGAAGCGACCGGCGAGCCTGCCGTCATGCCGCGCGGCGTAACGATCCCGAGCCGGTCGGTAAGCGTGACATAAGGCAGGCCGAGTTGCGCCTGATAGAACATCGTGTTGGCCATCACTTTCTTGACGTAGTCGCGCGTCTCGTTGAACGGGATCGTCTCCGCGTAGATCGCCCCTTCGAGCGGCGCGGCACCGCGCCAGTTCTGCGCACGCCCCGGCCCGGCGTTGTACGCGGCGGTCGCGAGCACCGGGAGGCCGTCGAGGCGGTCGAGCACATGGCGAAGATAGTAGGTGCCGAAGCGGGCATTGACCTCGGGCTGCTCGAGCTGGGCGATCCGGTAGTCGGTCTGATGGGTTTGCTGGGCGACCCAGCGTGCGGTCGGGGCCATCAGCTGCATCAGTCCGATCGCGCCCGCGCTGGAGACGACGTCGGCGGCGAACCGGCTTTCCTGCCGTGTGAGCCCGAACACCCACGCCTCGTCGAGGCCCATTTCGCGCACCGCGGAGCCTATGGCCTCGCGGTAAGGCGTCTGGTAGCGGAGGCCGAAATCATGTCGTCGTTGCGTCCGGTCCGCGGTGTTGATCGAGCGATCGTACAAGCCGTTTCGGCGCGCAAACTCGCTGGCGAGCAAAAGTGACCGGTCGTCGATGCCGCGCACGACGTAAGTCCATTCCCGCTGCGCCTCGGACCGCATGCCGAGCGCGGCAAGACGAAGCACCCGCTGTACGGCGGGACGCGCGCCGAATGCAGCCAGCGCCTCGTCGTCGATCGGCAGCGGCTCGCTGACCGGCATGATCGAAGCTCCGATCGCGTCGGCGGCGAGAAAGCCGTAGAAATGCGGCTCGGCGGCCAGGCTGCCGAACAGCCGGATCGAGTCTTCCTTGCGCGATTGCGCCTCGAACGCTCGCGCCTTCCAGTAGCGCCACGCCGGCTCCTGGGCCTGGCTTTCCGGCATCGCATCGATCGCGTGAGCGACATCGTGCCAGGCCAGCGCGCGCAGCGCCGCGCGCGCACGCCACTCGCGCTGCGCCTCGTTCAGCGGAGCATCGCCGACTTCGCGATACCAGGCGTTCGCTTCAGGCAGCAGCTGCCTGGCAGCGCTGTATGCGACCAGCAGATTGCCGTAGCGCCGGTCGGCCTCGGGCAAGCGGGCGCGCCAGCGCAGCCAGGCGCGATGCGCCCCCTCGGCGTCGGTGCGTGAGACTCGGTCGAGCGCGTACAGTGCGATCTCGCGGCCGCTGCGGGCGCCGAACCGGAAGTCGCCTTTGGCCAGCGCGCGCCCGGAGTCCCGCTCGACGCGATCATAGTCGGCGGCCGTCGGGCGGTCGTTGGCCGGAAGCTCGCCGACGAGCCGCGATGCAAGGCGAAAGTTTCCCGCCTCGTGCGCAAGCCGAAAGCGGCTCCAGATGTCATCCGGGGTGATCTGGTTTCTCGCCTCCAGTTCGGCAAACAGCGGCTGGCACGATTCCGGCTGGTCGCGGCCGCTGAACCAGTATTGACGCGCATCCGCCAATGCCTGTTCGCGATTCGCTTCGCGGCGCCACTGCAAGGCTAAGCAGGCGAGCTCCGTATCTTCGCCGTTGCGCTTCGGATATTCGACAGCGAAATCGCTCCAGAGCGCGCGCTTGCCGAGCGACTTCAGCCACTCGCCGCGCAGGGTGTCGGCCAGCGGCGTGCCGTCATTGCGCTCGAGAAACGAGCGGACGGCCTCGGGCGTTGCCTCGTCGAGCTTGAGGTGCAACTGCCAGTAGGCGACGTAGGACTCGAGCATATGGCCTTTGGCCCGCGGCGCGATCCTGTCCAGGGCCGCGGCATCGCTGGCCAGAAACGCCTCGCGCGCCGCAAGAAAGTCGGCGTCGGTCGGCTGGGCGCGCACAGCGACAGCGAAGGCGCCGACGGCGATGAACGCCAGACAGCGCAGAGCCGTTCCCGGAGCAGGCGACATGAGCATCAGCGCGATTATCGCCTATTGTCGAGCTTCGTCGACGGTCCGATTCCCGATGCGGCGTCGGCAAGGCGCGCAAGCGGCGGATGGTAAAATCATCGCCTGCCGGCAGCGACCCGCCGCGAAGCGATGGGACAAAAGATGGCTCGACAGCAAAAGTCCGTTCAGGTCGGCGTTGTCATGGGAAGCGATAGCGATTGGGACGTTATGCAGCATGCCGTCGCACAGCTTGCCGCATTCGGTGTCACCTGCGAAGCCAGGGTCGTGTCTGCTCACCGCACGCCCGACGCGATGTTCGCCTATGCCAGCGGCGCAGCGGCACGCGGGCTGGCATGCATCATCGCCGGCGCCGGCGGCGCTGCGCACCTGCCGGGAATGCTCGCCTCCAAGACGACGCTGCCGGTGCTGGGCGTTCCGATACCGACGCGACATCTGAACGGTGAGGATTCGCTGCTTTCCATCGTGCAGATGCCCAAGGGAGTGCCGGTGGCGACGTTCGCGATCGGCGAAGCCGGTGCGGCGAACGCGGCGCTGTTCGCCGTCGCGATGCTCGCGCGCGGCAACGCCGCGCTTGCCAGAAAGCTTGCCGATTTTCGCGCCGCGCAGACCGCCGCCACAGGTGCGATGACGCTGCCGCCGAAGCTTCGCGCGAAGTGATCGCCCCGGGCGCATGGCTCGGGTTGCTCGGCGGGGGACAGCTGGGCAGGATGTTCTGCATGGCCGCGCAAAGCATGGGCTATCGCGTGGCCGTGCTCGACCCGGGTGACGAGAGCCCGGCGGGATCGGTCGCCGACAAGCACATCCGCTCCCATTACGCCGACCGCCACGGCCTGGCCACGCTGGCCGAGCTGGTCGAAGCCGCCACTACCGAGTTCGAGAACGTTCCGGCCGCGAGCCTGGACTATCTCGGAAGCCGCGCCCGTGTCACGCCGTCGGCGGACAGTGTCGCCATTGCGCAGGACCGCATCCGGGAAAAGCAGTTCCTCGCCGGCAACGGTTTCGCGGTTGCGCCGTTCGCCGTGCTGGCGACCGACGCCGACGCGCGGGCGATCGATCCCGCGCTGGTGCCCGGCATCGTCAAGAGCGCGCGCTTCGGCTACGACGGCAAAGGTCAGATTCGCGTCGATAGCGCGGCCGCGGTGCCGGCCGCGTTCGCTGCGATGGGTGCCGCACCGTGCGTGCTCGAACGTCTGGTTCCGCTGACCCGCGAGCTGTCGGTCATCGTCGCGCGCAACGATCGCGGCGACGCCGTGACCTGGCCGGTCGCGGAAAACCGTCATCGCGACGGGATCCTGGACTCGACGATCGTGCCCGCGCGCATCGCCCCCGCGCTTGCATCAGAAGCCCGGGACACGGCGCTCAAGGTTGCCGCCGCGCTCGATTACCGCGGCGTGCTGTGCGTGGAGCTCTTCGTCGTCGACGGCGGGGTCCTGTTGATCAACGAAATCGCCCCGCGTCCGCACAACAGCGGGCACTACACGATCGATGCCTGCGTCACCTCGCAATTCGAGCAGCAGGTGCGCATTCTTGCCGACCTGCCGCTGGGCGATACGCGCGCGCACAGCCCGGCGGTCATGATCAACCTGCTCGGCGACGTCTGGTTCGATGCGCCTTCCGGCAAGCCGGACGCCGGTCGCCGCGAGCCCGACTGGGCTGCGGTGCTCGAAGTCCCCGAGGCGAAGCTGCACCTGTATGGCAAGGACGAAGCGCGCCGCGGACGGAAGATGGGCCACGTGACCTGCGTTGCGCCGACCCTCGATCAGGCACTCGGCGCGGCGCGCACGATCCGGCGGAAGCTTCGAATTCCCGACGACGGTGAGGCATGAGCGAGGCGGGAGCTTCAAGATCCGAAGGGCCGTCGCCGAGCGATTGCCTGAAGGCTGACGTCTCGCCAATTAACCTGCGGGGTCCGGCAAAGGAGGCCGAGGCGTGACCGCACCGCTCGACGGTGTGCGCGTGCTCGATCTTTCCCGGCTGCTGCCGGGGGCGGTATGCACGCTACACCTGGCCGACCTCGGCGCCGACGTCGTCAAGGTCGAGGACACCGGAGCCGGCGACTACGCGCGCGCGCTGGGGGTCTCTTCGACCGGCGACGGACGCGCGCCGTCGAACGCGCCCTCGGCTTTTTTTCGGATGGTCAACCGCAACAAACGCAGCCTTGCGCTGGACCTGAAGGCCTCCGCCGGTCGCGATGCGTTTCTCCGACTGGCGCGACAGGCCGACGTGATCGTCGAGAGCTTCCGTCCGGGCGTGGTCGACAGGCTCGGTGTCGGGTATGGGTCGGTTGCCGCAATCAATCGGCGCATCGTCTACTGCTCGATCACCGGCTATGGGCAGACCGGGCCGTATCGGGATCGGCCCGGCCACGATATCAACTATCTGGGCTACGCCGGCGTCCTCGACCAGACCGGCACCAGCGGCGGACCGCCGGCATTGTCGAACCTGCAGGTGGCCGACCTGCTGGGCGGCGCGATGAATGCCTCGACCGCCATTCTCGCCGCGCTGTTCGGCGCGTCGCGCACCGGCAATGGCACGCACGTCGACGTCGCGATGACCGAGGGATCACTCGCGCACAACATCTTCGCGCTTCATGCGATCGAGACGCTCGGCCACGCCCCTGCGCGCGGAGACGATCTCTTGACCGGAGGCGTACCCTGCTACGGCGTCTATGCGACGCAGGACGGCAGGCATCTTGCCGTCGGCGCGCTGGAGAGCAAATTCTGGCGCGCACTGTGCGAGGCGCTCGATCGTCCGGACCTCGTCGACGGACAGCTTGCTACCGGGCGCGCCGGTGCCGCCGTGCGGGAGCAGCTGGCCGCGGTTTTCGCACAGCAAACGCAAGCGCACTGGACCGAACGGCTCGCCGCAGTCGAGTGCTGCGTCACGCCGGTGCTTTCACTCGACGAGACGGTCGACGATCCTCAGGTTCGCGCGCGCGATATGGTCGTCACCGGGGCCGACGGCGCCCGGCAGTACGCGCCGCCGTTTCGCCTGTCCGGCCATGCGTTCGCGATCGCCCGCCCGGCCCCTGCGCAGGGCGAGCACTCGGTGGAAATCCTGCGCGAGGCCGGCTTTGGCGCGCAGGAGATCGGCGACCTTGCGGCCGGAGGTACGATCACCGAGGCTCGCGCCGCCGGCAATCCGCCGGCCTGACTCACTTCCGCTTGCCGGCTTCTCGCTCGACACCGACCGGCAGATCGGCGACGCGAGCCATCTCCGGATCGGCGAAGCGGCAGCCCTGTGCGATGTAGTCGGCGACCATCGCCGTCGCATCGGCACCCCAGAACAACGCTTCGCCGATCGCCACCGTCGGAACGCCGAATACGCCGCGCGCAATCGCTTCGTCCGTGTTTCGCCTTAGCGCTTCCTTGACCTCCGGCGACTCGATGCGCGCAGCCGCGTCGGGCATGTGGATTTCGGTCATCAGCTCGGCCCATTCGATCGGCAAGTCGCCGACTCTGCCGTCGCGCCAGACAAAACGGAAGATGCGCCGGATGACCTCGGGGTCGGCGTCCGCCGCGACGGCGAGGCGCAGCAGCGGCAGCGGGTTGAACGGATGCACGGCCGGAAACTTGAGCGGCACACCGATGCGCTTGGCCTGCCAGGCCACGAACTGATAGGTAAAGCGCCGCTTGGCGGGGATTTCGGCAGGTCCCTTGTGTGCGTGCGCCTTGAGCAGGCCGGCGAACAGCACCGGGCGGTAGCGCACCCGGATCGAGCGCTCGAGTTGCGGCAGCTGCTCGCACTGCAGGTACGAGAACGGCGAGACAAAATCGAAATACCAGTCAGCGCTCGGCATCGCGTTCGTTCCCGGCGGGATGGCGTGCGGACACGGCCTCGTGGAACCGCGCACGCCGTACCAGAAGCGTCGCGAGCAGCGTGCGCTTCTGTTCTGCCGACAGGTCGATCCAGCCGGCGATCTCGTCGAGCGTCCGGTAGCAGCCGACGCACAGGCCTGTTTCTGCGTCGATCGTGCATACGCTGGTGCACGGCGATGCGACCTCGGCGCCGCCGGACTTCATGATTCTGCCGGCAGCGGCTGTTTCGCGTCGAGCGCGCGCGCCACGCGCGACGCCGGCGCGCGCCCGAGGAAATCGGAAATATACCGGCCGGCGATACGCAGGCGCGTCATGTCGACGCCGGTCTCTATGTCGAGGCCCTCGAGCAGGTAGAGCAGGTCCTCGGTCGCGACGTTGCCGGTCGCGCCCTTGGCGTAAGGGCAACCGCCGAGGCCCGCCACCGAGCTGTCGAATGTCGCGACCCCGGCTTCCATCGCGGCATACACATTCGCGATCGCCTGGCCGTAGGTATCGTGAAAGTGTCCGGCCAGGACGTCGACCGGGACCATTTCGGCCAC
The DNA here is from genome assembly GCA_036270955.1 of Casimicrobiaceae bacterium. GTDB lineage: Bacteria > Pseudomonadota > Gammaproteobacteria > Burkholderiales > Casimicrobiaceae > PALSA-1003. Next base: position 33,952 of record DATBBM010000081.1, on the reverse strand, counting down.
GGTCGCGATAAGTCTTCGGGTCCTCCCCGGCGTCCCCGTGCCTATGGTGTCGCCGAGCGAGATCTCGTAGCAGCCCATCGCCAGCAGCGCGGCCGCGACCTCGCGCACCGCAGACGGCGCGATCTCGCCTTCGTACGGACAGTCGAGCACGCAGGAGACGTAGCCCCGCACGCGCACGCCGTGCGTCTTGGCTGCGGCGGCGACCGGACGCGCGCGCTCGAGGCCTTCGCCAATCGAGCAATTGATGTTCTTTTGCGAAAAGGTTTCCGACGCGGCAACGAAAACCGCCACTTCGTCGGCGCCCGCGGCGAGCGCCGCCTCGAAGCCCTTGATGTTCGGGGTCAGCACCGGATAGCGCACACCCGGCTTGCGCCGGATCGCCGCCATCACCTGCGCATTGTCGGCCATCTGCGGCACCCATTTGGGCGAAACGAAGCTGGTCGCTTCGATCGCCGGCAGGCCGGCATCGGTAAGACGATCGATCAGACCGACCTTGACGTCGGTCGGAACGAGCGCCTTCTCGTTCTGCAAGCCATCGCGCGGCGCCACATCGACGATGCGCACGCGCCGCGGCAGCTTGCTGCTGATTGCGGGCCTATCCGATCGCATTGGCTTAGAAATCGCGCTGACGGTCGACGATGCCGGTGATCGGCAATCCGGCTTCGAGCCTGGTTATCTTGGCGGCGATCTGCGCGACCGACTCTTCGACCAGGGTGACTGCCGACACGTGCGGTGTGATGCTGATGCGCGGATGATGCCAGAAAGGGTGCGCGGCCGGCAAAGGCTCGTCGTGAAAGACATCGAGCATCGCTCCTTGCAATCTGCCTTGATCGAGCAACGCCAGAAGATCGTCATCGACCAGCAGCGCGCCCCGCGCAACGTTGACCAGATACGCGCCGACCGGCAGCCGCGACAGCGTACGGCGATCGAGCATGCCGCGGGTCTCGCGTGTCAGCGGCAGAAGACAGACCACCACCTGGCAACGGGCAAGAAAGGCATCGAGTTCGGCGCTACCGGCATAGCTGTCGACGCCCACGACATTTTTTCGCGTCCGGCTCCAACCCGCGAGCGGAAATCCAAACGGCAGCAGCGCCGCGGCGACCGCGGTGCCCAGCACGCCGATGCCGAGTATGCCGACGCCGAACGCGCGCTTGTCCCGTCGCGCGAGCGGGCGCCAGAGTCCCGCGCGCTGCGCCTCGGCGTACGCGTCGAACTCGCGATACTGGCGAAGCACCGCATGGACGACGTATTCGCTCATTTGCTTCGCCATGCCGGCGTCCTCGACCCGCACCACCGGCACGCCGGCCGGCAAGGCATCGCTTGCGACCAGCGAGTCGATGCCGGCGCCGAGATTGAATATCGCCTTGACCGATCCCAAGTCCCGCAGCAGCGTGGGCGGCGGCTTCCATACCAGCGCATAGTCGATGTTCTGCGGCGGCGATAGCCTGCCCTGTTCGGGCAGATGCGAGCACGCATGCAGGCGCGCCGCCGGAAGCGCGCGCGTCAACGCGGCCAGCCATTCCGCGCCGTTGGCGGCTGCGCTGCAGAAGAGCAGATTCAAGTCTCTTCCGCTGCGGCTTCGACGTCGATCAAGTCCGCGCCCTCGGGCACCTGGTCGCCCTGGCGGTAGTGGATCGCACTGACGGTGCCCGCGGTCGGCGCGACGATCGTATGCTCCATCTTCATCGCTTCGAGAATCAGCAGCGGCGCGCCACGGGCCACGGTGTCGCCCGCCTTGACCAGAACCGCGACGATCGCACCCGACATCGGCGCAGTCAGGTGACCTCCCTGTCGGGGTTCCTCGCCGGCGTGCGCCAGTGGATCGACCAGGCGCAGCCGATGCTCTTCGCCGCCGCAGAACACATGGCGCTCGTCGCCAAGCGGCACCACCTGAACCGCCATGTGCACGCCATCGATCACAACCGCCGTCGATCCGTCGGCGCCTGACACCGACGCGGACATCGACTTGCCGAGCGCCGCGACGATCCAGCTGCCAGCGGCTTTCGCGACGCGCACGTCGACGTCGTATTCGTCATCGCCGAAGGCATAGGTCAGCGTGATCGGATGGTCATCGCTGTTGAGCCACCAACCTTCGATCGCATGCCACGGCGCGTAAGGGTCGGGCGACAATGCCGCCGCGGTGGCGGCCGCCTCGCGCCATCGCGAAATCTCGCCCAGCGCCGCGACGGCGAATGTCGCCGCCGACGGCGCGGTCGCGGGCGGGAACAGGTCTGCCTGATACCGCGCGATCAATCCGGTATCGAGCCGCGCCTCGGCAAACGCCGGGTGCGCGATCAGGCGCCGCAAAAAAGCGACGTTGGTCGCGACGCCGACGACGCGATACTGCGCCAGAGCGCGGCCGAGACGGCGCAGCGCCTCGTGCCGATCGGCGCCGGAGACGACGAGCTTGGCAAGCATCGGGTCGTAGAAACGGCTGATCTCGTCGCCGCTGCGCACGCCGCTGTCGATGCGCACGTGTTCCGACGGCGGTGGCGAACTCAAGTGGGAGATTCGACCGGTCGATGGCAGGAAGCCGCGATCTGGATCCTCGGCATAGATCCGGGCTTCGATGGCGTGCCCGGTGATCGCGACCTCGTGCTGCCGGCGCGGCAGGCGCTCGCCGCCGGCGACCCGCAATTGCCATTCGACCAGGTCGAGGCCGGTGATCATCTCGGTGACCGGATGCTCGACCTGCAGGCGGGTGTTCATTTCCATGAAATAGAATGCACCGCCGCCCGCGGTCTCGACGATGAACTCGACGGTGCCGGCGCCGACGTAACCGATCGCCTTTGCCGCCGCAACCGCCGCGGCGCCCATTTCGGCGCGTCGCGCCGCGCTCATCCCCGGCGCCGGCGCCTCCTCGACGACTTTCTGATGCCGCCGCTGCACCGAGCAGTCGCGCTCGAACAAGTGGATGCACTCGCCGTGCGTGTCGGCGAAAACCTGCATTTCGATATGCCGCGGCTCGAGCAGATATTTTTCCAGCAGCACTTCCTGGTCGCCGAAGCTCGCCTTGGCCTCGCGCCGCGCCGAGCCGAGCGCGGCGGCGAAATCCTCGGATCGCTCGACGACGCGCATGCCTTTGCCGCCGCCGCCGGCCGATGCCTTGATCAGCACCGGGTAGCCGATCGCATCGGCTTCTCGCCGCAGCAGCGCATCGTCCTGGTCGGCCCCGTGGTAGCCGGGGACTAGCGCGACACCCGCGCGTCCCATGATCGTCTTCGACTCAGCCTTCGAGCCCATCGCCCGGATGGCCGCCGGCGGGGGGCCGATGAAGACCAGCCCCGCCGCGCCGACGGCGGCCGCGAACTCCGCGTTCTCGGAGAGAAATCCATATCCCGGATGAATCGCCTGCGCGCCGGCCCGCAGGGCGATTGCGATGATCTTGTCGCCGGAGAGGTAACTGTCTCGCGGCGGCGCCGGACCGAGACGATAGGCCTCGTCGCAGCTCTCGACATGCAGCGCGCCGGCGTCCGCGTCGGAATACACGGCAACCGTGCGCACATCCATGCGCCGGGCGGTGCGCGCCACCCGGCAGGCGATCTCGCCGCGGTTGGCGATAAGTATCTTGGTGAACATCGCGTGACCGACCATCGCGGCTGTTCAGGCGTCGGGCCGGCCCGCGGCCGCGCCGAACCAACGCTGAATCCTTTCGATCATCGCCCGAAGCGAGCGCACCAGTTTCGGCAGCATCCAGATCGTCAAGGCGATCAGCAATGCCAGCACGACGAAAAAACCGATCGGATGCGCGAGCGCAAGATAGATCAACACGCCGACCAGCATGTCTTCGCCAAACGACGCCGCCCAGTTCGAGAACGGCTCGGGCGAGGTGTTGATGGCCATCCGTGCACCCGATTTGGTGAAATGGCTGCCTGCAGCCAGCGTCCCGCCGAGTATCCCAGCGGTCAGCGTCCACGCCGGCGGCGAATCGCCGAACACGCTCGCCGCGAGGGCGGCGCCGGCAGGGATGCGCACGAAGGTGTGCAGCAGGTCCCACACCGAGTCGAAGCCGGGAACCTTGTCGGCGAAGAACTCGGCAACCACCATGAATCCCGATGCCGCTAGCACCATCGGATGCGAGAGGATGCGCAGATGCTCGGGAAGCTCGTACCAGCCGGCAAAGCCGACGGCACCGGTAATGAACAACACGGCGTAGAGTCGAATGCCGCTCGCCCACCCGAGAGCCGCAGCCAGCGCGATCAATTGCCAGGTGTCGAAGTGTTCCATCGGGACCGACCTATTCGCCCTTCGGCACCCACGACGCCTTGCGCTTGCCCAGGAATGCGGCGACGCCCTCCCGGCCCTCGGGCGAGGCCCTCACGCGTGCGATGCGGCTTGCGGTGTCGGCGATCATCGATGCATCGGCGGGTCGGTGCGAGACCGCGCGGATCAATGCCTTGCACTCGGCTTGCGCCGCGGGTCCCGCGGTGACCAGGGCGCCGAGGATCTCATTGATCAGGCCATCGAGCTCCGGCAACGGCGCCAGGCCGTGGAGCAATCCGAGCCGGAATGCTTCGGCGGCAGTGAACCGCTCGCCGCTCAGGAAATAGCGGCGAGCGGGTCGAGCGCCGATCGCCTCGATGACATACGGGGCGATCGTCGCCGGAATGAGTCCCAGTCGCGCTTCGGACAGTGCAAAGATCGCATTCAATTCGCCGATGGCGATGTCGCAGCAGGCGACCAGCCCCACGCCCCCGCCAAGGGCCGCACCATGTACCCGCGCGATCGTCGGCTTCGAAAGCTGATTCAGCGTCAGCAACATCCTGGCCAACGCCTTCGCGTCGGCCAGGTTCTGCGGGCGCGAGAACGAAGCCATTCTTTTCATCCAGTTCAGATCGGCACCGGCGCAAAAGCTCTTGCCCGCGCCGGTCAGCACGACCGCACGCACGCTCTGATCGCGGTCGAGGCGCTGGAGCGCCGCCGTCAGTTCGGCGATCAGGACCTCGTCGAAGGCGTTGTGCACGTCGGGACGGTCGAGGGTGACGATGGCGACGGCGGCACGGATTTCGACTGCGATGCTTCTGAAGGCAGCCGGTGCAATCGCCGGCGGAGCACCGCGGCGGATGCGCCTGCTGACCGGGTTGCGCGCTGGCTTGGCGAGTCTTTTCGTCACGAGACGCCTTACATCCTGAAGACGCCGAAGCGCGTCGGCTCGACCGGGCGGTTCAAGGCCGCCGAGATCGCGAGCCCGAGAACCTTTCGCGTATCGGCCGGGTCGATGACGCCATCGTCCCACAGGCGGGCGCTCGCGTAGTACGGGTGGCCTTCCCGCTCGTACTGCTCGCGAAGCGGTGCCTTGAACGCCGCCTCCTCCTCGGCGCTCCACGTGCCGCCCTTGGCTTCGATCGCATCGCGCCGTATCGTCGCCAGCACCGTCGCGGCCTGCTCGCCGCCCATCACCGAAATCCGCGCATTCGGCCACATCCAGAGGAAGCGCGGGTTGAACGCGCGTCCGCACATGCCGTAATTGCCGGCGCCGTAGCTGCCGCCGATGATCACCGTGAACTTGGGCACGCTGGTGCACGAGACCGCTGTCACCATCTTCGCGCCGTCGCTCGCGATGCCGCCAGCCTCGTACTTGCGGCCGACCATGAATCCGGTGATGTTCTGCAGGAAGATCAGCGGCGTGCCGCGCTGGCTGCACAATTCGATGAAGTGAGCGCCTTTCTTCGCGGATTCGGAATACAGCACGCCGTTGTTGGCGACGATGCCCACCAGATAACCGGACAGGCGCGCGAAGCCGGTCACCAGCGTCGTGCCGTAGCGCGCCTTGAATTCGTCGAACTCGCTGCCATCGACGATCCGGGCGATGACCTCGTGGACATCGTACGGTTTCTTGATGTCCGCGTTGATGACGCCATAGAGCTCGTCGGCGGGGTAGAGCGGCTCGCGCGGCGGCACGACATCGGCCGGCGCGGGCTTGACCCGGTTGAGGTTGCCGACGATGCGGCGAGCGATCGACAGCGCGTGCGCGTCGTTTTGCGCAAAGTGATCGGCGACGCCGGAGATCCGCGTGTGCACGTCCGCCCCGCCCAGCTCTTCGGCGCTGACGATCTCGCCGGTCGCGGCCTTGACCAGCGGCGGACCGGCTAGGAAGATCGTCCCCTGCTCGCGCACGATGATCGATTCGTCCGACATCGCCGGCACGTAGGCGCCGCCCGCCGTGCACGAGCCCATGACGACGGCGATCTGCGGGACACCTTGCGCGGACATCGTCGCCTGGTTGAAGAAAATGCGCCCGAAATGATCGCGGTCGGGAAAAACCTCGGTCTGATTCGGCAAGTTGGCCCCGCCGGAGTCGACCAGGTAGATGCACGGCAGCCGGTTCTCGCGCGCGATATCCTGCGCGCGCAAATGCTTCTTGACGGTCATCGGGTAGTAGGTCCCGCCCTTGACCGTCGCGTCGTTGCAGACGATCACGCACTCGCGCCCCGACACGCGGCCCACGCCGGTGATGATGCCGGCCGCGGCGATGTTGTCGTCGTACATTCCGTACGCGGCGAGTTGGGAAAGCTCAAGGAACGGTGAGCCTGGATCGAGCAGCGTGGCGACCCGTTCGCGCGGCAACAGCTTGCCCCTGCCCGTGTGCCGGCTGCGCGCCACGTCGCCGCCACCCTGTTCGATCGCGCGCACCTTGCTCTTGAGGTCTGCGACCAGCGCCTCGAGCGCGGCGCGGTTGGCGGTGAAAATCGCCTCGCGCGAATCGAGCCCGGTCTCGATGACGGGCACGGTCAGCCTGGGTTAGTGTCGGCTGCCTGCTGACGCGGATCACGCGGCATCAAGCGATTGGGGGGCCAACCCGGCTTTGCAAAACGGGCCAGTGTGAAATCGGCGCGCGGCTTCTCCATCTCACCAGCCTCCAGTCGCCAGCCAGCGCTCGACCTGCTCGAACCGATCGACGCCCCAGAACGGCTCGCCGTCGACGATGACAAACGGCGAGCCGAAAACGCCGGCCGCGATCGCCTTGTCGTTTTCAAGCCTCAATGCGTCCTTGATCGCCGGATCGTCGATCGCCGCGCGGGCGGCAGCAGCGTCGACACCGCACTGCCCGGCGACTGCGGCGGCGCGGTCGGGATTCGAAATGTCGAGGTCGTCGACAAAAAAAGCGCGATAAAGCGAATGCACCGCTCCGGCCGCCAGCTCGGGATTCGTTCGCTGCAGCCAGATGACGATGCGCGCCGGCGCCTGCGTCGAAATGGGAAACACCGTCGGCATGCGGAACGCCGTCACGCCGTGAAACCGCGCGCTGCGCGCAAAATCGCGCTTCGAGTAATCGCCTTTCAGCGGCACCTGCGTCAATGGCAGCGATCCGGTCTGCTTGAAAACGACGCCGAGCAGGACAGGATGCCAGCCGACGTTGCGCCCGTGCCGGGCAGCGAGCGCTTCGATCTTCTCGGACCCGATGAAGCCGTACGGCGAGGAGAAGTCGAAATAGAAATCGATGGCGGCAGGCATGGTGTCCTTTCGATCAGCCGGCGAGCGCGCGCCCGATCACCAGACGCTGGATGTCGCTGGTGCCCTCGTAGATCTGGCAGACGCGCACGTCGCGATAGATGCGCTCGACGGGGAAGTCGGTAACGTATCCATAGCCGCCGTGGATCTGGATCGCGTCCGAGCACACGCGCTCTGCCATTTCCGAGGAAAAGAGCTTCGCCATCGAGGCTTCCTTCAAGCACGGCTGGCCCGCGTCTCGCAGGCTCGCCGCATGCCAGGTAAGCTGCCTCGCGGCTTCGATCTGGGTGGCCATGTCGGCGAGGCGAAAGCTGATCGCCTGATGCTCGATGATCGGCTTGCCGAAACTTTCCCGCTCCCGCGCATAGGACAGCGCCGCCTCGAAAGCGGCGCGTGCCATGCCGACGGCCTGCGCGGCGATGCCGATGCGTCCCGCCTCGAGATTGGCCAGCGCGATCCGGTAACCCTCGCCTTCGCGGCCCAGCAGGTTGGCGGCCGGAACCCGGCAGTCCGAAAGCACGATCTGCGCGGTATCGGACGCGCGCTGTCCGAGCTTGTCCTCGATGCGCGCCGCGTCGTATCCCGGCAACGTCGTGTCGACGATGAACGCCGACATGCCTTTCTTGCCAGCAGCCTTGTCGGTCAGCGCGAACACGATCGCGACGTCGGCATTCTTGCCCGAGGTGATGAACTGCTTGGTGCCGTTCAGCACATAGTGCCCGCCATCGTTGTCTTGGCCGCGAACGAATTCCGCGCGCGTCGCAATCGCGGCCGCGTCCGACCCGGTATGCGGCTCGGTCAGGCAAAAGCAGCCGATCTTGGCGCCGCTCGCCAGCGGCTTCAGATAACGGTCTTTCTGCGCCGCGGTGCCGAACGCGAATATCGGCCCGCAGACGACCGAATTCTGCACGCTGATGACGGTCGAGGTCGCGCCGTCGCCGGCAGCGATTTCCTCCAGCGCCACGGCAAGCGACACATAGTCGAGGCCGGCGCCGCCGTACGACTCGGGCACGACGATGCCGCAGGCGCCGAGCGCCGCCAGCTCGCGCAACGCATCGCGCGGAAACGCGTGTTCGCGATCCCATGCCGCGGCGAATGGCGCCAGCCGCTGCTGCGCGAAGTTGCGCATCGTCTCTCGCACCATCTGCTGGGAATCGCTGAGCAGCATCGAGATGGCCGCCTATCGCCGCGAGTCGAAGGCGAGCCGAACCGCGATGCCGGCGAGCACGACGCCGAGCACCCAGCGCTGCACCGCCGACCACAGCGGGCGTCTGGCGAGCCAGCCGGTGATCGCGCCGGCAGCGAGCACGAAGACGAGGTCGCTCGCGGAGCTGATCACTATCTGCAGTAGCCCGAGCACCAGGCCCTGGGCCAGCACGCTGCCGCGACCGGCATCGATGAACTGTGGAAACAGCGCCAGATAGAACATCGCGACCTTCGGATTCAACAGGCTGGTCACGAGCCCCATGCGGAACAGCCGCCACGGCGAGTCCTGCGGCAGCACGCGAGGCGCGAACACGCCCTGCCCACCGGGCCGCACGGCTTCCCAGGCGATCCACAGCAGATAGCCGGCACCGGCGTAGCGCACCGCGTCGTAGAGGACCGGCACCGTCAGAAAGATCGCCGACAGACCGAACGCGGCGGCAAAGACGTGGAACACGAAGCCGAGCGAGGTACCGGCAAGCGAGACGATGCCGGCGCGGCGTCCCTGGCAGAGCGTACGCGACACCAGGTAGAGCAGATTCGGCCCCGGCGTCAGCGCGAGGAGGATGCTTGCCAGCGCGAACAGCGCGAGGTTCTGCGCCGTCGGCATCAGACGCTATCCGTTCCGACCCGGCGAGCGAGACCGCAGGCAAGCGGTCTCAAGCGCCGGCCTCGTAGCCCAATTCGCGCATCAGCGGTGCGGCGCCGCTTTCCACCTGGCGCCGCTCGGCGTCGCTCATTTCCCGACGCCACGCCTCGACGCGCTCGGCCATCGGCGGCCGCGCGAGATTGACATGAATGCGCGTGCGCTCGTCGCGGGCGATCATCCTGCCGTCGACGTGCGCACGGCCCTGCAGCCTGGCCAGCCGCTCCTCCCCGCGCGCGCCGGAATCGAGCATCGCTGGCTCATAGGCGAGCGACAAGTACGAGCACAGCCGCCTGAGCTCAGCTTCCGGCCGAAGCACCAGATCCTCGAAGCGGATCTCCTGATAGTGGCGCAGCGATGGCGCGGCGCGGCGGCCGACTTCGACATTCTGCCGCCAGAAAGATCCGAGTGCGGCGTAATCCTGGCTGGGCGCGAACCAGGTCTTGCGCCATGACATCGCGGTATCGCGCGGGTCGCGTATCACATGAATGAAATGCGCTTCGGGCAGCAGAGCCTGGATGTGCTGCATCGTGAAAACGTAACCGGGAGTCTTGTCGCCGCTGCGTGCCTTGCGCTGGCTTTCGCCGTACAGCGCATAGAAGGCCCGGGTGCCCGCGGCAACGGTGAACGCGGGGATCGCAAGGAGCCTGCGCCAGAACAGGTCCTTGTCGAGGCCGAAGTCCGACCAGTTCGATATCGTCATCCGGTCGGCGGTAACGATATCGAAAAAGCGCCGTAGCAGCGACGCCGGGTCGCCCGCCAACCCCATCACGTTGGGCAGGAACGAGGTCTCAGGCGGAATCGCGAGCTGCGAATGCGCGTCGAGCATCACCGCCAGCAACGAAGTGCCCGAGCGCGGGCATCCGACGATCACCGGAAAAGGATCGCGCGCGGCGCGCGGCGCTGCCGACGGCGCCGGCTTGCCGCCGATGCGCAGGGTGACGCGCGGCGACTCGAAGACGAGTTTGTCGGCCATCGCCTTGTCGTCAGGCGAGCTCGATCGCGAGCGCGGTCGCTTCACCGCCGCCGATGCAAAGGCTGGCCATCCCGCGCTTCTTGCCGAGCTTGCGCAGCGCGCCGAGCAGCGTCACCACGATGCGGGCGCCCGACGCGCCGATCGGATGGCCGAGCGCGCAAGCGCCACCGTGGATATTGACCTTGTCCGCCGACAGCCCATGCTCGTGCATCGCCGCCATCGTGACCACCGCGAACGCTTCGTTGATCTCGTACAGATCGACGTCTTCGGGCTTCCAGCCGACTTTCGCATAGAGCTTGCGCATCGCGCCGACCGGCGCGGTCGTGAACCATCCCGGCTCCTGCGCATGCGTTGCATGGTCGACAATCACCGCCAACGGCTTCAGGCCCTTGCGCTCGGCAAGCGAGCGGCGCATCAGCACCAGCGCCGCGGCGCCGTCGGAAATCGAGCTGGAATTCGCCGCGGTGACCGTTCCATCCTTGCGGAATGCCGGTTTGAGGCCGGGGATCTTGTCAGGGCTCGCTTTCGCCGGCTGCTCGTCCTTGTCGATGACGACATCTCCCTTGCGGCCCGACACCGTGACCGGCGCAATTTCCCAGGCAAACGATCCGTCGTTGTTCGCGGCAAGCGCGCGAGAAAGCGAACGCAAGGCGAACTCGTCCTGAGCCTCGCGAGAAAAATGGAACTTGTCGGCGCACTGCTCGGCGAATACGCCCATCAGCTTGCCTCGGTCATAAGCGTCCTCGAGCCCGTCGAAAAACATGTGATCGATGACCGTGCCATGACCCATGCGCATGCCCGAGCGCGCCTTCGGCAGAAGGTACGGTGCATTGGTCATGCTTTCCATGCCGCCGGCGACGATGATGTCCGCACTGCCGGCGATGATCGCATCGTGCCCGAGCATCGTTGCCTTCATCGCCGAGCCGCACATCTTCGACAGCGTCGTGCAGTTGGTCGACAGCGGCAGGCCCGCCTTCAGCGATGCCTGGCGGGCCGGCGCCTGCCCCTGCCCGGCCATCAGGCAATTGCCGAAAATCAGCTCGTCGACGTCGGCCGGTGCGACGCCGGCGCGCTCGACGGCGGCCTTGATCGCGACCGCACCGAGGTCGCTCGCCGCGAGCGAAGCGAAGTCGCCCTGAAGACCACCGATCGGCGTTCTCGCCGCGCCGACGATGACTATCGGATCGTTTTGCACAATGTGTTTGCTCCTCGAAAAACGCCGCGCGCCGCGGCGGCCGCCCTAACCCGGCGGTGCCGCCTTTTCGGGTGGCTTCTGCACCCGCCGTGGCCGGCGCACGAGCTCGCCGCCGCAGTTCGGGCATACGCCGTTGAGCGCGTTGGCGCACGTTGCGCAAAACGTGCATTCGTAGCTGCAGATATATGCGCCATCGGCGTCCGCGGCAAGCGGCCATGCACATCGCTCACAGCGTTCGCGCATTTCCAGTGCCATTGCCTCTCCGGTCACTTGGTCTCGTTGAACAGCTCGCGGCCGATCAGCATCCGACGAATCTCCGACGTCCCTTGTTGCTCTGGCCTCGGCCGCCGCTCCCGCGGCTTAACATTCGCTTTGCTCATGTTAGCCTCGTCCGATCAACGCCGGTAGTACGCTATTTGGTCTCGTTGAACAACTCGCGACCAATAAGCATCCGACGAATCTCCGACGTCCCGGCACCGATCTCATACAGCTTGGCATCGCGCCAAAGCCGGCCCACAGGGTATTCGTTGATATAGCCGTTGCCGCCGAGGGCCTGGATCGCCTCGCCGGCCATCCAGGTCGCCTTTTCCGCTGCATACAGTATCGCACCTGCGGCGTCCTTGCGCGCGGTCTCGCCCCGGTCGCAGGCCTGCGCCACCGCGTAGACGTATGCACGGCACGCGGCCATCGTCGTGTACATATCGGCGATCTTGCCCTGCATCAGCTGGAACTCGCCGATCGGCTGGCCGAATTGGCGCCGCTCATGCACATACGGCAGCACCGCGTCCATGCAAGCGCTCATGATCCCGAGCGGGCCGCCGGCCAGCACGACGCGCTCGTAGTCGAGTCCGCTCATCAGGATGTTGACGCCGCGGCCTTCTTCGGAGAGCACGTTCGCCTCCGGCACTTCGCAGTCCTCGAATACCAGCTCGCAGGTATTGGAGCCGCGCATCCCGAGCTTGTCGAGCTTTTGCGCGGTGGAAAAACCCTTCATTCCCTTTTCGATCAGGAAAGCGGTGATGCCCCGCGGTCCCGCGTCGACATCGGTATTGGCGTAGACGACGAGCGTATCGGCGTCGGGACCGTTGGTGATCCACATTTTCGTGCCGTTCAGGATGTAATGGCCGTCGCGACGCGCCGCGGAGAGCCGCATCGAAACGACGTCGGACCCCGCCCCGGGCTCGCTCATCGCCAGCGCTCCGACGTGCTCGCCCGACACGAGTTTGGGCAGGAAGCGTCGTTTTTGCTCGCTGCTGCCGTTGCGCCGGATCTGGTTCACGCAAAGGTTCGAGTGGGCGCCGTACGATAGCCCGACCGATGCCGACGCGCGGCTGATCTCTTCCATCGCGACGACATGCGCGAGATAGCCCATCGCGGTACCGCCGAACTCTTCCTCGACGGTAATGCCGAGCAGGCCGAGATCGCCCATCTTGCGCCACAGGTCCTGCGGAAAACGGTTGTCGTGATCGATCGCCGCCGCCCGGGGCGCGATCTCCGCCGCGGCGAAGTCCTGTACCGTCGCACGCAGCATGTCGGTGGTTTCACCCAGCGCGAAATTGAGCGATGGAAAGTTGGACATTGTTCGCTCCCGTGTCGGCCTAAATCTTACATTACGTTTACGTAAACGTCAACACGGTGATCGCCGCTTGCGGGTCACGTCGGACTGCCGTTCGGTGTCCGGCGCAGACGCTTGCGACATTGCCGCTCGAACGCCTCGATTTCCGCGAGCACGATCGCAATGTCCTCCTGCTGCTGCTTGAGCATCGCCCGCCGCGCCGCCAGCACTTCGAGAAACTTGACCAACTGTGGGCGTTCGCTCCTGCTGACGTCGTACAGGTCGAGGAGCTCCCGAATCTCGGTCAAGGACAGGCCCAGCCGCTTGCCGCGCAGGATCAGCTTGATCCGCACCCGCTCCCGCTCACCGTAGATGCGCGCTTGTCCGGCACGGCGAGGCGCCAACAGGCCCTCGTCCTCGTAGAAGCGGATCGTGCGCGTCGTCAGCGCGAATTCCTGCGCGAGATCGGAAATCGTGAAGGTGGCCGGATCCGGATGCGAGGGCATTGCGGCGAGGCGAAACGTCGAGTGCGAGGGCGCGGTCAAGATACCACAAGGCGTGCGCCCGGCTTTAGCGTGCGCTGCCCGTTGCAACTTGACAGGCCGCAGCGATTCGAACACGATGTTGCGTTGCACAAAACCGCCGGCGCAGCATCGCCGCCGATGCCGGTCGAAATGAACGCCCCTCTGCCACCGATCCTCAGTTATCCGCATGCCGATGCGCCCGCCCCCGGCACGTCCCGCGAGGTCGCGCCTGGCGTCCATTGGCTGCGGATGCCTCTGCCGTTCGCGCTCGATCACATCAATCTTTGGCTGCTTGGCGACGGCATCGCGTGGACCCAGATCGATTGCGGCTACGGCAACGCGGCGACGCGCGCGATCTGGCAGACGCATTTCACCGGGACCCTCGCCGCCAGGCCGGTGACCCGCGTCATCGCGACCCACTATCATCCCGATCACCTGGGCAACGCGGCCTGGCTGGCGGCACACTTTTCCTGCCCGGTGATGATGCCGCAGGCCGAATATCTGACCGCCCATGCGGTCGCGGGCGAGCACAGCGGTTATGGCGCGGCGCCGATGCGCGAACTGCTGCGCGCGCACGGCTTGTCCGCCGAGCATCTGGCGGCGCTGGATGCCCGCGGCAATCCTTACCGCCGCGGCGTGCCGGAAATCCCGTCGAGCTTTCAGCGGCTGGCCGCGCACGATGAAGTCCGCATCGGCGCGAATCACTGGCGGGTGATTCCGGGCTCCGGTCATTCGCCCGAACACGCCTCGCTCTACTGCAGGGATCTCGGCGTCTGCATTTCCGGAGACATGCTGTTGCCGCGGATCAGCACCAACGTCAGCGTCTGGCCCGTCGAGCCCGAAGGCGACCCGTTGCAGCGGTTCCTGGATTCGCTGACCGCGTTCGCGGAGCTTCCCGGCGAGACGCTGATCCTGCCCTCGCACGGGTTGCCGTTCATCGGCGCCGGGGCTCGAGTCGATCAACTGCGCGAGCACCACGCGGCCCGCCTGGCGGAGCTCGAAATCGCCGCAACGACAGCGAAGACCGCTGCGGATATCGTGCCGGTACTGTTCCGCCGCGAGCTCGATCTGCAGCAACGCTTTTTTGCGATGGGCGAGGCAATCGCCCATTTGAACCATTTGTGGCATCGCGGGCGCCTCACGCGCTCGGTCGGTGGCGACGGGACGATCCGCTTCGTCCGCGCCGCCGGCATACAATAAAGTCATTTCGAAAGGGACTTGATGAGCGCAACCGATACCGCGGGTTTGAGCAAGCAGGGCTACGACCCGGTTGCGCTGGCGGACTCACTCGCCAGCGCCGCCGACAAGAGCGCAAAGCTCCTGGGAGACTACCTAGCGCGCCAGTCGAAGTCGGGTCCCTCGCTCGCCGGCGACGAATTCGGACTGACCAAGGCGTTCATGGAAATGGCGGCGAAGATGCTGTCCAATCCCTACCGCCTGGCCGAGACGCAGATGAATCTGTGGTGGGATTACTCGGCGCTCTGGCAGTCGTCGATGCTCAAGCTGATGGGCCAGGCTCAGGCGCCGGTCGCCGAGCCGGCCAAAGGCGACCGGCGCTTTCGCCACGAGGACTGGCAGGAGCATTTCCTGTTCGACTACGTCAAGCAGTCGTACCTGATCGCTGCGCGCTGGCTGCACAACGCCGTCGCGAGTGTCGAGGGACTCGACGAGCACACGCAGAAAAAGGTCGATTTCTTCACCCGCCAGTACATCGACGCGCTGGCACCGTCGAACTTCGCGCTGACCAATCCCGAGGTGTTCCGCGAAACCGTCGCGAGCGGCGGCCAGAACCTGGTCAAGGGGCTGAACAACCTGCTCGATGATATCGAGCGCGGCAACGGGCAGCTCAAGATATCGATGACCGACAGCAAGGCGTTCGAGCTCGGCGTGAACATCGCCACGACGCCGGGCAAGATCGTCTACCAGAACGAGCTGATGCAGCTGATCCAGTACGAGCCGACGACTGCCAAGGTCTACAAGCGGCCGCTGCTGATCATACCGCCGTGGATCAACAAGTATTACATCCTCGATTTGCGCGAGAAGAACTCTCTGGTCAAATGGTGCGTCGAGCACGGGCTCACCGTCTTTGTAATCTCGTGGGTCAACCCCGACAAGAAGCTGGCCGGCAAGGATTTCGTCGACTACATGCAGGAAGGCCCGCTCGCCGCGCTCGGCGCGATCGAGCAGGCGACCGGCGAGCGCGAGGTCAACGCACTCGGCTACTGCCTCGGCGGGACGCTGCTGACTGCGACACTGGCTTACCTGACGGCGAAGAAGGACCGGCGCATCGTCAGCGCGGCCTTCATGACTTCGCTGGTCGACTTCACCGGCGCCGGCGAGCTCGAGGTGTTCATCGACGAGAGCCAGGTGCAGGCGCTGGAAAAGAAAATGAACGAGCGCGGCTATCTGGAGGGATCGGAGATGGCCAACTCGTTCAACATGCTGCGCAGCAACGACCTGATCTGGTCGTTCGTCATCAACAACTACCTGCTCGGACGGGATCCGTTCCCGTTCGACCTGCTGCACTGGAATTGCGATTCGACGCGCATGCCCGCGAAGATGCACAGCTTCTATCTGCGCAACATGTATCTGCGCAATGCGTTGAAAGACCCGGGGGGAATCAGCCTGGCCGGCGTGCCGATCGACGTATCCAAGATCGCGCAGCCCTCGTATTTCGTCTCGGCGATCGAGGATCACATCGCGCCCTGGAAAACGACCTACGCGGGACCGCGGCTCCTCGGCGGCAAGTCGCGCTTCGTCCTGTCGGGGTCCGGCCACATCGCCGGAATGATCAATCCGCCGTCTGCCAACAAATACGGCTATTGGACCAATGACAAGCTTGCGGCGACGCCCGACGAATGGCTGGCGGGCGCGAAGCAGCACGAAGGTTCCTGGTGGAATGACTGGCTGGCCTGGCTCAAGCCGCAGCTGGGGCCGCAGGTCGCCGCTCGCGCGCCGGGAAAGAGCGGCGGGAAGGGCCGCCTGAAGATCATCGAGCCCGCGCCCGGAAGCTATGCGCGATTGCGAGCCGATGCAGTTTGAATCGCGCCCCAGCGGTCGCGGCGCTTGAGGCTCGGGGCCGCCATTTTGATATAGTGGGGTGGCCAAACCGCAAGAGGCTTTCGATGAAACGCGTATCGCTGATCTCGGCGGCACTCCTCGCATCGATCGTGACCGCCGGCGTCGCAGCGCAGCCCCCGCCCAACCCGCCTGCCGTCGACTGCAGCAGTTGCGGGGTAGTGACCTCGGTCCGTTATGTCGAGCAGAAGGGTGAAGGCACCGGCGCGGGCGCCGTAGTCGGCGGCGTCGTCGGCGGCGTGCTGGGCCACCAGATCGGATCCGGCCATGGCAACACGGCGGCGACGATCGCTGGTGTGGGCGTCGGCGCCTATGCAGGCAACGAAGTGGAGAAGAACGCCAAGAAAAAGTCCTACTACGTCATCAATGTGCAGCTCGACGACGGCACCAAGCGCTCTTTCACCCAAGCATCGAACCCGCCGTTTCGCGACGGCGATCGGGTCAAGATCGTCGACGGCAGACTCGCACTGCTCGCCAAATAGCGTTCAGCGGTCGCCGGTCCAGCCGAGGGCAGTGTAGGGCTCCGGGTCTTGTTGCGCGAACGGTACAAACGCCCCTAGCAACAAGCGCGGGAATCCGCGCAATTGGATTAAGATGCCTATGCTCGCGCGATGCGACGACTGACGGGAGACTTCCAATGCGGACGGTGACGAAATCGATCTGGGCCGCGGTGTGGGCCATCGGACTGTGCCTCGCCAACGGGCCGGCAGCGGCGCAATTCAACCAGTTCTACTTTTTCGGCGACAGCCTGAGCGACGCCGGCTCGTTCAAGCCGGTGCTTCCTCCCGGCACCGGCAAGTTCACGACCAATCCAGGCCCGATATGGGCCGAAGTCCTCGCGCAGCGGTACGGCTCGACGGCGACTCCCGCCAATCAGGGGGGCAACGACTTCGCCGAGGGTGGTGCGCGTGTGACGCAGCTCCCCGGAGTTCCTGCCACTCCTCCGACCGGAACGGCTACGCCCGTAGCCGTTCAGGTGCAGCATTTCCTCGCCAGGGGCGCGGTCGATCCAAAGGCGCTCTACTCGGTCTGGGCCGGCGCCAACGATTTGTTCTTTCAGCTGGGGCTGGCGCAGGCGGGTCTGATTACGCCGACCGACGTGCAGACCAATGTCGCTACCGCCGCGGTGCAAGTGGTGCAGCAGGTCGGCATCCTGAACGCGGCGGGCGCACGTTACATCATGGTATTCAACCTTCCCGACGTCGGAAGCACGCCGTTCGGGCGCAGTTCCGGCCAGGCAGCGTCGATCACCGCGCTGTCGAGCTTTTTCAACAGCACGCTGAGCACCGGGCTCGATGCGCTCCACATCGACGTGATCCGGCTCAACGTTTTTTCGCTGCTGGATGAAGTCGTCGCCAATCCGGCGGCATACGGCTTCATCAACGCCACCTCGCCGGCGTGCACGGTTCCCTCGCTGGTTTGCACCTCTTCGACGCTGGTCGCTCCGAACGCCGCGCAGACTTATGTCTTTGCCGACAGCGTTCATCCGACGACCGCCACCCATCAGGTGATCGCCGACTACGCGGCCTCGGTGCTCGAGGCGCCGCAGAAAATCGGCCTGCTGGCCGAAGCGCCGCTGCACGTCGAGCAGGCGAATTTCCGCGCCATCGACAACCGGATGTGGTCGTCGCTGAACGCGCCGCGCGCGCAGAACAAGTTCAACGCCTACGCCGTCTACGATTATGGAAACTACGACCACAGCGGAGACTTCGGCGGCGGCAGCGATCATCTGAATACGGTCACGGTCGGCGGCGACATGAAGCTCTCCGAGCAGCTGCTCGCCGGGATTGCGTTCGGCTATTCCGAGGACAAGGCCTCGTTCGGCGACAACGGCGGCGGATACACGCTCAACGAAGCATCGCTCACCGCCTACGTCGGCTACGGCCAGGGCCCGTGGTACGTCGGCGCGACCGTCGGCGCCGGCGACCTCGACTTCCGCAACATACATCGCACGTTCGCGCTCGGGGCGGGCAGCCGCACCGAAACCGGCGACACGCACGGAACCAACGTCATGGCCAGGCTTCTCGGTGGCTACTGGTTCAATACCACGGCGAACTGGCTGCACGGGCCGTTCGCGCTGCTCACCTATCAGCAGAACAAGGTCTACGCCTGGTCGGAGGAAGGCACCAGCAGCACGGCGATGTCGTTCGGCCATCAGCAGCGTGACTCGCTGATCTCGAGCCTGGGCTGGCAGGCAAGCGGGACCTTCGGATCGCTGCGGCCGTTCGGGCGAGTGACGTGGGAAAAGGAATACGACAACGGCGAGCGCACGGTACGCGCCGGACTGGTATCGACCGGCGGCATCGGCTTCGGCCTGCCGGCGCTTCGTACGGACGACAGCTACGTGCTGTTCGAGATCGGCGCCAGCGTTGACCTGGGGAGCAGGCTGATCGGCTTCGCCAGCATCAACGCGACGGCCTCCAAGGACGACGGCAATTATCAGGCGGTGACGTTGGGCGTGCGACTGCCTCTTTGAGTTCGGCCCGCGCATGAAAAAGGCCGCGTCGTGCGGCCTTTTTCAATTTCCTCCCAGCGCTCGGCGCATCTGCGCGAGGTAATCCAGTCCGGCGATGGCGCGAGCGCCGTACCACGAGGTCATCTCCCCGTCGATCAAGGTGACCGGCAGCGGGTGGCCGCGGCTGGCGAGCATCAGTGCGAGCGCGCTTGCGTCTTTCGCCTTGAACGCGTAAGGCTCGGTCGAGAGCAGGATCCGTTCGGCCTCGCCCCACGCCGGCGCATCGTCGGCAAGCGTCGGATAGCGCGGCGCAGAAATCGCCGGCACCGTCCGCCAGCGCGCCAGAGCCAGCATCGCCGACACATAGGTCGATCGCGCCACCGTGTACCACGGCTTGCGCCAGATCAGGTAGAGCACCTTTTCGTCGGGAACCGCGCTGATGTCAGCGAGCAGACGGTCCCTGGCCGCGACGAAGCGCGCTGCCAAGGCTTCGGCCTCCGCCTGCCGCCCGAAGACCGACCCGAACATCCGGTACAGCTGCAGGTTGTCATCGGGCGTCAGCGGATGAGTGACGATCACATGCGCGATTTCCGCTGCCAGCGCATCGACGGTCTCGCGCCGATTTTCGTCGATATTGACAATGAGATGCGTCGGGTTGAGGGCAAGGATCTTGTCGACGGCGACATCCTTGGTACCGCCGACCTTGGGCACGCGCCGCACCGCGTCGCGCGGATGGATGCAAAAACCGGTTCGACCCACGACCCGGTCGCCGAGACCGAGCGTGAAGAGCAACTCGGTCAGGCTCGGTACCAAGCTGATGATGCGCGCGTCCGCTCGGGCGACCGGGTGCACGACGCCGAGGGCGTCGCGCCGCGCACTGTCGTCCGACATCGGCTCAGACCGGCGCGCGCGGTTTGCGCGGCCTTTTCGCGAGCACCCTGTCGAAAACCGGGCGCGGCAGCAGGCGCAGCGTACGGCCCAGCCATGCCATCTGCCAAGGCAACACATAAAACCGACTACGGCGATTGATCGCACCGGCGATCAGCCGCGCGGCCTTGTCCGGCGCCAGCTTGAACGGCATGCGATACGGATTATTCGCGGTCATCGGCGTGGCAATGAAGCCGGGACATATCGTGACGACCTCGACCCCGCTCCCGACGAGCTCCACGCGCAGGCTTTCGAGATAGCTGATGGCCGCGGCCTTCGAAGCCGAATATGCTCCCGCGCCCGGCAGCCCGCGAAAGCCCGCCACACTCGCGATTCCGACCAGGGTCCCGTGACGGGCCGCCATCATGCCCGCAACAAACGGTTGGAACGTATGCACGATGCCGAGCACATTGGTCTCGAGCACCGCGCGAAACGACGCAATATCAGCGGCATACTGGGTCGACGTGCCGACCGAGATGCCTGCGTTGGCGATGACGACGTCGGGAAGACCGAACCGCGCGACAAAATCGTCGGCCGCGGCCCGCACGGCCGCTGCATCACGCACGTCGCCGGCGTACCAGGCGTGGCGATCGGCATCGAGCGTGGCCGCAAGACTCGCCGGTGCCGCGGAGCGCCGAGCGTAGAGACCGAGGACGGCGCCCTTGCCGGCGTAGAACTGGGCCAGCGCCGCGCCTAAGCCGCTGCTCGCGCCCGTGAGGAATACGTTCACGTGCGCGCGGCGCCGGCCGCTACGGCACTAGCTCTTCGCCCGCTCGGCGCGAGCCTTGGCGATCAGGACATCCAGCGCAGCCGGCACCTCGCTGTGTCCGCCGATGCGATCCGACGCCGTGATGAACTTGCCGTCGACGACGACCGTAGGCACCGATTGAATGTTGTACGCCTGCGCCAGCGCCGTGGCGCGCTTCATCTTGCTGTCGATGCCGAAGGAGCCGTATACGCTGGCGACCTTGGCGCGATCCAGACCCTTGCTGGCAGCCCAGTCGAGGAACGTCTTGTCGTCCCAGAGCGGCTGGCCATTGGCATGGATCGCCTTGAACACCTCGGGTGAAAGCCGCGTTTCCTCACCCAGCGCGTCGAGCGTGTAGTAGATCTTGGCGAGCACCTTCCAGCGCTCCTGGAACATGACCGGCACCCGCCGGAACTGCACGTCGGCAGGCGCGGTCTTGAACCAGTTCTGCAGGTACGGCTCGAGATCGCTGCAATGCGGGCAGCCGTACGAAAAGAACTCGATGACCTCGATCTTCTTGCCCGTTTCGACCGGTTGCGGCACTTTGAGCCGCGCATAGTTCTTCCCTTCGACGAGATCGGCCGCGCCGGCAGTCGCGAACGAAAACACGGCCAGAAAGCCGACAAGGCACTGCGCAAGGCGACTCATCGCTACTCCTGCTGAAAATGATCGGAAAGGGCTATTGGGCTGGCCGGCGAGGTGGAAGTTCAACCGCTGCCAGTCGGCGGACGCTCATTGGTTCTTGATCACCGCGGCATCGAAGCCGCTTTTGCCCAGTTCGGCTTTGACGCGATTGACCTCGTCGGTATTGTCGAACGGACCCACCCGAACGCGATAGCGCACGCCCTGGTCGGGCATAGTCGCAGGCTGGACTGCCGCTTCCCAGCCCGCCAGCGCGAGGCGCGCCTTGAGGCTCTCGGCGTCCGATTGGCTGGCGAAAGCCCCGGCCTGCAGCCACATTCGGTCGGCAGGCTTGACCGCGCCGGCCGGCGGCCCCGCCTTGGCAACGGTCTCCGCTGCCGCTTTGTCGGTGGGCGCCTTGTCCGGGGACTTGCGTTCGGTGCCGATCCTTGGCTCTTCGGCACCTGGAAGGATTTTGTAGAAGTCGAAACGCGGCTTTTCCGGAGCGCCCGCGGTTGCCGGCATATCGGTCTTGTTGCCGCGCGTCGCGTCCTTGGACCCGCCGGGAACCGGCAGTGGCGACGAGAGCCCCGCGCGGGCGAGGTAGTACGCAACCGCGGCCGCGATCGCCAGCCCGAGGATCAGACCGAGGAAGATACCGAGCACGACGCCGCCGCGCATCGATCGCCGAGCCCGGCGGACGTCGAGTCCTCCGGTCCGTGTTCTGGTTTGTGCGAAATTCATCGATCCATGTCTTGCTGGTCCGCTGCTTCCTTGCGCATCGCTACCGGCGCGCTGACGCCCAGCATTGCGAGCCCGTTTCGTATCACCTGTCCGACGGCAACGACCAGCGCCAGCCGCGCCTTGCGCAGTTCGACATCGTCGACGAGGAACTGTTCGGCATTATAGTAGCTGTGAAATTCAGCCGCCAATTCCTTCAGATAAAAGGTCACCAGATGCGGCGCCAGCTCGCGCGCTGCGACCGCCAGCTCGTCCGGAAAATCCGCCAGGCGATTCAATAGCGCCTGCTCGTAGGGACTTTTCAGCGGGGACAGGTCCGCATCGTGCAGCGCCCGCGGCGCGGCGGCGACGTCGATACCCGCCTTGTCGAGCACGCTGCAAACGCGCGCGTGCGCGTACTGCACGTAGTAGACCGGATTTTCCTCGCTCTGCGAGCGCGCCAAATCGATGTCGAATGTCAGCTGCGAGTCGGACTTGCGCAGGAGGAAGAAAAAACGCACTGCGTCGCGGCCGACTTCATCGATCAGCTCGCGCAGCGTGACGCCGGTGCCGGCGCGCTTGCTGAGCTTCACTTCCTCGCCACCGCGCATCACCAGCACCATCTGGTGCAATACATAGTCCGGATATCCGGTCGGAATGCCCAGGCCCAGCGCCTGAAGCCCGGCGCGCACCCGCGACAGCGAGCCGCCGTGGTCGGCGCCCAGCTCGGTTATCGCGCGCCTGTAGCCGCGCCGCCACTTGGTGACGTGGTAGGCGATGTCGGGAACGAAATAGGTGTAGCTTCCGTCCGACTTGCGCATGACCCGGTCCTTGTCGTCGCCATATTCTGTGGTTCTGAGCCAGAGCGCGCCTTCGTGCTCGTAGGTCTTGCCCGCCGCGATCAGCGCCTGCACGGTTCCTTCAGCGAGCCCCTCGTCGTAGAGCGACGACTCCAGATAGTAGTGGTCGAAACGGATTCCGAATGCAGCGAGATCCGCGTCCTGTTCGCGACGCAATATCGCGACGGCGAAGCGGCGGATCGCATCCAGATCGTCGGCGGCGCGGTCGTCCGGATGCGCGGCGGCGTAGTCGCGCGCGATCTCGCGGATGTATTCGCCCTGGTAGCCGTCGTCGGGAAAGCTGACGGCAACGCCTTGCGCCTCCCTGATCCTCGCCTGCACCGATAAGGCGAGATTCATGATCTGCGCCCCGGCATCGTTGTAATAGAACTCGCGGTAGACGGAAAAGCCCTGCGCTGCGAGCAGACGTGCGATCGCATCGCCGACGGCCGCACCGCGGCCGTGCCCGACGTGCAGCGGGCCAGTGGGGTTGGCCGACACGAATTCGACGATCACCTTTTCCCCGGCGCCGAGCGTGGAGCTGCCGTAGCGATCGCCTTCGTCCAGAACCCGCGCCACGACCGATTGCCGCGCGGCGTCGGAGACGAACAGGTTGACGAATCCCGCGCCGGCAACTTCGGCGCGCGCAAGCAGCGGCGATCGGGGCAGCGCCGCCACCAGGTCGGCCGCCAGCTCGCGCGGATTTCGCTTGAGCGCCTTGGCGAGCTGAAGCGCGGCGCTGGTCGAATAATCGCCGTGCCTGGCCTGCTTCGGCCGCTCGAGCACGATCGCCGGCACTGCCGCGTCCGGCGCGACGCGGGCGACGCCCTCGGCCAGCATCGCCGACAGTTCTGTTTTGAGTTGAGTCAAGGCCGCGTCGCTTGGGAGCAAACTGCGGATTATAACGCCCGGGGAGTCGCAGCCTCGAGCGTGAGATTCAGCCGAACCCGAGCGGATCGACATCGAGCGTCCACCGGACTTTGTGTTCCGCCAGTCGCTCGAGCTCGGCGCGCCATCGCGGCAGGAACGCCTGCAGCGCGCTGCGATCGCGGCTTTGCACGAGCACCTGCGCGCGCTCCAATCCTGCTCGGCGCGGCAGCGCCGCCGGGGTCGGGGAGTACACCTCGCATGCACCTGCGGCCGCGGCGAGTTCCCGGCCGCGCTCCGACGCCGCGGCGAGAAACGCCTGCAGCGGCTCGGGCGATCTGGCCTCGGCCAGCAGCAGCGCCAGATGCGCGAACGGCGGCAGCGAGAGAGACTCGCGTTCGGCAAGCAGCGTCGCCGCGAAGCGGTCGAAATCATGAGCGGCGAGCGCCACGTAAAGCGGGTGCTGCGGAAAATCGGTCTGCACCAGCACCTCGCCGGGCAGATCGCGTCGACCGGCGCGGCCCGCGACCTGCTCGAGCAGCGCGAACAGACGCTCGGTCGCGCGAAATTCGCCGCTGTAAAGCGCATTGTCGGCGCCCAGGACGCCGACCAGCGTCAGGCGCGCGAAATCGTGTCCCTTAGCCAGCATCTGGGTGCCGACGAGGATGTCGACCTCGCCCGCATCGACGGCGTCGCGCATCGTTGCGAATGTCCGCTTGCCCTGCGTGCTGTCGCGATCGATGCGCAATATCCTGGCGGCCGGGTACAGGTCGGCAAGCGCCCGCTCGAGGCGCTGCGTGCCCGACCCTTGCGGCAGCAAGTCCTGATTGCCGCAGTTCGGGCAGGAATGCGGCAGCGCTTCCGCGTGGCCGCAATGGTGGCAGCGCAAGCGCGCGGTGTCGCGGTGCACGACCAGCCTCGCCGCGCAACGCGGACACGGCGCTTTCCAACCGCAACCGGGACAGAGCAGTGCGGGCGCATAGCCGCGGCGGTTGATGAAGAGCAACGACTGCTCACCGCGCGCGAGTCGAGCGCCGATCGCCTCGCGCAGCGCGGGTCCGATGCCCTCGACCGTGCCCTCACCACGCGTGGGCACCAATCGCACTGGCGGCAGCGCCGTCTGCGCGGTAGCGCGCAGCGGCAGTTTCAGCCAGCGATAGCGGCCTCGCATCGCCTGAGCATAGGTCTCCAGCGACGGTGTTGCGCTGCCGAGGATGACCGGGACATCGCGGCGGCTCGCGCGATAGACCGCCACGTCACGGGCGTGGTAGCGCACGCCCTCGTGCTGCTTGAACGAAGCGTCGTGCTCCTCGTCGACGACGATCAGTCCCAGACGAGGCGCGGGCGCAAAAACGGCGAGCCGCGTCCCGACGATCAGCTGCGCCTCGCCGCTCGCCGCCGCCAGCCATCGGCGGCGCCGTTCCGAGGAGCCGAGGCCGCTGTGCAGCGTCGCGATGCGCGCGGCGGGAAGCGCGTCGGCGATTCTCTGCTCGAGCTGGGGTGTCAACCCAATCTCCGGAACGAGCAACAGCGCCTGGCGCCCGGCGGCAATGACCCTGCCGGCAGCCTCGAGGTAGACAGCCGTCTTGCCGCTGCCGGTCACGCCCTGCAACAGCGACGCCAGGAAGCCTCCTTGCGCAGGTATTGCGGCAACCAGTGCGGCGCGCTGATCGGCATTGAGCTCGTGCGCGCCGAGCGATGCACTTGTCTGCGCCGCCACCGGCTCGATCCAGCCGTCGCGGCGCCACGCGCCGAACACCCGCCAGGCTTGCGTGCCCAGCGCACGGATCTCGTCGGTCGATGCGCCATGCGCTGAGTCGAGCAACGCGCGCATTGTCCGGCCGCAACCCCTCGCGGCAACTGATTCTGCGCGGCCCGCGATAGTCATCCGGTAGCGCGCCGCCAACGGCGCACGCGCCGAGGGGGCCGCAACCAGAGGCGGAAGCATCTGGGCAAGGCACAGGCCTATCGGCTGCTGGTAGTACGACGCGATGAACGACGCGAGATCGATCAGATCGTCGGGCAACGGAGGAATGCCGGCCACCATCTGATCGATCGGAAGCAAGCGATCGGGAGCGACCTCGCTCGTGTCGGCCAACTCGACCGCAATGCCGGTTAGCACGCGCGCGCCGAGCTTGACTACGAGAGCACTCCCGCGACTCACGGCGAGCCCGGCGGGGAGCCAATAGTCGAACAAGCGATGCGCCGCGACCGGCAGTGCTACGCGAACAATGGCCAGGGTTACTCCGCGCTCGCCGCGACCAGGCGCGGCACGCCGGGCCCGTCACAAGTTGTAGACTTCTGAATCATCAGTAACGCTTGCAAGAGTGCGCGCCAAGTCATTATTTTTTCGATGTTCGCGACCGCCGACCTGGCGTGTGGACAATTCTGTGAGTAACTTTGCAGGGCTTCGGTGGCCTAGCTCCGGGCTCTCGGGATGAACTGGTACCGGGCCCGGCAAAGTGAGGGAAAACGCTATTCGATTCAACCGCTTGAGCTGACCAACCCCGAGGTTATCCCACATATGCTCAAGGGAGAATCCGTTCAGGCGATATTGTGCATAAGTACGCACGATGGAACGCGAGTCCTTATGTTTGTCAATGCCCTGAAGATCCAGCACCGGCGCGGCTTGCAGCGGTTTCCCCTGTATTCGTTCGGCGCGAACGCGAGGTCTCGTGCACGAATTCGATCAGCGCAGCGACGTTCTCCGGCGGCGTTGCCGGCACGATGCCGTGGCCCAGATTGAATATGAAGCCCGGCGAGGTGCCCGCGGCATCGAGAACAGCGGCGGCCTGCGCGCGAACAACGTCCGGCGGGGCGAGCAGCGCCAGCGGATCGAGGTTGCCTTGCAGCGCAACGCGCGCGCCCACCTTCGCACGAGCAACCGTAATGTCGGTCGTCCAGTCGACGCCGATCGCAGAGCAGCCGGTGTCGGCGATGCGCTCCAGCCACTGGCCGCCGCCTTTCGTGAAAACGATCGTCGGCGTAACGACGCCGGTCGACTGCCGCACGCGCTCGAGCACCGTGCGGATATAGGCGAGCGAGAAACGCTCGTAGCCGTCGGTGGTAAGCAGGCCGCCCCAGGTGTCGAACAGCATCAGCGCGTCGGCGCCGTGCGCGACCTGCTGCGCCAGATAGGCGGCGACCGCTTCGGCATTGACCGACAGGACGCGATGCAGCAGATCGGGGCGCGCGTAAAGCATGCGGCGCACGCGCGCAAAATCCGGGCTGCCACCGCCTTCGATCATGTAACAGGCCAGCGTAAACGGGCTGCCGGCGAACCCGAGCAGCGGCAGCTTGCCGGCCAGCGCGCGCTTGATCGTGGCAACCGCGTCGTACACGTAACGCAGGCGCTCCGGATCGGGGGCGGCGAGCTTCGCCACCGCTGCCTCGTCGACCAGCGGCCGCGAGAAACGCGGGCCTTCGCCGTCGACGAAATGCAATCCGAGATCCATCGCGTCCGGAACGGTGAGAATGTCCGAAAACAGAATCGCCGCGTCGAGCGCAAAGCGAGCGAGCGGCTGCATCGTGACCTCCGCCGCAAGCTCGGGATCGGTGCAAAGCGCCATGAAGCTGCCTGCGCGCGCACGCGTCGCGTTGTACTCGGGAAGATAACGGCCGGCCTGCCGCATCAGCCAGATCGGCGTGTACTCGGTCGGCTCGCGCCTGAGCGCGCGCAGCAGCGTATCGTTTTTCGGTGGATTCATCGGGAAGGCTTGGCGGTGGACCGGATCGCCGCCACGATGGCGGCGCTTGGTCCTGGCGGTCACGGCCGCTATTGTAGAGCGGAATGGCGGCGGAGCAGGTTCGCGTTGGCAGCTTCGCCGCTGGACACTGCGGCAACCGGCGCGGTTCGACGCTTCAGCCTGCCGCGAGCTCGCGGCCGCAAAGCCGTTCCAGGATCGCCAGCGGCGATCGCTCGCGGTCGTACAGCGCGGCCAGCGGAAGATCGATCGTCTGCTCGAGCATGTACTGGCCCGACACGGCCGCGTGCATCAGCTGGTCGGAAAAGCACAGCCAGGTGGTACCGGGCGCAAAGCGCACGACCTGCTGCGCGCAATTCGCCTGGTAGGCGAGATCGGCCTTGGCGCCGTCGTGCAGACCGAGCATCAGATGATCGTACGGGCTGCGCAGGCCCTTTGTGACGTGCAGCGCCGCCAGCCATCGCGCCTCGCCGGGGATCTGCCGGCGAATGTTCGGCAGAAACCTGCGCGCCACCGCTTCGAAGCTCTCGCCGACACGCCATACCCGATCCTCGCTGGGGCTCACATTGCAGAACACCCGCAGAATGCGCTCGCCATGATTCGGCCGCGACGGAAATGCGTCGACATGCAGGCGCGAGTCGTCCTTGCGCCAGGAGACTGCGCGGCCGACTGCGGGCTGTGGCCGGAAGCTGGTGCGCGCGCGGCGCACGTACGGCGCATAACGCGGAAACAGCGCTGTGACCAGCGCCGAGGCCTCGGCGGCGAATCGGGCAACCATGCGCGACAGCGCCGCGAGTTCGTCGGCCGAGCCACGCGCGCCCTTTAGCTTGCCGCCGTCGAAGCTGATGTTTTTCGCTCTGCCGTCGGACCAGCGCGGCGAAAGGAAGCGCTGCTCGTCGGCGGCCAGCGGGAACGCGAGCTGCGGCAAGACCAGCACGCCGCCGTTTTCGAGCGTTCTTATCGCGACGTCTTGCGCATCGGAGGCGAGCGCGGGCCGCCAGCTCGCGACGTCGAGGGCGACGATATCGGTCATCAGCGGAACCTGTGTGCTAGCGCGGCAGCTCGGACGCGCCCATCAGGAATTCGTCGACGGCGCGCGCGCACTGGCGGCCCTCGCGGATCGCCCAGACGACCAGCGACTGGCCGCGGCGCGTGTCGCCGGCGGCAAACACCTTGGGGACCGACGTCCGATAGTGCTCGGTGTCGGCCTTGACGTTGCCGCGCGCGTCGTATTCGACCCCCAGCTCTTCGAGCATCCCGGGGTGCACCGGATGCAGATAGCCCATCGCGAACAGCACCAGGTCGGCCTTTAGCTCGAATTCGCTGCCCGGCACTTCGCGCAGCTTTCCGTCCTTCCATTCGACGCGGCAGGCGACCAGCGCAACCACCTTGCCGCCCTCGCCCTTGAACGCCTTGGTCTGAACCGCCCAGTCGCGTTCGCAGCCTTCCTCGTGCGACGAGGACGTCCGCATCTTCATCGGCCAGTACGGCCAGACCAGCGGCTTGTTCTCGTGCTCGGGGGGCTGCGCCAGCAACTCGAACTGCGTGACCGACAACGCACCCTGCCGATTCGATGTTCCGACGCAGTCCGAGCCGGTGTCGCCGCCCCCGATGACGATGACGTGCCTGCCCTTCGCGGTCAGCGGCGGAACGTCGGCGTCGCCGGCGACGCGCCGGTTTTGCAGCGGCAGGAAGTCCATCGCGAAATGGACGCCGTCGAGGTCACGACCCGGCACGTCGAGGTCGCGCGGATGCTCGGAGCCCGCCGAGGCGACCAGCGCGTCGAATTCCTCGAGCAGGCGCGCCGCGGAGACGCCGTTCTTGCCCGTCCCCCCGACATGCGCGTTGACGCGAAACTGGACGCCTTCGGCGCGCATCTGCTCGACCCTGCGGTCGATGTGATACTTCTCCATCTTGAAATCGGGAATTCCGTAACGCAACAGCCCGCCGATCCTGTCGGCCTTTTCGAACAGCATGACCTCGTGGCCCGCACGTCCAAGCTGCTGCGCGCACGCCATCCCCGCCGGGCCGGAACCGACGACGGCAACGCGCTTGCCGGTCGTCCGTTTCGGCGGCTGTGGCGCGACCCAGCCTTCCTCCCAACCCTTGTCGATGATGAAGTGCTCGATCGACTTGATGCCGACCGGATCGTCGTTGATGTTGAGGGTGCAGGCAGCTTCGCACGGCGCCGGGCAGATTCTTCCGGTGAATTCCGGAAAGTTGTTGGTCGAGTGCAGGACTTCGAGCGCCTCGCGCCACTGCTGCCGGTAGACCAGGTCGTTCCAGTCGGGAATGATGTTGTTGATCGGGCAGCCGGACTGGCAGAACGGGATTCCGCAGTCCATGCAGCGCGCGCCCTGTTTGGACGCCTGATCGTCCTTGAGGGCGAAGATGAACTCACGGTAGTTGCGCACGCGCTCGCCGATCGGAAGCGCAACTTCGGAAATACGCTGCAGCTCGATGAATCCGGTGGTCTTGCCCATTGGATCAGACCGCCTCGCGCTGGCGACTCGCCGCGGCCTTCGTCCGCCGCGCGAAGAGCTCGCCAAGAGCGCGCTTGTATTCATTCGGGAACACTCTGACGAATTTGGCGCGAGTCGCATCCCAGTTGTCGAGCATGGCCAGCGCGCGCGTGCTCGCCGTGAAGCGCAGATGCCGCTCGACGAGACCACGCAGCAGCGCCTCGTCGCTCATCTCCGCGTGGCGCAGTCGTCCGTTGCCGTCAGCGGCGAGCTGGGCCTCGGTCCTGGCCTGCTCGGCTTCGTCCTGCACCTTTTCGAGAGTGACCATCGCCTTATTGCAGCGCTCGCTGAAGGTGCCATCCTCGTCGTAGACGAAGGCGATGCCGCCGCTCATGCCGGCGGCGAAATTGCGACCGGTGCGCCCGAGCACGACCACCGTCCCGCCGGTCATGTACTCGCAGCCATGATCGCCGGTGCCCTCGACGACGGCCGAGGCGCCGGAATTGCGCACGCAAAAGCGCTCGCCGGCGATGCCGCGAAAATAAGCCTCGCCGGCAATCGCGCCGTACATCACCGTGTTGCCGATGACGATGTTCTCGTCCGGCTTCGCCGGGGACTCGGGATCCGGATAGACGACGATCCGGCCGCCCGACAGGCCCTTGCCGACATAATCGTTGGTCGCTCCCTGCAGCTCGAAGCTGATGCCGCGCGCGAGGAATGCGCCGAAGCTCTGACCGGCGGTGCCGTCGAATGCGACATGTATCGTGTCCTCGGGTAGTCCCGCGTGCCCGTAGCGCCGCGCGACGATGCCGGACAGCATCGCACCCACCGAGCGATGCGCATTACGGATCTTGTACTCGAGGCGCACCGGCGTCTTCTGCTCGATCGCCGCGGCCGCCGCGGCGATCAGCTGGTGGTCGAGCGCGCGATCGAGCCGGTGGTCCTGCTCTTCGCAATGAAAGCGCGCGACTTCCGGCGGCATCGGCGGCTGGTAGAAGATGCGCGAAAAGTCGAGGCCGCGGGCCTTCCAGTGATCGATGCCGGCGCGGGTGTCGAGCATATCCGAGCGGCCGATCAGCTGCTCGAAGCGGCGGATTCCGAGCTCCGCCATGATGCTCCGCACTTCGTCGGCGACGAAGAACATGAAATTGACGACGTGCTCGGGCTGGCCCTCGAATTTCGCGCGCAACACCGGGTCTTGCGTGGCGATTCCGACCGGACACGTATTGAGATGGCACTTGCGCATCATGATGCACCCCGCGGCGACCAGCGGCGCCGTCGCGAAGCCGAACTCGTCGGCGCCGAGCAATGCGCCGACGACGACGTCGCGGCCGGTCTTCATCTGGCCGTCGACCTGCACCGCGATGCGGCCACGCAGGCGGTTGAGCACCAGCGTCTGCTGCGTCTCGGCCAAGCCCAGCTCCCACGGCGTCCCGGCGTGCTTGATCGACGACTCGGGTGACGCGCCGGTGCCGCCGTCGTGGCCGGCGATCGTCACATGATCGGCCTTGGCTTTGGCCACACCGGCGGCGACGGTGCCGACGCCGACTTCGGACACCAGCTTGACGCTGATCGACGCCTGCGGATTGGCGTTCTTCAGGTCGTGGATCAGCTGCGCCAGATCCTCTATCGAGTAAATGTCGTGATGCGGCGGCGGCGAGATCAAGCCGACGCCGGGCACCGAAAAACGCAGCTTCGCGATGTACTCGGATACCTTGTGTCCGGGCAACTGGCCGCCTTCCCCCGGCTTCGCGCCCTGCGCCATCTTGATCTGAAGCTGATCGGCGTTGACCAGGTATTCGGCGGTGACGCCGAAACGAGCCGACGCGACCTGCTTGATGCGCGATCGCAGCGAATCGCCTTCCCTGACCGGAACATCGACGACGACGCCCTCGATCCGCGAGCTCAGCGTCTCGCCCTTGCCCATCGGCGGGTAGCGATGCGCGTCCTCGCCGCCTTCGCCGGTATTGGACTTGCCCCCGATCCGGTTCATCGCGATCGCGAGCGTCGTGTGCGCCTCCGTCGAGATCGAGCCGAGGCTCATCGCCCCGGTGGCGAAGCGCTTGACGATCTCCGCCGCCGGCTCGACCTCGTCCAGCGGCACCGGCGGGCCCGCGGGCTTCAATTCGAACAGACCGCGCAAGGTCATCAGCCGGCGGCTCTGATCGTTGATCAGCTTCGCGTATTCCTGGTAGGTCGAATGACTGTTTGCCCGGGCGGCGTGCTGCAGCTTCGCGATCGAGTCGGGCGTCCACATGTGCTCTTCGCCGCGGACGCGGTACTGATATTCGCCGCCGGCATCGAGCGCGTCGCGCAGCACCGGACTGTCGCCAAATGCGATCTGGTGCAGCCGGTAAGCCTCATCGGAAACCTCAAACAAGCCGATACCCTGGATATTGCTCGCCGTACCGGTGAAGTACTTGTCGATAAACGCACCGTTCAGTCCGACCGCCTCGAATATCTGAGCGCCGCAGTAGGACTGATAGGTCGAGATGCCCATCTTGGACATCACCTTGTACAGACCCTTGCAGATGGCCTTGACGAAGCGCTTGGCCGATTCCTCGGGTGAGACTTCAGGCACGATCTCGTGCAGCTGGGCGAGCGTTTCGAGCGCGAGATACGGGTAGATCGCCTCGGCGCCGTAGCCGGCGAGCAGCGCAAAGTGATGCACTTCGCGCGCCGATCCGGTCTCGACGACGAGCCCGGCGCTGGTGCGCAGACCCTTGCGCACCAGGTGCTGGTGCACGGCAGCGGTCGCGAGCAGCGCTGGAATCGGCATCAGCTCGGAAGAGACGTTGCGGTCGGACACGATCAGGATGTTGAAGCCGAGGCGGATCGCATCCTCGGCGTGAGCGCAAAGGCTGGCGAGCGCCGCTTCCATGCCCGCTGCGCCCCACGCCGCGGGGTAGCAGATGTCGAGCTCGCGCGAACGGAACGTGGCCCCGGTGAACAGGCCGATGTGACGGATCTTCTCCATCTCGTCGGCGGTCAGGATCGGCTTTGCCGCCTCCAGTCGCATCGGAACATCGGCGGCGTCGGCCGCAATGTCGACCGCGAGCAGATTCGGCCGCGGCCCGATGAATGTCACCAGCGACATCACCAGCTCTTCGCGGATCGGATCTATCGGCGGATTGGTTACCTGTGCGAACAGTTGCTTGAAGTACGCATACAGGACCTTCGGGCGGTTCGACAGCACCGGCAGCGCAGCGTCGTTGCCCATCGAGCCGACCGCCTCCTCGCCGTTCAACGCCATCGGCGCCAGGATCACCTTCAGGTCTTCCTGCGTGTAACCGAATGCCTGCTGACGGTCTAACAGCGAAACTTTCGAGCGCTGCGGCGGCGCCGGCGCCGGCAGATCCTCGAGCGCGATGCGGGTGCGGTCGATCCACGCGCGGTACGGCTTAGCGGTCGCCAGCGTGCGCTTCAGCTCCGCGTCGTCGATGATGCGTCCCTGCTCGGTGTCGACCAGCAGCATCTTGCCCGGCTGCAGTCGCCACTTCCGGACGACCTTGCGCTCCGGAATGTCGAGCACGCCGACCTCGGAGGCCATGATCACGTAGTCGTCGTCGGTAACGATGTAGCGCGCCGGCCGCAGACCGTTGCGATCGAGCGTCGCGCCGATCTGACGACCATCGGTGAACGCCATCGCCGCGGGGCCGTCCCACGGCTCCATCAGCGCGGCGTGGTATTCGTAGAATGCGCGGCGATCCTCGTCCATCAGCGGATTGCCGGCCCACGCCTCCGGGATCATCAGCATCATCGCGTGGGCAAGCGGATAACCGCCCATCAGCAAGAGCTCGAGGCAGTTGTCGAACGACGCCGAGTCCGACTGGCCGTCGTAGATCAGCGGCCAGATCTTGTCGAGGTCATCGCCGAGAACCGTGCTGGCGATCGCCTGCTGCCGCGCCCGGATCCAGTTGACGTTGCCGCGCAGTGTATTGATCTCGCCGTTATGGCAGACCAGACGGAACGGATGCGCG
>DATBBM010000080.1:0-23643 GCA_036270955.1 Casimicrobiaceae bacterium | reverse complement strand
CCCGCCATGAAAAATCCAGTTTTGTCTTCCCGCGCTGAGAGCGCAGTCCGACCGTGGTATCGCGAGCTCTGGCCGGCGCTGCTCGCCGCAGGTCCCGTCGCCGTGGTCGTCGCGTCGCTGTGCACCGCCTGGATCGCGGTCTTCTTTACCGTGTTCGATCCCTTCGAGCTGCATTTCTTCGGCGCACCGCTCGAGCTGTCGCGGATGGCGATCTATACGATGGGTTTTTCGGGTTCTGGGGATTGGGCGCAGCTGCCTCGATGCTCTCGCGGTTTCTCGACCGCGCGGCGGCCGAGGTCAATCGTTGTCCGCTTGGCGCGCCGGACCGGCCGGCCGGCTGTTCGAAGCGGGACGACAACGGCTCGATCAAAGAAAGCGCACCGGAGTCCGCGTCGTGTCAGCAGCGCTGACCGGCCAGCTGCTTCAATGCGGACAAGTCGAGCAGTTTCAGCACCCGGCCGTCCACCTGAAGAAGGCCTTCTTCGCGGAAACGGGACAAGAGTCTGCTCACAGTCTCGAGCTTGAGTCCCAGATAGCTGCCGATTTCTTCGCGCGTCATGCGGAGCACGATTTCGGTCGGCGAATAGCCGCGCCGGCGGTAGCGCTCCGACAGGTTCAGCAGAAAGGCCGCGAGGCGCTCCTCGGCGCGCATGCTTCCGAGCATCAGCATCATATTCTGGTCGCGCTCTATTTCGCGGGACAGGAACTGATGAAGGTTGTGCTGCAGCGGAGCGATTCCGCGAGCGAGCTCTTCGAGGCGGTCGAACGGCAGCGCACAAACTTCCATGTCCTCGAGCGCAACCGCTTCACAGCCGTGGTGGTCGGTGCCTATGCCGTCCAGACCGATGACGTCTCCCGGCATGTGGTATCCGGTAATCTGCTCGCGCCCGTCCTCTGCGAGCACGGTGGTCTTGCACGAGCCGAGACGGATCGCGTACAGCGCCGCAAAGGAATCGCCGGCGCGATACAGCTTGTCACCCTTCTTCAGTCTGGTGCGATCGGCAACGGCCGCGTCGAGCTGCTGCATTGCGCCCGAATCCAGCCCGAACGGCAGGCAGAGCTCGCGCATGGTGCAGGTGCTGCAATGCGCCCTGAGATCGCGAATCGATATCAGCGTCTTCGGCTGCGTCAAAGAAGGAGAGAGGCGGTCGGGAATGGCCATTAGACGCGCCGGAACTTACGTGCCGGACAAATTGGCGTCGAGTGTAATCCAAACGGCGGGGCTGCACAGCTTAGTTCGTTTCCCGCTGGCAAAGGGCTGCGATGGGACTGAGTGTAATCATCAGCGCATGGCTGGTCGGCGCGCTGGGTGGCATGCACTGCATGGCAATGTGCGGCGGATTGCTCGCGGCGATGACCACTCGCGACGGCGTCGCCAAACCGATGCTGCCCGCGCGTGCCATTGCCACACGCCAGCTGGTATATCAGGTCGGCCGGATCTCGACTGCATTGCTCGGAGCTGCGTTCGGCGCGACCGGCGCCCTGGCGCTGCACGCCGCCGATTATCTGCCGCTGCAGCGCGCGCTCTACGCCGCCGCGAACGTTTTTCTGCTGCTATTGGGCGCCAGCCTCGTGTTTGCCACACCGGGTTCAGCGTGGCTGCAGCGGACAGGCGCGAAAGCCTTCGGCACGGTCCTGATCATGGCGCGAGGGCCGTTTTGCCTGGTTCCCTAGTCGCATGCGGTAAACTCCAAGCCCTGCCGGCTGCCTTGCGTCAGCCCAGATCGGAACAGGAGGAAGCGATGAACAACGGGCGTCGGGCGGTCCTGCAATCGATTGCGTTGGTCGTCGCCGCGAGCGCCGCGGCGCTATCTGCCGGACCGGCGAGCGCGGCGGGCGAGCGTTTGGCGGCCTTTTACAAGAATCAGGTCGATCCGCATTTCGCGCTGGTCAGGGCCGGCGTCGAGGCAGCGGCGAAAGACATGGGCGCCGGACCCGTTACGCATTACGCGCCGACCCGGCCGAACAACCTGGCCGAGCAGCTCTCCGAGATCGAGGACGTCACCGTCAAGAAGCCGGACGCGATCCTGTTCATGGCGGTCGATCCGCGCGGCGTCGTCCCGGCGATCGAAAAGGTCAACGCCGCGGGCATTCCGCTGGTCAATTACAACGATCGCGTGCGCGGCGGCAAGTTCGTCAGCTACGTCGCCGCAGACGATTACAACCTGGGTCTGGATGCCGGCCGCTATCTGATCAAGGCGCTTGGCGGCAAGGGCAACGTCGTGATCATCGAGGGCGTCAAGGGCGCGACCACCAGCGACGATCGCGTGCGCGGCTTCAACAAGGCGATCGAAGAAAGCCCGGGCGTCAGATTGCTGGCTTCCCAGCCCGCCAATTATCAGCGGCTGCAGGCACTGCAGGTGATGGAAAACCTGGTCCAGTCGAATCCGTCGATCGACGGCGTCATGGCCGCCGCCGACGTCATGGCATTCGGCGCGATCGAGGCGCTCGAGGCCGCGGGCAAGAAAGCCACCAAGGTCGTGGGTATCGGCGGCGTGCCGGAATCGATCGAGGCGATCAAGGCGGGAAGATTGCTCGCCACGGCGGAGTTCAACGGTTACAAGATGGGCTGCCTGGCCACGATGGCAGCGGTGCGGAGCCTGCGAAAGGAAACGGTGCCCGACACCATCGTGATCAAGGGCATCGTGATCGACAAGACCACGACCGGACCGTTCGAGGTGCCGGCGGAAAAACGCACTTGTCCGAAATGGGAGGACTACGCGAAGTAGGACGGTCGCGCGGCGCAGCAGCCGCGCCTTTCGATTTGGCAAGGAGGGGGAGATGGCGGGCAACGACAGCACCGGCGTCGCGCAGCGCATCGCAGCTGTGCACCCGCGGCCGGATCAGGAGCGATACATGCCGTACGCGCCGGCGGTTCGCGTCGCCGGACCGGCTGACATCATTTTCATCTCGGGCTCGACCTCGTCGCCGCTGTACCACCGGCATCCGCACGTCGCCGACGAGCACCGCCATCCGATCGACATCGAATCGCAGACCCGCCGTGCGATGGAAGGCATCAAGCTGGTGCTCGACGACCAGGGACTGACCTGGCGGCACGTGGTGAAGGTCACCAAATATTTGACCGACATGCGTGACATGGACGGCATGGTCGAGGTGTTGAGCGAGTATTTCGGCGACTGGAAGCCGGCAAGCACGACGATCTGCATCAACTCGCTCTCCACGCCCGGTGCGCGGGTCGAGCTCGATATGATCGCGGTGCGTCCGCTCGGCTGACCGCGCGACCGTGCCCTCCCGCCCGTGACCCGCGACGATAGTGACGGATCCGGGCAGCCCGCACCGCCGGCTCCGCTGCTGAGCCTGCGCAATGTAAGCAAGGGTTTCCCCGGGGTGCGCGCGCTCGACGATGTTAGCCTCGAGCTGCACGCGGGCGAAGTGCACATGCTGCTCGGCGAAAACGGCGCGGGCAAATCGACGCTGATCAAGGTGCTCTACGGCGCGTACCGGGCCGACGCCGGAACGATCCTTTGCGATGGAAAACCGGTCGAGATCTCGCGGCCGGCCGACGCGCGTCGCCTCGGCATCGCGGTGATCTTCCAGGAATTCTCGCTGGTTCCCTTCCTTGATCTCGCGCAGAACATCTTTCTCGGACGCGAGCCGCGTCGGCCGCTGACGCGACTGATCGACCACGCGCGCATGCACTACGAGGCACGCGCAGTGCTCGACTCGCTTGGTCTCGACTACGACACGCGGGCGCTGGCCGTCGACCTAGGCGTCGCGCAGCAGCAGATGGTCGAGATCGCCAAGGCACTGTCGCAGCGCGCGCGCATTCTGGTCATGGACGAGCCGACTGCCGCGCTGTCCGAGCGCGAGTCCAAGACGCTGTTCGCGCTGATCAGACAGCTTCGCGCGTCCGGTGTCGCGATCGTCTACATCTCGCACCGTATGCAGGAGGTCTTCGAATTGGGCGACCGGGTGACCGTGCTGCGCGACGGACGGCGCGTCGCGACGCTGCCCGCGCGCGAAGCTACTTCCGACCAGCTGATAGGCATGATGGTCGGACGCGCGGTGGGCGCCGTGTACAAGCGCCGGCACTACGGAAACGTGGGCAGGATCGTGCTGGACGTGCGCGGATTGACGACGGCGACCGGTGTCCGCGATATCGATCTGGTCGTGCATGAAGGCGAGATCGTCGGCCTGTCCGGCCTGGTCGGCGCCGGACGCACCGAGGTCGCGCGCGCGGTGTTCGGCGCGGACGCCATCATCGCCGGCGAAGTCCATATCTCCGGCGCACTCGTGACGGGCGGGCCCGAGCGGATTGTGGCGCGCGGCGTCGCGCTGATCCCGGAGGACCGCAAGCTCGAAGGCCTCGCACTGAAGCGCTCGGTTCAGGACAATCTTCTGGTCGCCAGCCTGTGGAAGCTGTTTCCGCGCGGAAGGTATCGCGCGGGTCCGGCATCCCGCCATGCGCGCGCGCTAATCGACCGGCTGCGCGTGACCCCGGCGGCGCCGCGGCGGCTGGCGCGCGTGCTCTCGGGCGGCAATCAGCAGAAGGTCGTCATCGGCAAATGGCTGGCTGCGGGTTGCCGCCTTTTCCTGTTCGACGAGCCCACGCGCGGTATCGACATCGGCGCCAAGAGCGAGATCTTCGCGCTGATCGAGGAACTGGTCGAGCGCGGTGCCGCCGTCCTGCTGATCAGCTCGGAGCTCGCCGAAATCGTGCACGTCTGCGACCGTGCTTATGTGATGCGCGCCGGCAGGATCGGCGGCGAGCTGGGCAGGGCACAGCTTTCGGAGGAGAACATCCTCCGGCTGGCGATGCACGGAGCCTGAAGATGCTGGTCTCCGGGTCCTCGCGCTCTGTCGTGCGGCATGCGCGCCCGTTGCCGGCGATCCTCCCGATCGGTCTGCTGCTGGTGGCGGGCGCGCTCTTCGCCGTGAACGGCTTCGCCTCGGCGCGCAACCTCGCCAATCTCGGCCTGCAGGCATCGATCCTGCTGATGCTGGCGATGCCGATGACCCTGATCATCATGAGCGAGGGGCTTGACCTTTCTGCCGGCGCGGTGTTGAGCCTGTGCAGCGTCGTGATGGCCGAATCGCTGGCAAGCGGACACGGCATTGCGAGTGCGCTGGCGGTTTCGGTCGCGGTCGGACTGGCTTTCGGGGTCGCCAACGGGGCGATGGTCTCGCTGCTGGCATTGCCTCCGTTCGTGGTGACCCTGGGAACGCTCGGCATCGCCGAAGGCGCTTCACTCGTATTGACCGAGGGCAACGCCGTATCGGGACTCGGCTCCGGGATAGCGACGCTGTATGCGCTCGATGTGTTCGGCCTGCCGTTCCCGGTGCTGGTCGCGCTAGCGACGTGGCTGGTTACCTATGTACTGCTTCATTACACGCGTTTCGGCACCTATGTCTTTGCGATCGGCGGCAATCGCGATGCGCTGGTGCTGGCCGGCGCGCCTGCCTGGGCGTATCACATCGCGATCTACGCGTTCGGCGGACTCGTGTCCGGCGTGGCGGCGCTGTTGTTGACAGGCAGAATGAACGCCGCGCATCCGACGGTGGCGATCGGCATGGAGTTCGACGCCATTGCCGCGGTCGTGCTCGGCGGCACCTCGTTCGAGCGCGGCGACGGCCGCCTGCTCGGCACGGTGCTGGGCGTGGCCACCATCACCGTGCTCCGCAATGCGCTCGACCTTCTCGGCGTCGAGTCGTCGCTGCAGGTCGTGTCGATCGGCGCGCTGATCCTGTTGGTGATCGTCATCGACAGTCTGCGCAAGAGCCGTCGCGTGCGAGCGGCATGATGCCTGGCGTCTCCGCAGCGGTGCGCCCGCGCGGACTGTGGCGGCATCGTCTGGCCGGCGACGCCGGCTCGCTCGCATTGCGGGCGGCGCTGATCGTGCTGATCGGGCTGGCGCTCGCGCTGGCGAGCGACGCGTTCCTGTCGACAGCCAACGTGCTCAACGTCCTGCGCCAGGCGAGCCTTATTT
This sequence comes from Casimicrobiaceae bacterium, assembly GCA_036270955.1. Lineage (GTDB taxonomy): Bacteria > Pseudomonadota > Gammaproteobacteria > Burkholderiales > Casimicrobiaceae > PALSA-1003. The sequence continues at coordinate 17,695 of DATBBM010000080.1, read as the reverse complement.
TCCTGCTGGCCGCCGGCCTCACGCTGGTGATCCTGTGCGGCGGTTTCGATCTGTCGGTGGCGGCGAACCTCACCTTGTCGGCCTGTCTCGCCGCCGGCGTCATCAAATCGGGTCTCTCACCCTGGTTCGGCGTGGCTACGGCGCTGGCGTGCGGTACGGCGGCCGGCGCGGTGAACGGGCTCGCGGTGACGCTGCTGCGACTGCCGCCGTTTCTCGCAACCTACGCGATGCTGTGGATCCTGCAGGGACTGGCATTCCATTACATGGGCGGACAGGAGATCTTCGGGTTTCCGCCGGCGTTTCGCGCGCTGGGCACCGGTTTCCTGTTCGGCGTGCCGGTGCCGGTCTACCTGATGGTGGTGGTGCTCATCATTGCGACAGTGTTCCTGCGCTCGACCAATCTTGGACAGGAGATTTATGCGATCGGCGCCAATCCCGCAGCCGCGAGGCTTTCGGGAATCCCGATCCGGCGCCGGCAGATGCTGGTGTACATGCTGAGCGGGCTGATGTCGGGTATCGCCGCGATCGTCTTCCTGGCAAGGGTCAACGCCGCCGACTCGGGGATGGGTGAGCCCCTGCTGCTGCCGGTGATCGCCGCCGTGCTGATCGGCGGCACCTCGCTTTTCGGCGGCGTCGGCAGCGTGCTGGGCACGCTGCTGGGCGCCATCATCCTGGCGCTGGTCATCAACGGCATGAACCTGCTCGACATCCGCGCGCAATGGCAGCCGCTGGTCGTCGGCGTCGTGCTGCTCGCCGCGGTGATGGTCGATCTGGTCGGTCGCGGTCGCCGCGAGCGCATCGGCTAGCGAACCGACGGACCAAAGCCGGTACCTCAGGCAAGCCCGTCGCTGACCGGGACGTTTTCCGGTTCGAGATCGACACCGGACGCGCGTGCCTGCAGCACGATCAGCTTGGCGAAGTCCTCGTCGCCGAGGCCCAAGCCGATCAGCGACTGCACCTGATCGCGGGTCAATGACGCCAACGGCATCGGCACGTCGAACTCGCGTCCGGCGTTGAGGCCGAGATCGAGGTCCTTGCGCAGCAGCGCCGGCGTGAACGTGACCTTGAAGTCGAGGTTGACCAGCGCCGGCGTCTTGTAGCGCGTGAACGTCGAGCCCATCACGCTCTGATTGATGAAGTCCAGAAAGGCGTGGCGCGGCACGCCGGCCTTTTGCGCGAGTACCGTGATCTCGGCGAGCGACTGGATCACGACGCCCAGAAAAACGTTGTGGCAGATCTTGACGATACGCGCGAGCTCGCCCTCGCCGACGTAGCTCGCCGCCGGCGCGATCATGGAGAGGTAGGGCAGCGCCAGGTCGAATGCCGCGCGTGGGCCCGAGCAGACGAACGACAGCCGTCCCGCCTCGATCACATTGGCGTTGCCCGAGACCGGGGCCGCGAGGAGCTCGATGCCGCGGGCAGCGAGCAGCGAGCGGAGCTCGGCCGAGCCTTCGAGCGAGATCGACGAGCATTCGACGACCAGCCGCGTGCGCAGTGTTTTCGCGGCGAGGAGCCCCTCTGGACCGGCGATCACTTCGCGCACGTCGTCCCAGGTCGACACCATGACGAATACGATCTCGCAGGCCGCGAGATCGGACAGCGTCGAGGCGATTTTCGCGGCGTGCTTTGCCAGCGGCTCGGCTTTGGCGCGCGTGCGGTTCCATACGGTCAGGTCGGCGCCCTGTTTCGCCAGCCGCGCCGCCATCGCGTATCCCATGCGTCCGATACCGATCCAGCCGATGCGTGCGTTCGGCGTCATCGCGGCTCGCTTTAGGTGGCATCCATGCCGAACGGCATGTCCATCGCGAACAGCCAATGGCCGGCCGGCTGTCGCCGCGCGACTTCGACAGCGTTTCCGCTCATCGTCGTCGGCTTGCCGTCCGGGCCGGTCATCGAAAGCGTCCACTTGTTGGCCAGCAGCGCGATGTCGCCGGTCTGCGCCACTAGGCGTCCCGCCGTGGTGATCGTCGGCTTGGCGGCGAGGAATCCGGACAGCGCTTCGCGTATCGCCGCGGTGCCGGTGACGACGTTGCCCGGGGAAGGCATCAATGCGGCTTGCGGCTCGTACAGGGCCACCAGGGCATCGATGTCGCCGGCGTTTAGCGCTTTTTCGAACATTTGGTCGAGCTCGACCGGATTCCCTTTGACCATCATCGTTCTCCTCAGTACGGATTGGCGATCGGCAGATCTTCGGCCGGATACAGCGAAATGATCTTGGGTCCGTCCGGCGTCAGGATCACTTCCTCCTCGATGCGCGCGGCGGAGATGCCGTCGCTGGCCGGACAATACGTTTCGACGGCGAACACCATGCCGACCTTGAGCTCGATCGGCTCCTTCAGCGAATTGAGCCGCGAGATCAGCGGTCGCTCGTGCAAGCCCAGGCCGAGACCGTGACAGAAGTTGAGGCCGAAGGCTTCCATCTCGCTGGAAAATCCGATGTCGCCGGCCTTGGGCAGCGCGCGCGCGATCTTGTCGGTCGTCACGCCGGGCTTCAATGCCGCGATCGCCTTGTCCATCCACTCGCGCGCCTTGCGGTACGCTGTGCGCTGCGCCGACGTCGCCCGTCCGACGTTGAACGTGCGGTAATAGCAGGTGCGATAGCCGATGAACGACTGGATGATGTCGAAGAACGCCTGGTCACCGGGTCGGATCAGCCGGTCGGTGAAGTTGTGCGGATGCGGGCTGCAGCGCTCGCCCGAGATCGAATTGATCGCTTCGACGCAGTCGCTGCCCATGCCGTAAAGGCGCGCGGTCGCCAGCGCGACGATCTCGCTCTCTCTCACGCCGGGCTTCAGCGCCTCGGCGATGTCCTGGTAGACGCCGTCGACCATTGCGGCGGCCATATTGAGCAGGGTCAGCTCGTCGATGTTCTTCACCTCTCGCGCCTCGAGCAATGTCTGCTGGCCGTCGCGCACTTCGATGCCCAGTCTCTGCAGCTCGAACAGCATCGGCGGCTCGACGACGTCGAGGCCCAGCGGCATGTTGCCGACGCCTTCGGCGTCGAGCAGCGACTTGATCTCTCGCGCGGCGTCGCGAAAGAGTGTGATGTCCGCGCCGGTCGCGCCGCGCAACCCCAACAGCCCCGCGCGGCAGTGGTCGTGCTGCAACCACGGCGCGTGCATCCGATGGTGCTTTGCGGCCGAGCCGAAATCCCAGATGTACGGATCGCCGTTGCCGGTGAGCAACGCGTACCGCGTCAGCTTGTCGCGCGCCCACTCGCCGATGACGGTGCTGGTGATGTAGCGGATATTGTGCTGGTCAAAGCAGAGCAAGGCACCGAGCCCCGATCCGGCCAGCGCCGCGCGCGTGCGCGCCAGCCGATAGTCGTGCAGCCGGCGGAAATTGATCCTTTCCTCGAAGTCGACCTGCGTGTGTCCGGGCGCCTGCAACGGACGATCCCAGCGGTAGGAAGGATCGATGTCGTCGGGCCGGATTATTTTGGGGTCGCTGCGTTTTTTCTGAGCCATGGTGGCGTCTTGTGCTCGTTGTCAGCGGGGGAAAGCCTTGTCGTAGAAACTCAGGTCGACATAGCGCGCAGCGTCGTTCAAGACCTTTGCCGGCGTCGCATACTTGCTGCGCAGTGCCAGCACGGTGCCGATGCCGGCAAGGTCCGGCCGCGCATCCCGGTAGATTCCGCCGGGCTGCGCCAGCAGAAGATCGTACGACTGCCGCGCGAGCGCGGGCGTCATATCGCGGACATTCGCGATCAATAGTGCCTCGACGACTTCCCGGTTGGCAGGCTGGGAAATCCAATCGACGCCGGCGCGATACCCCTTCAGAAAGCCGATCACCGTGGCCTCGTGCGCCCCTGCCCACGAGCGGCGAACGAAACCTACGGTGCCTTGGTAGGGACCCAGCATGTCCGCGCTGGCAAGAACGCGGTAACCGCGATTCTGCGCCAGCAATTCGAAGGGCGTGCGAAGGAGGGTGGCGTCGTGCTTGCCGCCGAGCAGTTCCGCATACCGATTTGCCGTCGCACCGGCGCGCACGTAGCTGACGTCGTTGTCGGCAAGGCCGTTTTTGGCGACCAGCTCGCGCAGCACGAACGCGGCGCCGGTGGTCGGCGCGTCGACCGACAGCGTTTTGCCCTTGAGATCGGCGAATGATTTGATGCCGGGAGCAGCCACCACCGACAGGAATCCGCCGTCACCGCCGAGAATCGCGACCAGGTCGGGAGTTTCGGCGATTTTGACTTCGCCCTGGCCTTCCTGATAAGCGATCAGGTTGTCCATCAGCGCCAGCGCGATGTCCTGCCTGCCGTCGAACAGCGAAGCGATCAGGAAACCGGAGCTTGGCGTATAGGCGAGCTGAACTGAGACGCCATTCGCCTCGAAAAATCCCTGGCGCTGCGCCGCCCAGACGGGCAGGTTCCAGCCGCCGTCGAAGCTGATGACGCGCACCGGCGCCAGAGTACGGGCAGGGGCCTGCGCGTCGGCCGATCCAGCAACCACGCTCAATACCGCGAGGCATGCCCCGATGATCCGAATCTTCATGAACATGAGTCTGGGTTGTTGTCCGGTCCAGAGCGACGCGCGGCACTCGGACGATAACTTAGGATCGTCGGCGCACTCAAGGGCCGGCATCGTGATCGGGCGGCCCGGTCCAGTGCGCAACCTGCGCGGCGTGGTTGGACGGTGCCAGTGGCGGCGCTGGCACAGCGGGCGTGCCCAGGTAGAGGAATCCGACGATCGCATCGCCCGCGTGCAGTCCCAGCGCCGCCTTGACCCCCTCGTCGTAGGCGGCGTTGCCGGTGCGCCAGAAGCCGCCGAAGCCCAGCGCATGCGCGGCCACCAGGATATTCTGCGCGGCCGCCCCGGCTGCGACGATCTGCTCGACTACGGGCACTTTTTTGTGCTCGCGCAGCCGCGCCGCCACGACGACGATCAGCGGCGCGCGGAGCGGCTTGCCGCGCTCCTTGTCTATCGCCGATTCGGGCAACTCCGGCTCACGCTTGCGCAGCGCCTCGGCCAGCACATCGCCGAAAGCGCTGCGCGCGTTGCCGGCGATGACGATGAAGCGCCAGGGCTTCAGCTTGCCGTGGTCGGGCGCTCGCGAGCCGGCGCGCAGCATCGCTGCCAGCGCGCCCGCATCCGGCGCCGGTTCGGTCAGGGCGAGCGGGCTGGCCCGCGTCGTCAGGGCTTCGATCGCGTCCAAGGCAAGCGTTGTTCCGAGGTTCGTCCTGCGGCGGGGACGTGCGCGAGTGCGGGTGCGTTCTATCGCCCAGCGCACTCGGTCGCGACAAGAAAAATGTGAATGACTGCTGTAGCATAACCGATCGGCCCGGCAATCGCGATTTCCCGCCCTTCGATAAACGCGGATGCGTGCCACCCGAGGAGCCCTTCCCGATGGCTACGATCAACGTTGAGGTACAAGCAACGATCCGCCGCCCGCTTGCCGTCGTCAGCCGTCAATTCGGCGACATGCGGCACCACGAGCGTCACCGTGTTCATCCCGACATAAGCTTCACCGTGCTTTCGGAGGAAGGCGACGGGTGCCGTTTCCGCCAGGAGGTGCGGCTGCTCGGCATGCTGCAGTCCGATGAGATCGTGCAGCGTCGCAATGCCGACGGCAGCCTTTCCGCCGAGGTCGTCGCCGGCACCAACAAGGGCCTGCGCCTCTACCAGGGATTTGCTTCTGTCGGCGCCGACTCGACGCTCGTGACGTTCCGTGCCGAAGCGGCCGCCACCGGCATCAAGCGATGGCTGAAGCCGTTGTTCGAGATGGCCATTCGCAAGGCCGTGAAAAAGGGTCTGGAGGAGGACCGCATCGACCTCGAGGAACGGGGGTATGGCGCCGCCGCACCCTGAAGCTTTGGAGCGGTGGGGCTGCCGGTCTTCCGGAATCGCGCTTGAACCGGGCCTCATTGCCCACATCTAACCCGGTACACGAGACAACGATGCCATCGCGAAGCCCAACCGACCTGATGTGGGCGCAAGCCTTTGACCTGATCGACCAGGCCGAGCGCATCCACCGGCAATTCTTCCGTCTGAGCGCGTCGGCGCGGCCGCATGCGGTCTGGGAGCCGCCGGTCGACGTGTTCGAGGACGAGCGCGAGGTCGTCATCGTCGTCGCTCTCCCCGGCGTTCAGCCGGAACGGATCGAGGTGAGCACCGAGGCGACGACATTGGTCGTTCGCGCCGAGTGCCCATTGCCTTTCGCCGGATCGCGGCGCGCGGTGCGACGTCTCGAGATTCCCTACGGCTACTTCGAACGAAGGATTCCGTTGCCCGATGCGCGACTCGAAGCCGGCACGCGCGAATCCAACGACGGCTTGCTGATAGTGAGACTGCGCAAAACGGCCCACAAGGGACCACTGTGAACGAACCGACTAAAAGCGAACCCATCCCGGCCAGTGCCGACGCGACGGCGCGGGCCGAAGCACTTGCGCCGCAGGGGAAGCGCCAGGGCGAGGCTCTCTCGCGCCCGCTGCCTGACGACGCGCTGATCATCGTCCCGGTGCGCAATGTCGTCCTGTTCCCCGGCATGGTGGTACCGCTGGTGGTCGACCGCGAGCGTTCGCGCGCAGCGGTGCAGGAAGCCGTGCGGCTGCAGCGGCCGCTGGGCATTCTTCTGCAGAGCAGGCGCGATGCCGACCAGCCGGGTCCCGACGACCTGCACTGGGTGGGGACCACCGCGACGGTGCTGCGCTACGTCACCGCACCAGACGGCTCGCACCACGTCATCTGCCAGGGCGTACAGCGCTTTCGGGCGCTGCAGTTCCTCGACGGCTATCCGATGCTGGCCGCGCAGGTGCAGTTGATCGACGAACCCGTCCAGACCGACGTCGATATCGAAGGCCGCGCGCTCAATCTGAAGGAGCGCGCGATCGAGATCCTGCGCCTCCTGCCTCAGGTGCCCGAGGAAATGGTCGCGGCCCTGCAAGGCGTCGAAGGCCCGGCGCGTCTCGCCGACTTCATCTCCGGATTGATGGATGTCGGCGTCGAGGAAAAACAGGCGCTGCTGGAGACGTTCGACTTGAAGGCGCGGCTCGACAAGCTGCTTGATCTTCTTACCCACCGCATCGAGGTTCTGAAGGTCTCGCGTGAAATCGACGAGCGCACCAAGGCATCGATCGACGACCGGAACCGCGAGCACCTGCTGCGCGAGCAGATGCGCACGATCCAGAAAGAGCTCGGGGACGGCGACCAGGCGGCGAGCGAGATCGCCGAGCTCGACAAGGCGATCACCGAAGCGAAGATGCCCGAGGAGGTGGAAAAACAGGCGCGCAAGGAATTGAAGCGCCTCGAGCGCATGCCCGAAGGCGCCGGCGAGTACTCGATGGTGCGCACTTATCTCGATTGGCTGATCGAGCTCCCCTGGGCAGCCGACACCGAAGACGCGATAGACATCGCCGAGGCCCGGCGCATTCTCGACGAGGATCACTACGGCCTGGAGAAGGTCAAGAAGCGCATTCTCGAGTACTTGGCGGTGCGCAAGCTCAATCCGTCCGGCAAGAGCCCGATCCTGTGCTTTGTCGGGCCGCCGGGTGTCGGCAAGACCTCGCTGGGCCAGAGCATCGCCAAGGCGACGGCGCGCAAGTTCGTGCGCGTGAGCCTGGGCGGCGTTCACGACGAGGCGGAGATCCGCGGCCATCGTCGAACCTATATCGGCTCGCTGCCGGGCAATATCATCCAGAGCCTGCGCAAGGCGGGCACGCGCAACTGCGTGTTGATGCTGGACGAGGTCGACAAGCTCGGGGCCGGCGGTTTTCACGGCGATCCGGCATCCGCGCTGCTGGAGGTTCTCGATCCCGAGCAGAACTCGACTTTCCGCGACAACTATCTCGGCGTGCCGTTCGATCTGTCCGGCGTCATGTTCATCTGCACGGCGAATGTGCTCGACACGATACCCGGGCCGCTGCGCGACCGGATGGAAGTCATCCAGCTGCCCGGTTATACCGCGCAGGAGAAGCTGCAGATCGCGCGCCGCTATCTGGTCGCTCGGCAGCTCGCGGCGACCGGTCTTGCGCCTGCGCAATGCGAGATCAGCGACGAGGCACTGTCGACCATCATCGACGACTACACGCGAGAGGCGGGCGTGCGCAACCTCGAGCGCGAGATCGGCAGGGTATTCCGCAGCGTCGCGGTGCGTATCGCCGAGGGCAGCGCGCAGCAGGTGGTCATCGGCCCCGCCGATCTGCCGGCGGTTCTCGGTCCGCGCATATTCGAAGCCGAAGTCGCGATGCGCAAGCCTATCCCGGGTGTGGCGACCGGTCTGGCGTGGACACCGGTCGGCGGCGACATCCTGTTCATCGAGGCGGCGCGCATGCCGGGGGCGGGCAAGCTGATCCTTACCGGCCAGCTGGGCGAGGTGATGAAGGAAAGCGCGCAGGCGGCGCTGTCGCTGGTCAAGGCGCGGGCCGCCCGTCTGGGCATCGCGCCGGAGCTGATCGAGAAGTCGGACATCCACGTGCACGTCCCGGCCGGGGCGACCCCGAAGGACGGTCCGAGCGCGGGCGTGGCAATGTTCGTGGCGCTGGTGTCCTTGCTGACCGACCGGCCGGTCCGCACCGACGTGGCGATGACCGGCGAGATTAGCCTGCGCGGCCTGGTGCTGCCGATCGGCGGCGTCAAGGAAAAAGTGCTGGCGGCGTTGCGCGCAGGCATACGCACGGTGATGCTGCCCTCGCGCAACCGACGGGACCTCGAGGAGATCCCGCCCGAGGCACGCGCCCAAGTGGCGTTCGTGTGGCTCGAAGAAGTAGACGATGCGATTGCGGCGGCGCTGGCACCGGTGCACCCGCAAGGCATCCCCGTTCCGGATCCGATCTAGGCATCCGTCACCGGGAGCGCGCCAGCAGCGCGGCACCGCAAACGATGCACAAGGCGCCAAAGACGACGAAGCCGGTTCGGTAGCCGTCGGTGACAGTCGCCAGCAGCGCAAAAAGCGGCGGCCCCGACACGACGCCGGCGAAGGTGATGAATCCGGACGCGCCGGTGATCGCGCCCGCCTGTCCCGGCGGAGCGTGTCTTGCCACCTGGGACAGCTGGACGCCGTTCCACCCGATCGCGGTGGCGCCGAAAAGCGCCGCCACGGCAAGCAGCGCCGCGTGCGGCCAGGCCGCGCTGAAGTTTGCCGCCGCGAACGCGCAAAGCCCGGTGGCGACGCCGATGAACCCGAGCATGCGGCGCGGCGCAATCCAATGGTCGGCGATCGCACCCCAGACGATCCGGCCGGCGACGCCGCCGATATTCGCCGTCGTCAGCGCCAGCCCCGCGGCGATCAGCGGATAGTCCAATGCTTCGGTCAGATAAACGACCAGAAAACTCATCAGGCACATCTGCATCGCCGCGTAGATGTAACCGACGACCGAAAGCTCGGCCAGCCGGCGATCCCGCAGCACGACGCGCAGCGGCGCCATCAGCGCCGCCAGGGAGAATGGACGGTCGGCGCCGATGACATCGAGCCTTCGTCGCGTCGACTGTGCGAGAACGGCGATGACGACGCCGCAGGCGACGACGGACAGCAGCGCGGGCCGCCAGCCGACGGCCAGAGCCAACGCCGGCAACACGGCGCCGGCCATCGCGGCGCCGCCGGGCACGCCGGTCTGCTTGATCGAGAACGTGAGCGCCAGGCGATCCGGGCGAGCGGTGCGTGCAAGCAATTCGGATGAAGCCGGTGTGACGGCGCCGTAGCCGAGGCCGATGATCAGAGGCGCGACGGCCAGCATCGCGGCAGCGCTCGGAGGGAGCAAGGCGACCAGCAGGATGCCGGCGGCGCAGAGCAGGACGCATAGCTGCGACACGCGGATCGCTCCACGGCGCGAGATGAAATGGCCGGAGGCGAGGCTCGCGGTCATCGAGCCGATGTAGAGCAGTCCCACGAAAACGCCGACCAGCCTTGCGGGCAAGCCGAAATCGCGGGCGATCTCCGGCGCCAGCACCGCGATCGCCGCACCGCACAGCGCGGTAAAAACCTGAATAGCCAGCGTGGCGGACAACGCGATAGCCGCGGTGCCCGCCGACGACGGCGCGGCGCGAGGGATGTTCAAGTATCGGCAGCCGGATGGTCTGCGGTGAGAAGCCTAGCCCGATTTTTCGCCACCGCTGATCCGAAATTATAGCCCCCGGCCTCCGGCGGCTTTGGCCGCGCCGAAAAACAAGACCTAAACGTGCGCTTTCGCCGATCGCGGTCGCAGACGCCGATCTTCGCTATGATGTCGCGACCGGAGGCCACGCCAATGACCGAGCACGAACTGTTGCTGCGCCCGCTGCTCGCGCTCGTCGCCGGCGGCATGGTGGGATTGGAGCGCAGCTTTCACGGACGCGCCGCCGGCCTGCGGACCTACGCGCTGGTTTCATTCGCCTCAGCGCTGCTGGTCGGCATCGCGCAGTTCACGGACTCGGCGCCCGGCGGAGGCAACACCAATATGGCCCGGGTTATCCAGGGCATCGTCACTGGCATCGGGTTTCTCGGCGCCGGGGTTATCGTCAAGGAGGGATTCACCGTTCGCGGCCTGACGACCGCCGCGTCGGTCTGGGTCGTCTCGGCGATCGGTGTGGCGTTCGGCGCCGGGTTCCTGCTCGAGGGCGCTGTCGCGGTCGCCCTGACGCTCGGTGCGCTGTCGCTGCTGCGCATCGTCGAGGACAGGCTGCACGTCCAACTCTACGTGCATTGCCAGATTGCGTTTCGTCGACACGAACGACGCGACGAGACATGGCTTCGCGCCTTCGTCAAGGAACACGGCTTCGCGATCACCGATCTCAGCTACCGGCTAGACGGCAACGCCGACCTGCTCGAATACCAGATCGTCATGTGGTCTCTCGACAAGGATGCCGTGCCGGGCCTGGGGCGCGCGCTGCTCGAAGACGAGGCGGTGTCCGACTTCACGATTTCGCCGAGCCGCGATTGACGCGGATGTCATGGAATCCAGCCGGCTAACCGTCCGCTGCGAAACTCGATAGCGATGCAGATCCGGATCCCCGACCCGGCGTACACCGGCTCCGCGCAAAGCCGAGCCGACTTCGGCGCCGCCGTGAAGCTCTCGCTGGGGTTCGTCGTTTTGTTGTGGATCATCCAAGCGCTGAGCGCGGCGCTCGATCTCGATCTGCAACGATTCGGCGTCCAGCCACGCGAGCTTGCGGGACTGGCCGGAATATTCGTCGCCCCATTGCTGCACGGCGGATTCGGTCACCTCATCGCCAACTCGGTTCCGTTGCTCGTCGTTGGAACGGCGATGCTGCACCTGTATCCCGATGCGTCGTCGAAAGTGCTGCCTGCGGTGTACTTCGGCCCGGGCATCGCCGTGTGGCTGTTCGCCCGAGGCGGCGTGCACGTCGGCGCCAGCGGATTGATCTATGGCTTGGCCGCCTACGTGTTCGTCGCCGGCGTGATCCGCCGTGACCGGCGCGCGATCGCGGCCTCGCTGCTGGTCGCATTCATCTACGGATCGCTCGCCTGGGGCGTGTTGCCTATTCAACCCGGTGTTTCCTGGGAAACGCACCTCGCGGCCGCACTGATCGGCGTCGCGCTGGCCGTCGTACTGCGCCGGCTGGACGTCCCGCCGCACAAGCGCTACGCATGGGAAGACGAAGCGGACGGCGAGGTCGAGCACCTGGACGATCATGCGGCCTAGGGCGCGGCAATCCCGCGCGGCGATGCAATCAAAAGACGAGCCGAGCCGGCTTGCGCGCCGCCTCGGCACCTTCGATGCGGTGACGATCGGCCTGGGCGCGATGATAGGCGCCGGCGTGTTCGCCGCCATCGGTCCCGCGGCGCGCGCTGCCGGCGCCGGGCTGCTTATCGGACTCCTGGTCGCGGCGTTTGTCGCCTATTGCAACGCCACCTCGTCCGCCGAGCTGGCGAGTCTCTATCCCGAATCGGGCGGGGCCTATGTCTATGGGCGCAAGCGTCTCGGCGCATTTTGGGGTTTTATCGCGGGATGGGGCTTCGTCATCGGCAAGCTCGCGAGCTGCGCTGCGATGGCACTTACTTTCGGTTACTACGCTGCGCCTGAGCTGGCACGCCCGCTCGCGGTCGGCGCCGTGGTGGCGCTCACCGCGGTCAATTATGTCGGCGTGAGCAAGACGGCGCTGCTGACCCGCGCGATCGTCGCCGTCGTGCTGGCGGTTCTGGCGGTGTTCGTTGCCGCCGCCGTTTTCGGAGGCCGATCGGAGATCGAGCATCTGAAACCGCTGTTCGAGGGTAACGTCTACGGCGTTTTGCAGGGCGCCGGCCTGCTTTTTTTCGCCTTCGCCGGTTACGCGCGCATCGCCACGCTGGGCGAGGAAGTCATCGATCCTGCACGCACGATACCGCGCGCGATTCCCCTTGCGCTCGCGATCGCTCTCGTCGTCTACGCGGCCGTCGCCGTCAGTGCACTGCTGGCGGTCGGCGCGCCTGCGTTGGCGCAGGCGCCGGCGCCGCTGGTCACCGCAATCGAATCGGGGCGCTGGGCTGCGCTATCGCCAGTCATCAGAGTCGGTGCCGCGGTGGCATCGCTCGGGGTGCTGCTATCGCTGCTCGCCGGCGTCAGCCGCACGGCGTTCGCGATGGCGTCGAATCGCGACTTGCCCGCGTTTCTCGATGCCGTGCATCCGCGCTACCGGGTGCCGGCTCGCGCCGAGGTCGTCGCCGGGGCGATCGTCGCGACGATCGCCGCGCTGGCGGACATCCGCAACGCGATCGGGTTCAGCTCGTTCGCGGTTCTGACCTATTACGCGATCGCGAATGCCTGCGCGCTGACACTCACCGCGAGTGAGCGCATATGGCCGCGCTGGCTGGCGATCTGCGGGCTCGCCGGCTGCACGGCGCTCGCATTGAGCCTGCCTCCGACCTCGGTGCTCGGCGGCGCGGGCCTGTTGCTCGCCGGCGCCGGCGCGTTTGCGCTACGCAAGCTGCTGCGGACCGTCAGCTCGCGCTGAACGGTGTGTATCGCCCTCGCGACGTCGAACGGTGTCAGGCTGCGTGCGACGCCGGCATCGCGGCGCGCTTGGCGGCGATGCAATCGATCAAGTCCTGCCAGGACTTGGTGAACGACTGCGCACCCTCCTGCTGCAAGCGCTCGGCCAGCCCATCGATATCGACGCCGGCCTGCACGAATCGCGCGATCGTCGCCGCGGAATCGCCCCCGTCTTCGGGCAGCACCGTGGCGACTTTGCCGTGATCGGCCAGGGCCAGCAGCGTCTCGTCGGGCATGGTGACGATCGTATCGGGCGCGGCGAGCGCTTCGACGTAGAGCACATCGGACGCGGCCGGGTCCTTGGTCCCGGTGCTCGCCCAGAGCAGGCGCTGTTCGGGCACGCCGGCGTCGGCAAGGCGTCGCCATGCCGGCGACGCATACATCTCGCGCCAGGCCCGGTAGGTTTGCTGCGCGACCGCGATGCCGAGCCGGTTGCGCAGGCTCGAGGGAATCGTATCGGCGACCGCCTTGTCCCAGCGGCTGACGAACAGCGAAGCGACCGAGCGCACCGGCTTCATCTTGGCGGCCAGGCGGCGCTCGATGCCGCGGCGATACGCACCGGCCGCGGCCAGGCATTGCCCGGTCGAGAAGAGCAGGGTAACGTTGATCGGAACGCCGGCGGCAATCGACTCTTCGATCGCGGGAATGCCGGCGCGATTGCCGGGAATCTTGATGAATAGATTCGTGCACTCGGCGCGGGCATGAAGCGCCTTTGCCTGCGCTATCGTGGCGGCCGTATCGTCGGCGAGCAACGGCGAGACCTCGAGCGACACCCAGCCGTCGGCCCCGCCGCTCGCCTCGAACGCCGGCCCGAAATGGCCCGCGGCGCGGATCAGATCCTGCAGCGCGAGCTCGAAGAAAATCGCTTCGTCGGAAGCCGCGCCGCGAGCAGCCTGTTCGATGCTCCGGTCGTAGCGGTTTGTCTTCCGGATCGCCTTGTCGAAGATCGTCGGGTTCGACGTAAGCCCGGTCAATGCGAACTCCCGGATGTATCGGGCTATCGTGCCGTCGTCCAGGATTTCGCGCGACAGATTGTCGAGCCAGAGGCTCTGTCCGAGCGCGTGCAGCCGTTTCGCGCCATTCATACGTGCCTCCTTGTCCGGCGGACATCCGCCTTATCGTGCCATGTCCGGCCATGCGCCGGAACCAACGATAACAGCGCGCCGTCTCACCAGGCATGACCCTGCTCGAATTGGACAGCGGGATGCCCGGGCCGTTCGGCGTCGGACAAGCCGCGAGCAATGCCACGGGAGCCGACGCATTGGTGCTTTTCGGCGGTACCGGCGACCTCGCGCGCAAGAAGATCTACCCGGCGCTGCTCGCAATGGCGCGCCGTGGCCATCTCGGCATTCCGGTGATCGCCGTCGCGCGCGCGCCGGGCGACGCGTCGACGCTGCGCGCGCTGGTTCACGACAGTCTGCAGCAGCAAGGGCTGCTGGACGACGCGGCATTCGCGAAGCTCGGCCCCCTGCTCGACTACGTCCGGGGCGATTACGGCGATGCCGCGACTTACGATGCGCTGCGTCGCGGCCTCGGCCCGTCGGTCCGGCCACTCTACTATCTGGCGATCCCTCCCGATGCGTTTCCGGTTGTCGTCGCGGCACTCGGCCGCATGGGCGGCACCGAGCAGGCGCGGGTCGTCATCGAAAAGCCGTTCGGCCGCGATCTCGAGTCCGCGCGGTCGCTGAACCGGACGCTGCATCAGGTATTTCGCGAGCAGATGATTTTTCGCATCGACCACTACCTGGGAAAGGAGGCGATCCAGAACCTCTACTATTTCCGCTTCGCCAACGCATTTCTCGAGCCGGTCTGGAATCGCAACTACGTGGCGAACGTGCAAATCACGATGGCCGAGCGCTTCGGCGTCGAAGGCCGCGGCGAGTTTTACGAATCGGTCGGCGCATTGCGCGACGTCGTGCAGAATCACCTGTTGCAGGTGACGGCGCTGCTGGCGATGGAGCCGCCGTACAGTCCGCGCGGCGACGCGCAGCGCGACGAAAAGGCCAAGCTTCTGCGCGCGGTGCGCCCGCTGGCAGCGAGCGACATCGTGCGAGGGCAGTATCGCGGCTATCGCGCCGAGACGGGGGTCGCGCCGAATTCGCAGGTCGAGACCTACGCCGCGATGCGCCTGCACGTCGATTCCTGGCGGTGGTCGGGCGTCCCATTCCTGATTCGCGCAGGCAAGCAACTGCCGGTGACGGCGACCGAAGTCATCGTCGAGCTCAAGCGGCCGCCGCAAATCGTCGTCGACGAGCCGCTGCCGCCGGGCGCCAATTATGTTCGCTTTCGCCTCGGGCCGAAGCGCGTGGCGATCGCGATCGGCGTGCGCTCGAAGCGCCCGGGCACGGCGCTGGTCGGCCGCGACATCGAGCTCTACTGCTGCAACGAAAGCGACGATGCGATGGACGCCTACGAGAGGTTGATCGGCGATGCCTTGCGCGGCGATGCGGCGCTTTTCGCGCGGCAGGATACGGTGGAGGCTGCATGGTGCGTCGTCGAACCGGTCTTGGGCGATTCCGTCCCGGTCGTCGAATACGAGGCGGGAAGCTGGGGACCGCCGCAAGCGGATGCGCTGATCGCACCGTTCGGGCGATGGCGCGCGCCGACGCCGGATACTTGAAAGGATGGCCAAGCCTCCGGCATCGGGTAGGAGGAGCCCGGGGCGCCGCAAGAGCGGCCGCGGCCGCGGCGGGGCTCCCCATACGCTGGCGATCGACATCGGGGGCACGCACGTCAAGGCAGCAGTGCTCGACCGCGGCGGCAAGCCGATCGCCGATCGGGTCAACGCGCTGACGCCGCACCCTGCGCCGCCTGCGGCGATCCTTGAGCAGATACGGACCATCGCAGACGCGCTACCGGCATTCGACCGCATCTCGGTGGGATTTCCGGGCGTGGTCCGCGGCGGCAACATCATCACGGCGCCGAATCTCGGCACCGAGGCATGGCACAACTTTCCGCTCGCGGCAGAGCTGGAAAGGCGACTGGGCAAGCCGGCGCGCGTCCTGAACGATGCGGAGGTGCAGGGCCTGGGAGTCATCGCCGGCTCCGGGCTCGAGTGCGTGCTGACTTTCGGCACGGGCATGGGAAGTGCGATCTATCGCGACGGCCTTCTAATGCCGCATCTGGAGCTGGGCCAGCATCCCGTGTGGAAGAACAAGACCTACGACCAGTATGTCCGCGCCGCGGCGCTGAAGAAGCTCGGTGCGGCCAAATGGAACCGGCGGGTAAGCCGCGTGATCGCGGTGGTCCGGACGCTGCTCAACTTCGATCATCTCTATCTGGGCGGTGGGAATGCCGTCAACATCACGCTCCAGCTGCCGCGCGATGTGACGATCGTGTCCAACCTGGCGGGCATAACCGGTGGCATCAGGCTCTGGGAAGCGCAGTTCGACGCGCTCTTTGTCGCACGCCGTGCGACCAGACCGGTGTCATCGCGGAAGTGAGTTTTTTCGGCGGCAACGCTACACTGACGCCCCGAGCGCCGCTTCGGTCTTGTCGCTGCGTCGACATCGGCCGCGACTCGCGGCCAACCGGGAGATTTGATGAGCATGCTGCTGACGAGCGAGGAAATCCTCGACAAGATCCGCAAGGCATTTGCGCCGTACCACGTCGTCGCCGAACTGCAGGATTATCACCGGCAGCTGGGGTTTCGCGTCTACGACATCGACAACGAGACCATCGACACTTTCGAGGGAAACCTGGTCCAGGATCTCAAGAACCCTGCCAACTTGAAACGAATGATTCTGGACGCGCGCGCTGCGGTCGAGCGCCAGCAAAAGGTGCTCAAACCCTGGTCCTTCGAGGGGTGACGGGGCAGCCCGGACGCGACCGCCGTTGAAGCGGCCTCAGGCGGCGACCAGCGCGCTCGTCTCGCCGTCGGTGCGCTGCCGGCGCAACTCGCTGCCGAGGTACGCGGCGATAGCGCGCATGCCGTAAATCCCGGCCGCCGCTTCGGCATCGCTGTTGTAATTGGTGTTCGTGTTGACGTCGTAAGTATAGATCTCGCCTGCGCGATCGGTGATGAACTCGATGCCGGCGATGCCGATGCCGTGGTCGGCAATGAATTTCCCATAACGCGCTACTATGGGATGACGGAAATCCTCGATGATGCGAAAGCGAGTCGCGATCGCTGCCGGCACGGCATTCGCATCTTCGCCGACCGGGCAGAATGCGTCGCCGACCTGGCAGACGTCGGCCGGACAAAGCTCGAACCCGAGCGAGGTGTCGACGCGAACCGCGTACAGGAAGCGGCCACCGACGAATTCGACCCGCGTGATGTACGGCTCGGGCGCCTGGATGTATTCCTGGATCAGCGTGACGCCGTCGACCGAATCCTCGAATGCAGGCCCAGCGAGGTGAGCCTCGAGCGCGGCGGCTGTCTGGAAAAGGTGGACACCCAGGCCCTTGCCCGCGCGGTTGTGCTTGGTGATGAATGGGCCGGACATCTGTCGCGCCGCAGCGATCAGGTGGGCGCGGCCGACGGCCGCAAAGGTGCGCGGCGTCCGGATGCCGTACCGCGACAGAGCCGCATACTGCGCGACCTTGCTTATCTCGAGCTGCAGTGCGCGGCTGTCGTTGACGACGCGCCGGCGATGCAATTCCAGCCAGGCCAGGACGCCGGCGGTGTATTCGGCTGCGTAGCGGTGACCGCGAGTGTGCGACGAAGCGCTCATCCGGTTGTAGAAGACGCCGGTCGGCGGGACCGACGCCAGGTCCAGCAAGCCTTCGCTCAGGAACCATTCCTCGAACGGGAGGTGGAGCTCTTGGAATGCCGCGCGCAAAGGCTCGACCCAG
>DATBBM010000079.1:0-8564 GCA_036270955.1 Casimicrobiaceae bacterium | reverse complement strand
CGCTGCGCACGGGCACCGGGCGGCGGGCGTACAAGGCGACGCCGCTGTACCCTTTTTTTTGCGCGTGATGAAAGGCAGCATGCGATTTGCGCGGTGCCCGAAGCGCTCTCGGCACATCGTCGGGGTGTGCCTTGATCTCCTGGAGGCAGACGACATCCCACGGCTCGATCCGCGACAGCCATCGAACAAGACCCTTTCGCTCCGCCGATCGGATGCCGTTGACGTTGAGCGTGACGATGCGCATGCGGAATTTGTCGCCGTCGCGGGATGGCACAGCGGCGCGGAAGTTTACACGGCGGCGCGGAGTCGCGGCCACCCGCCGGGCAGTATAATTTGCGACCGAATCTCCGCTGCGCAACGCCCCCAGATGTCCGATTTCCGCCAGGAGTTTCTCGAGTTCGCTTTGGCACGCGACGTGCTTCGATTTGGTGCGTTCGTCACCAAGGCGGGCCGCAAGACACCTTATTTTTTTAACGCGGGGCTGTTCAACGACGGAGCGAGTTTGGGCGAGCTGGGCCGGTACTACGCCACGGCGTATCTGGCCTCGGAGGTGCGTTGCGATCAACTGTACGGCCCGGCCTACAAAGGCATAACGCTGGCCGCGGTGACGGCTGTCGCCCTCGCCGCAAAAGGGCACAATCTGCCGTACAGTTTCAATCGCAAGGAAGCCAAGGATCACGGCGAGGGTGGCGTGATCGTAGGGGCCGCGCTCAAAGGCAGGGTGCTGATCGTGGACGATGTCATTACCGACGGGGGGGCCAAGCGCGAGGCGATCGACCTGATCCGTGCCCACGGCGCGACTCCGGCCGGCGTGCTGATCGCCTTCGATCGGATGGAGCGCGGTCGCGGTGAGCGCTCCGCGGTGCAAGAGCTGGAGCAGGAGGCCGGCATTCCGGTCGTCGCGATCGCGACGCTCGACGACTTGCTGGGATTGCTCGCGCGGCGCCAGGACCTGGCGCAGCAAAGGCGAGAAGTGATCTCGTATCGCGAGCAATACGGCGCCGCCGCGTGAGGCGGCGCGAATCATCGGAAACGGGAAAAGGGTCATCGTGAAACTTGGCGGATTGCGGTTGTCGGCTTCCGGATTGGCGAGTGCGATCGCCGTCCTCGGCCTGGTCTGCGGTGCGGGCACCGCTGCCGGCGCGGGTGGCATGTACAAATGGGTGGACGACCAGGGCGTGGTCCACTACACCGATCGCATACCGCCGGAGTCGGTCAGCAAGGGCGCGACCGTGCTGGACAAGCAGGGCCGATCGGTCAAGACCATCGATCCGGCGCCGACGGCGGAACAGCGCAAGGCAATGGAAGTCGAGGCGGAGCGGCAGCGCGAGCAGGCCAAGGTGAACGCCGAGCAGGCGCGGCGCGATCGGGCGCTGACCCAGTCGTTCACCAGCGAAGAGGAGATCGACGTCGCCCGTGCCCGGGCGGTCTCGACGATGGAGGCGCAGCTGACGACGATCGGCGCGTACATCGCGGATATGACGCGCCGCAAGCAGGATCTGGAAAAACGCAAGGCAGGCTACGGGACCAAGCCCGTGCCCGCTGCGGTGGACAACGAGCTCAATTCGGTGAACGAAGAGCTGGCGCGGCAGACCGCGCTGCAGGCGCAGAAAAAGGAGGCGCTGGTCGCCGTCGGCAAGAAATACGATGCCGACAAGAAGCGCTGGCAGGAGATCAAGATCGAGCAAGACGAGGCGGCGGAGCGGCAGCGCGCTGCCGACGCGCAGAAGGCCAGTGCGCCGCCCGCCCCGGCCCGCGGCAGGAGCGCGGCGGCCTCGACCTCAAGCACCAAGCCTTGACCTGAAGGCCGGCGTCTCGCGCCCGCTCGCCGCGGGCGGCGTGGCTTCACATCGGCGATAATCTCGCCTCGCTTCGCAGCGTCGTCTTTTTCGCTCCAGACTCGTCAGGAATAACGTGGCTCAGTACGTCTACACGATGAACCGCGTCGGCAAGATCGTGCCGCCGAAGCGGGTCATCCTCAAGGATATTTCCCTGTCCTTTTTCCCCGGCGCCAAGATCGGCGTTCTGGGCTTGAACGGCTCGGGCAAATCGAGCCTGTTGCGCATCATGGCGGGCGAGGACAAGGAGTACGAGGGCGAAGCGGTGCCGATGCCGAATATGCGCATCGGCTACCTGCCCCAGGAGCCGCAGCTCGCCCCGGACAAATCGGTGCGAGAAACCGTCGAAGAGGGCCTGGGCGAAATTCTCGAGGCGAAGCAGAAGCTCGAAGGCATCTATGCGGCATATGCCGAGCCCGATGCCGACTTCGACGCGCTGGCCGCCGAGCAGGCGCGTTACGAGGGCATCATCGCCGCTGCAGGAGCCGACACCGAAGTTCAAATGGAAATCGCCGCCGACGCGTTGCGGCTCGCGCCGTGGGACGCCACGATAGGCAAGCTCTCGGGCGGAGAAAAGCGCCGCGTCGCGCTGTGTCGCCTGCTGCTGTCGAAGCCCGACATGCTGCTGCTCGACGAGCCGACCAACCACCTGGACGCCGAAAGCGTCGAGTGGCTCGAGCAGTTCCTGCTGCGCTTTCCGGGCACCGTGATCGCAGTCACGCACGACCGTTACTTCCTCGACAATGCCGCCGAATGGATCCTCGAGCTCGACCGCGGTTACGGCATTCCGTGGAAGGGCAATTACACCTCGTGGCTCGAGCAGAAGGAGCAGCGGCTCGAGATCGAGGCGAAGCAGGAATCGGCGCGTATCAAGGCAATGCAGAAGGAGCTCGAATGGGTGCGCACCAATCCGAAGGGCCGGCAGGCGAAGGCCAAGGCGCGCATCGCTCGCTTCGAAGAGCTCTCCAGTCACGAACACCAGAAGCGTAACGAGACGCAGGAAATCTTCATCCCGGTTGCCGAGCGGCTCGGCGGCCAGGTGATCGAATTGCACGGCGTGAGCAAGGGCTACGGTGAGCGCCTGCTGATCGACGATCTCAGCTTCAGCGTGCCGCCGGGTGCGATCGTCGGCATCATCGGGCCGAACGGGGCGGGTAAGACGACCTTGTTCCGCATGATCACCGGCGCGGAAAAACCGGACAAGGGCAAGATCGTCATCGGCTCTACGGCGAAGCTCGCCGTTGTCGACCAGTCGCGCGAGGCGCTGCCCGACGGCAAGACCGCGTGGGAGGCCATCTCTGGCGGGCGCGACATTCTGACCGTCGGCAAATTCGAGATGCCTTCCCGCGCCTATCTCGGCCGCTTCAACTTCAAGGGCGTCGATCAGCAAAAAATGGTCGGAACGCTGTCCGGTGGCGAGCGCGGCCGGCTGCACCTTGCATTAACCCTGCTCAAGGGCGGCAACGTGCTGCTCCTCGACGAGCCGTCGAACGATCTCGACGTCGAGACCTTGCGCGCGCTCGAGGACGCATTGCTCGAATTCGCCGGAAGCGTGCTGGTGATATCGCACGATCGGTGGTTTCTCGACCGTATCGCGACGCACATCCTGGCCTTCGAAGGAGACTCCCGGGTCGTGTTTTTCGAGGGCAACTATCAGGAGTACGAAGCCGACAAGAAGAAGCGGCTGGGTGAGGAAGGCGCGCGGCCGCACCGCATCCGGTACAAGGCGCTGATGGCCTGAGCGTGGGATAGGACAGCCGTTGCACCGGCGGCTCGAGGACAGCACAATGGCCGCCGGACCGGTAACTCCGAGGGGGAGCGATGAAATGCCGGACATGCGGCCGCGTGGCGCGACCCGGGCAGCGGTTCTGCGAATCCTGCGGTACGCAGGTCGACAAGTCATGCCCGATGTGCAATGCCCCCGCCGCGCCGGACGCACGATTCTGCGGGACCTGCGGCGCGTCGTTTTCCGACGGCGGGGAGGCGCAACGTGCACCCGAGGCGGCGGCCGGACAGGCTGCGATCCCATCGGAGGGTGAGCGTCGCCAGCTGACGGTGCTGTTCGCCGACGTCGTAGGGTCGACGGCGCTTGCCGGAAGGCTGGACCCGGAGGTCTTGCGCGATGTGTTGCGCGCCTACCAGGACATCTGCAACAGTTGCGTGACGCGCTACGGCGGGAACATCAACCAGTACATCGGAGACGGTGCAGTCGCTTTTTTCGGTTATCCGTCGGCGCACGACAACGACGCAGAGCGCGCCATCCTTGCCGGCTTGGCCATCATCGTTGGCGTGCGCGACCTCGACGCATCACTGAAGTCGAAGGGTGAAGCCGGCCTCCAGGCGCGGATCGGGATCCATACCGGCCTCGTAGTGGTGGGTGCAATGAGCGCCGGCGGCGCGAACATCGATCACGCGGTTGGCGAAACGCCCAATCTCGCCGCACGAATTCAAGCCGAAGCTGCACCCGATTCCGTATGCATCAGCGCGGCGACGCTCGGACTGGTCGGCAAGCGCTTCGATGTAAGGGCGCTGGGGTCACGGGTATTGAAAGGGACGGCGACCGAAACCGAGCTCTATGAGGTCGCCGGCGTGGTCGAGTCCAAGTCTGGACGAGTGGAGAGTCGTCAGACGACGCCGCTCGTAGGCCGCGAGATGGAGCTTCGGCACCTGCTGGAAAGGTGGGACCTCGCTCGCAGCGGGCAAGGCCAGGCCGTACTCCTGTCCGGAGAGGGAGGAATCGGCAAATCCCGGTTGTTGAGCGCGTTTCGCGAACGCGCGTCTGCGGAAGGCAGCGCGTGGCGCAGCATCTATTGTTCACCGTTTTATCAGAACAGCGCGCTGCACCCGATTATCGATCTCATCGAACGCGCCATAGAGGCAGCGGCAACGCCGGGATCCGACCCTGCCGCGGCGCTGAGACAAAGCCTGAAGGCATCAGGCATCGACGACGACACCACCTATCGGCTTATCGCGGCGCTGCTCGGGCTGGGGGAAGAACACAGCCAGGCGCTCAGCGACCTCGCCCCGGCTCAACGCAAGCGCCGGACGCTCGACGCACTGATTGCATGGTTGCGCGCCGATGCGCAAAAGTATCCGCTGGTCGTGATCGTCGAGGACCTGCATTGGATTGACGCATCGACGCGCGAACTGCTGGGGATGCTGCTGGAGCGCATTGTCGAAGTGCCGATGCTGGTCGTGCTCACTTTCCGCCCCGAGTTTGTTCCGACCTGGGCGATGCACGGGCAGATTTCCATGATCGCGCTCACCAAGCTCTCGGCGGAGCAGGTCGCCACGGTGGCAAGGGCCGTGGCCGGCGGGAAGGCCCTTCCTGCGCGGATTGCCGAAGAGATCGTGCGTCGTACGGATGGCGTGCCGCTGTTTGCAGAGGAGCTTACCAAGGCGATATTGGCATCGGGACTGATCGAGGAGCACGACGGCGAGCTGGAGCTCTCCAAGGGCCAGCTCTCGCATCTCGAAGTTCCGGCGACGCTGCGCGACTCTTTGACTGCACGCCTGGACCGGCTCGGTACGGCCAAGGCGGTAGCGCAGCTTGCGTCCGTGCTCGGCCGCGCGTTCGACTATTCGATTCTGCAGTCGGTTTGCGATCTTCCCGCCGCCGAGCTCGAGGAGCAGCTGGCCGCGCTGAATCGCGCGGACATCATTCAGCAGAGCGGGGTTCCGCCGCAATCGTACTATGTCTTCAAGCACGCGCTGATTCAGGAAGCTGCCTACGACACCCTTCTGAAGAGCGTTCGCCAGCGCCACCATCAACGGATCGCGCAGTCGTATGTCGAGCGCTTTCCGGATGTCGCGCAATCGCGACCGGAGCTGGTTGCCCACCACTACAGCCGCGCGATGATGCCGGGTGCCGCGGTGCCGTTCTGGCAGCGGGCTGGTGAGCTTGCCGTGGCGCGCTCCGGTTATGAGGAAGCCGCCGCGCACCTCGGAGAAGCGCTCGAGCAGATTCACCTGGTTCCCGACTCGCAGGCCCGCGCTGCCACCGAGCTTGGCCTGCGGGTGACGATCGGCCCCGCGCTGATCGCCGGTAAGGGCATGGGCGCCCCGGAAACCGGCGCTAATTACGCCCGGGCTTGCGAGCTCGCCGAAACGCTCGGAGAGACGAAGGAGCGATTCGCAGCGTTGTGGGGCGATTGGGTCTACAAGACTAGCGCCGGGCAGGTTATCGCGGCTGCGCGGCGGTCCGAGGACCTCGTGATGCTCAGCCGCAAGCTTGGCGACGACGAATATATTTTGCAGGCACATCATTCACGATGGACCAATTTCTTTTTTCTCGGCGACATCACAGTCACGCGCGCCGACTCGCTGCAGGGAATCCAGATCTACGATCGAGAGAGACACCGGCATCACAAGCATCTGTATGGTGGCCACGATCCCGGTGTGTGCGCCCACAATTTTGGCGCGAACGCAGCCTGGGCCGCCGGGCATACCGGAGAGGCGCTGCGCCTCGCGCAGGATTCGGTAACTCTGGCGAAGGACCTCGATCACTCGCTTAGCCTTGCAACCGCGTATCTGTTCTCGCTGCAGGTGTTGCACTATGTACGAGATCACCCTGCCGTGGTGGCGCGCGCTGAAACGTTACTCGCGCTGTGCGAAAAGCATCGGTTCCCGCAATGGGTAGGCTCGGGCCTGGTTCTGTCCGGGGTGTCGCACGTCGCGCAGGGCAGCACAGACCTTGGTTTGAAGCTTATCGACGACGGGCTTAAAGCGCAGCGCGCTAAGGGGCACGTAGGCATTTCCTTGATGCTCCTGGCGTTGGCCGCCGAGTCGCATCTCAAACTCGGCAACGCGGGCCGCGCGGTGGAATTGCTGGCAGAAGCGACCGAACTCGCCGACAAGAGCAACGTAGGATGGTATCGGCCGGAGGTCGTAAGGTTGCAGGCAGAGCTGATGCTGCAGGCAAAGCAGATCGCAATCGACGACGCGATTGCGCGCGTCGAGCATGCCGCATGGCTCGCGAAGGAAAAGGGCGCCATCGCACTGGAATGGCGCGCGACGGCGGCGCTTGCTCGCCTGCTCGAGGAACGCGGGGATGGTGACAAGGCGCGCGATCGTCTGCGCGCGGTCTGCGGCTCGTACGCCGATGGCCGTGACTCGATAGAGCTTGATGAAGCGAAGAGCTTGCTCGACGCCCTGAGCTGAGCAGGAAATCGACGCGCAGGACTACCGGGTCCTTTTGGCGTACAGCAACGACAGCTCCGTGCGCGGTACAAAGCCCAGCGCGCGGTAGAGATCGATTGCACGCTTGTTTGCGCTTTCGACGTGGAGGATCGGTGTCTGCCCCGCGCGCAGCATCCGATTCACGACCCGGGTTATCAGCGCCTTGGCGTATCCGCGTCCCTGCGCGTCGGGGTGAGTACACACGGCGCTGACCTCGCGGCAGTCATCGATCCACAACCGCTCGCCCGCCATCGCCATCAGGCGCCGTCCGAGGCGCAATCCGATATACGTTCCCAGTTCGATCGTGCGTGGTCGAAACGGTCCGGGCTTCGTGAGCTCGACCAGCGCCAGCATTTCGGGAACATCGGCCGGGCCTAGGGTAGATGCATCGACATCGCCCTCCGGCAACGCCGTCCGCTCGCTCCGAAGCATCTGGGTCAGGCGCGATTCGTACAGGATTTCCCAATGCGCCGGCAACCTGGGCATCGCTCGTGCGACGGTTGCCATGTCATCGCCGACGGCCACGATCGCTTCTAGGGCGCTGACGTTTGTCGGTTCCGGCGCCGCCAATCCGGCGATCGGCGAAATGTCGGGCGGATATCGGCGCGCCAGCGCTCCTCCCATCGCGAAATGCGCATGCCCGGTCGTCAGACTCGACCAGAAGGGGTTATCGAGTGCGCGCTGGAGGTCGGAAGCGATCATCGCGAGTATTTTGTCATGCGACGCGGCCCTCCGGCGCGGCAACGGCGCGATTCAATCCGGATGCCGCCGGAGCCCGGCAGCGCCGTCTGCGGCGCGCGATTGCGGCGAAGCTCGAATCGCTGCAAACTGCGCAGGCTCGATCGAAGCACGACGATGATCACCGTCTACCACCTGGAGACCTCGCGTTCCGAGCGCATTGTCTGGCTGATGGAGGAGCTCGGTCTTCCCTACGACCTGCAGGCCTTTCCGCGCGAGACGACCGGCGCCGCTCCGCTCCCGTTGAAGGAAATCCATGCACTCGGCAAAGCGCCGGTGATCCGCGACGGCGACATCGTCCTTGCCGAGTCCGGGGCGATCGTCGACTATGTCGTCCATCGCCACGGGGATGGGCGGCTGGCGCTTCCGCCCGGCGATTCCGGATACGCGCGTTACGTCTATTGGCTGCACTTCGCCGAAGGCAGCCTGATGTCGCTGCTGCTGATCGCGCTGGTGTTGAGCCGGGTCAAGGAGGCCGCGGAGAGTCCGGTCACCGCGCGTATCCGCGAGCGCATGAAGCAGATGCTGAGTTTCGTCGACAGCGGGCTCGGCGGCGGCCCGTGGTTCGCCGGCGAAGTTTTCACCGCTGCCGACGTGATGATGGTCTTCCCGTTCACGACCTTGCGCAACTTTCTCGACTATGATCTCGCGCCCTACGCCAACATCGCCGCCTACCTGGCGCGCATCAGGGCTCGTCCGGCATACAGGAAAGCGATGTCGCTCGCCGGCCCGACCAAGACATACGTATGACTAAAGGCTCGGGCGGCTGGCCGGACGATCGTGTCAGCCGAGCATTTTCTTCAGCGCGGC
>DATBBM010000078.1:0-74030 GCA_036270955.1 Casimicrobiaceae bacterium | reverse complement strand
CGCGTAGGTGTCGAGCATACCCAGGTCTGCGACGACCTTGTAAGTGGGCAGGATGCGCACCTCGACCGGCAGCATCAGCGTGACGAAGATCATCCAGAAGAAGAACCTGCGGAATGGAAACCGGAAATAAACGATGGCGAATGCCGAGAGCAGCGAAATCGCGATCTTGCCGATCGCGATGACCAGCGCCGATATCAGACTGTTGACCATCATCCGGCCGACGCCGGCGCCGGATTCGCCGGCGCCATGCGCCAGCACCGCGGCGTAGTTCTCGAGCATGTGGGTGCCCGGGGTCAGCGGCATCGGCGCCTGCAGCACTTCCTGCGCGGTGCGGGTCGATGCGACCAGGGTCACATAGACCGGAAACGCGACGATCGCGACCCCGATCGTCAGCACGATGTAGCTGATCCAGGTCAGCAGCGGCCGGTTTTCTATCATGTGTTCAGCCCCTGTTCACGCTAGTACTGCACCTTGCGCTCGACGTAACGGAACTGGATCACCGTCAAGGTGATCACGATCGTCATCAGCACGACCGACTGCGCCGCCGAACCGCCGAGGTCCAGCCCTTTGAAGCCGTCCTTGTACACCTTGTAGACCAGGATCTCGGTCGCCTGTCCCGGCCCGCCCGACGTCGCGGCGTCGATGATGGCGAACGTGTCGAAGAAGGCGTAGACGATATTGACCACCAGCAGGAAAAACGTCGTCGGCGACAGCAGCGGAAACACGATCGTCGCGAAGCGCTTGACCGGTCCCGCACCGTCGATCGCGGCAGCCTCGAGCAGCGACTTCGGGATCGATTGCAGACCGGCGAGAAAGAAGAGGAAGTTGTAGCTGACCTGCTTCCAGACCGCGGCGATGACGACGAGCATCAGCGCCTGGTTGCCGTACAGCAGGTAATTCCAGTCGACGCCCGCGCTGGTCAGCCAGTGCGCGACGATGCCCAGCGTCGGATTGAACAGGAACAGCCACAGCACGGCGGCGATCGCCGGCGCGACTGCGTACGGCCAGATCAGCAGCGTCTTGTATACGCCCGCGCCGCGGACGATGCGATCGGCGAATACGGCGAGGATCAGCGATATGGTGAGCCCCAGTGCGGCGACCAGGATCGAAAATATCGCCGTGACCTTGAACGATGCGAGGTACAGCTCGTCGTTGAACAGGTCGCGGAAATTGTCCAGACCGACGAACTGCAGGCTTCCGCCGAAGGCGTCCTGGATTTGCGTCGACTGGATCAGCGCCTGCCCGGCGGGCAGGAAGAAAAACACGATGGTGACGATGACCTGCGGCAGCAGCAGCGCGTAAGGCAGCCATCGAGAGCGGAACAGCGCACGCTTTTCAGCCGCCATACGTTTGGCAACCCTTGGGATGGGCAACCCGGCCGATTTGAGCGCCGGGGCGCAATTCGCCCTGACGCTCGAATCCGGCCCGATAGTGCGTCAACGAAGCTGACGCACTATCCCTCTTTGGCAGTTTTCGCGAACCGATCGATCTGCTCGTTGCCACGCGTAACCGCCGCATCGAGCGCCTCCTTGGCGCTCTTCTTGCCGTTCCAGACGTTTTCGAGCTCTTCGTCGATGATGTCGCGAATCTGCACGAAATTGCCCAGCCGGACGCCGCGCGACTTGTCGGTGGTCTTGACGATCATCTGCTTGACCGAGACGTCGGTGCCCGGATTCTTGTCGTAAAAGCCGGAACTCTTCGTCAGCTCGTACGCGGCCATCGTGATCGGCAAGTAGCCGGTCGCCTGATGCCACTCGGCCTGCAGACCCGGTTGCGACAGGAACGTCAGGAACTTCGCGACCGCCTTGTATTCTTCCTTCGACTTGCCGCCCATCACCCAGAGGCTGGCGCCGCCGATGATCGTGTTCTGCGGCGCGCCGGCGACGTCGGCGTAGTACGGAAGCGGCGACACCGCAAACTTGAACTTCGCGTTCTTGACGATGTTGCCGTACGCGGCCGACGAGCTGGTCAGCATCGCGCACTCACCGCTGAAGAACTTGGCTTCGGGCTCGTTCTTGCGGCCGGCGTAGCTGAAATAGCCTTTCTTGGCCCAGTCCTGCATGTCGGCGATATGCCGGACCTGCAGCGGTCCGTTGAACACAAGCTTCGGATGGTTGCCCGCGAAGCCGTTCTGCTCGGTCGCGAACGGCACGTTATGCCATGCGCTGAAGCTCTCGAGCTGCACCCACGATTGCCAGCCGGTCGTGTACGCGCAGGGCAGCGCACCCGCCGCCTTGATCTTGGCTGCATCGGCAACCACTTCGGCCCAGGTCGCCGGCGCACGGTTCGGGTCGATACCCGCCTTCTCGAACGCATCCTTGTTGTAATAGAACACCGTGGTCGAGCTGTTGAACGGAAACGACAGCATCTGACCCTTGGGATTGGTGTAGTAGCCGGCAACCGCCGGGACGTACGCCTTGGCATCGAATTTCTCGCCGGCGTCCGCCATCACCTGGTAGACCGGTTTGATCGCGCCCTTGGCCGACATCATCGTCGCGGTGCCTACTTCGAAGACCTGCAGCAGCGCCGGGGCGTTGCCGGAGCGGTAGGCGGCGATCGCTCCGGCCATCGATTCCGGATAGCTGCCTTTGAACACCGGCGTGACCTTGTAGTCCTTCTGGCTTTCGTTGAAGCGCTTGGCGATGTCGTTGACCCGATCGTTTAGCGCGCCGGTCATCGAGTGCCAGAACTGGATTTCGGTGACGGCTTGCGCCTGCGCGCTGAGAGCCAACAGTGCAAGCGCGAGGGCCGCGCGCACCAAGCTCGAATTGCCAATCTTTATCATCTCTCCTCCTCGGGACTGTCTTGTCGGACGCCAAACCGGGTCATTCTATTGTAAACGGCTTTTTGCGTCAGCTGCGTGTCACTCCCCCGCGTTCGCTGCCCTAGCGCACAGCCAACGGCGTTTGGTCGGTCCATCCTCCGCCGAGCGCCTTCATCAGATCGACCGACGCCGAGAGCAGCGCCTGGCGGTTTCGGATCAGCGCCAGCTGCGAGATATTCAGCGAGCGCTGCGCATCGAGCACGGCCAGATAAGCCGCGTATCCTGACTCGTAGCGCTCGGTGGACAGGCGCAAGGCGTCGCGCGCGGCGTCGACGCTGGCCTGCAGATCTGTCTCCATCGCCGACGTCTGGCCGATGTTCACCAATGCGTCGGAAACCTCGCGAAACGCCGTCTGAATCGATTTCTGGTAGCCGAACAGCGCCTGCTTCTGGCGGGCGGTCGTCGCGTCGACTTCCGCGGTCAGGCGGCCCCACGTGAAGATCGGCTGCGCCAGCGCAAATCCGATCGACCAGATCCCCGCGCTGCTTTGCGCGAGCGAGCTCAAGGCAGCGCTTTCGCCTCCGAGCGCCCCGGTCAGCGAGATCCGGGGCAACAGCGCCGCCTTGGCGACGCCGATCTGCGCATTCGCCGACACCAGGTTTGCCTCGGCCAGCCGGATATCCGGGCGCCTCTCGAGCAGCGTCGACGGCAAGTCCATCGGCGGCGTCGGAGGAATGGGCAACTGCGCGAGATCGCCTGGCGCTACCTTGAGATCGAGCCTCGAGGTGAGCGTTCCCAGCAGATGTTCGGCCAGCGCACGCTGCCGCACCAGCTCCTTCAGCTGGGCGGCGGCGTCCGAGCGCGCGCCGAGCGCCTGCGCGAGGTCGAGACCCGAGGCAAGGCCGGCGTCGACGCGACGGCGAACGACGGCCAGATATTGCTCGCGCGTCTCCAGCGTTTCGCGCGTCGCCGTGATCTGCGCGTCGAGCGAGCGCAGCAGGAAGTACGTCTGCGAAGTCAGCCCCGCCAGCGACAGCGTGACCACGTCCTTTGCATAGTGCGTGGCCAGAACCTGCGCCCGCGCACTCTCGAGCAGGCGGCGCAGCCGTCCCCAGAAATCGATCTCGAACGATGTCGACAACGCGATCCGGAAATCGTTACTCACCCTGATCGACTGAGGTGCCGCGACCGCGGCGCTCGAGCGCGAGCGCGCCGCGGTTGCGCCGAGATCGATCTCCGGAAACAACGCCGCATTGGCCTCGCGCAGATCGGCGTCGAACTCCTCGATTCTCGCCACTGCGGCGGCCACGTCGAGATTGTCCGACAGCGCGTTGGCGACCAGCTCGTCGAGCGTGCGGTCTTCGTACAGCGTCCACCAATCGGCGCGCATCGCCTGAGACGTGACCGGGCCGGCCTCGGCCGGCGGCGCATCGGCATAGGTCGCCGGCAGCGGCGTCTGCGGCCGCTGATAGTCAGGCCCCACCATGCAGCCGGCAAGCGCCAAGGCAACTGCCATCGCCAGGCGGCGATGCATCAGGCGGTCCTTTCCTCGACTCCGGCGGCCGGCACCGGCGCGGGCTTGGCCTTGCGCCGCGTGAGGAGCACGAAGAACAGCGGGATGAAAATGGTGGCTACGAAAGTCGCCACCAGCATGCCGCCGAACACGCCGGTGCCCATCGAACGCCTCGCCGCCGCGCCTGCGCCCGATGCGAGAACCAGCGGCAGTACGCCTAGCATGAACGCCAGCGAGGTCATCACGATCGGACGGAAGCGCAGCCGGGCCGCCTCGAGAGCGGCGTCGACCGGCGACAAGCCCTTCGCCATCTCCTGCGCGGCGAATTCGACGATCAGGATCGCGTTCTTGGCCGCGAGCCCGATCAGCACCAGCAGTCCGATCTGGAAGTAAACGTCGTTGCTGAAATCGCGCAGGAAGACCGCCGTCAACGCGCCTACCAAGGCGAAGGGCACGGCCAGAAGCACCGCCACCGGCAGCGACCATTTCTCGTAATTCGCCGACAGGATCAGGAACACCATGATGATCGCGAACGTGAACGCGATTATCGACTGGGTACCGATGCGTTTTTCCTGGAATGCCTGCCCGGTCCAGGCGATCGTATAGCCGGGCGGGAGCGATTTCGCAACGTCCTCGACCGCGGCGATCGCCTGGCCCGAGCTCACACCGGCCGCGCTGTTGCCGAGCACCTTGGCCGCCAGGAAGCCGTTGAAGCGGTCGATCTGCTCGGGGCCGATGACGTTCTTCACGCTGATCAGCGCCTTCACAGGAATCATATCGCCGCCCGACGAACGGACGTACACGTTGCCCAGATCCTCCGGCTTCGACCGGTACTGCCCTTCCGCCTGCAGCTGCACGCGATAGGTATGGCCGAACTTGTTGAAGTCGTTGACATAGAGCACGCCCATCGTGCTCTGCAGCGTGTCGAACACGTCCTTCAAGGGCACGCCGAGCGCCGCGGCCTTTTCGCGATCGACGTCGACAAAGAGCTGCGGGGACGTCGGCCGATAGAACGTTGCGACGCCGGTGAGCTCCTGCCTCTTGCGCAGCTCGCCGACAAATTGCTGCAGATTCTGATAAAGCTTCTGCGGATCGGCGTCGGCGCGGTCCTGCAGGTAGACCTCGAACCCGCCCGCGCTGCCCAGACCGCGAATCGCCGCGGGATTGAATGCCAGAAGCGTGCCTTGCGACAGCTTGGCGCCTTCGGCGATCACGTACTTCGCCAAGTCCTCCGCCGTCGCCTTGCGCTCGTCCCATGGGTGGAGCGGGATGAACATCGTCGCGGCGTTGCTCTTATTGGCGCCCGCGACGACATCGAAGCCGGCGACGACGAAAACGTGCTCGACGGCTGGATGCCCGAGCAGAATCCGCTGTATGGTCGCGCCGGCCTCCTGCGTCCGCTGCAAGGTGGCGGCATCGGGCAAGGTCAGCGAGCCGAGGATATAACCCTGATCTTCCGGCGGTACGAAGCCGCCCGGGACGGTTCGGAACAGCAGCGCGTCCGTGCCCAGGACGCCGACGAACAACAGGACTGCGATGACCGCGTGTCGCACGGTCAGCCGCACGCCGCCGAGATAAGTCCGGGTCAGCCATGCGAACCCGCGATTGAACGGGCGGAACAAACGGTTTTCGATGTGCTGGGGCTTGAGCAGCAACGCGCATAGCGCCGGAGTCAAGGTCAACGCCACCAGTCCCGAAATCGTCACGGCGGTGGCCACCGTCACGGCGAATTGCTGGTAGAGCTTGCCGGCAAGGCCGCCCAGGAACGCGACCGGCACGAACACCGACACCAGCACCAGCTCGATCGCAACGATCGCGCCGGTCACCTCTTTCATCGATTCGATCGCCGCGTCCTTCGGCGAGAGCTTCTTTTCGGCCATCAGCCGCTCGACGTTCTCCAGCACCACAATGGCATCGTCGACGACGATGCCGGTCGCAAGCACGATCGCGAACAGCGTCAGAGTGTTTAGCGTGAAGCCGAATAGCATCAGGCCGCCGAACGCGCCGATCAGCGAAACCGGCACAGCGATGATCGGGATCAGCGTCGCGCGCCAGCTCTGCAGGAATACGAACACGACCAGCAGCACCAGGGCCGCCGCCTCAGACAGAGTGATGATCACCTCGTGGATCGACGAACGCACGAAGCGGGTGGTGTCGAACGGAATGACCTGCGTCACTCCCTGCGGAAAGCCCTGCTCGAGCCTGGCGATACCCGCGCGCACCGAATCGGCGACCTTGAGCGCGTTGCCTCCCGACTGCAGGAATACCGCTATGCCCACCGTCGGCTTGCCGTCGAGATTGGTGAAGGCGTCGTAGCTGACCGCGCCGAGCTCGATACGGGCCACATCCCGGATGCGCAGCGCCCCGCCTGGCCCGGTCGAGCGCAGGATGACATTGCCGAAATCGTCAGGATCGATCAGCCGGCCCCGTGCGGTCACGGTGTATACCAGCGACTGCCCGACCGGCGCAGGCTCGGCGCCTATCTTTCCGGCTGCGTACTGATTGTTCTGCGCAGCGATGGCCTGCGCGATGTCGGTCGTGGTGACGCCGAGCTGCGACATCTTCGCCGGATTGAGCCATACCCGCATCGAATAATCGCGTGCACCGAAAATCGTTGCGTCGGCGACTCCGGGGATGCGTTTGAGCTCGTCGAGGAGGTTGATCGTCGCGTAATTGGACAGATAGAGCGTGTCGTACCGCGGATCGTTCGATCCCAGCGCGATCACCAGCAGAATGTCGGTCGAGCGCTTTTGCGCGACGACGCCGGTCTGCCGCACGACATCGGGCAGGCGCGGAAGTGCGATCGCCACCCGGTTGTTGACGTCGATTACCGCTTTGTCGGCGTTGGACCCGACCTCGAACGTGCAAGCGATCGTCAGCGTGCCGTTGGTCGCCGCGGTCGAGCTGAAATAGATCAGGTT
The DNA here is from genome assembly GCA_036270955.1 of Casimicrobiaceae bacterium. GTDB lineage: Bacteria > Pseudomonadota > Gammaproteobacteria > Burkholderiales > Casimicrobiaceae > PALSA-1003. The sequence continues at coordinate 66,832 of DATBBM010000078.1, read as the reverse complement.
CTCGACGCCGGAGAGCTGCTCCTCGATCGGGGCCGCGACCGTCAGCGCCAGCGTCTCGGCGCTCGCACCCGGGTAGTTGGCGGTGATGACGACGGTCGGGGGCGCGATTTCAGGATATTGCGCGACCGGAAGCACTTGCGATGCGATCAACCCGGCGAGCGTGATGATGATCGCGATGACGCCGGCGAAAATCGGCCGGTTGATGAAGAACTGCGAAAACAACGTTGCCTCGCCCTATTTTTTGCCGGACGCTGCCGGCGCGCTTTGCGGCGCCGCAGGCGGCGCCTCGGTCACCGGAGCGCCAGGCTGCAATTTCAGAAGATTGTCGACGACGACCTTGTCGCCCGAAGCCAGGCCGGACAGGATCGTCCAGTCCTTGCCTATCCAATCGCCTGTCTTTACCGGTCGCGCCTGCGCCTTGCCGTCGGCATCGACGGTAAAAACGAGATTGCCTTTCTCGGTCTGGACGACGGCGGTCTGCGGCACGAGGAATACCTTGTCGCGCTCGCCGGCGGTGATCCGGACGGTGACGAATTGCCCGGGGAGCAGAATCTGGCGCGGATTGTCGAACTCGGCGCGCAGTTGCTGCGTGCCCAGCCGGGTGTCGATCGCGGATGCGGCGAAATTCAGCCGTCCTTTCGACGGGTACGCGGATCCGTCGGGAAGCAACAGCTCCATCACGACCGGCGTCGATCGATTCAGGCGTCCGTCAGGCAGCTTGGCCAGATCCCCTTCGGCAAGGCTGAAGCGGACCCAGACGGGGCTCACCTGGTTGATTGTCGTCAGCAGGCTGCCGTTGGCGTCGGTCGTGATCAGCGTGCCGATCGAATGCTCGGCCCGCCCGGTGACGCCGGCGAGCGGCGCAACTACGCGCGTATACGACAGGTTCAGCTCGGCCTGCCTGATCGACGCATTGGCCTGTTGAATCGCCGCTTCCGCGAGTTGTCGCGACGACGTCGCATCGTCGTATTCCTTGCGGCTCACCGCGCGGTCCTGTACCAGAGGCTTCAATCGCGCCTCTTCGCGCCGCGCCTGGTCGACTTGCGCGGTCGCTTGCGCGAGCTGCGCCCGCGCCTGCGACAGTGCGATTTCGTATGGAGCGCGATCGATCTCGAACAGAGGCGCCCCCTCCTTCACGGAGTCGCCTTCGTTGTAGAACTGCTTTTGCAGAATGCCCGACACGCGGGCGCGTACCTCGACCTGCTTCGATCCTTCGATTTGTCCGACGATGTCGAATCGTATCGGCACCTTGCGCGGCTCGACGGTAAGCGTGCGCACGGAGATCGGCGCCGCCGCGGCGGGAGCCGGCGCCGCGGCGTCCTTGCCGCATGCGGCGAGACAACCAAGCACCACCAGCGCTGCACACAACTTCACTGCGTATGGGGACAACAGACGAAAAAAGGGCATCGATGCATTCCCGGACTGCGGCGTGACTGGGATCGAAACGGCAAACGCGCTACCGGCTCAAGCGCGGGAGCGCTCGATTATATACAATCGCCGAGAGGCCATCGGATGAGGATAAGACCAATGTTCGTTCGCGCGGTTGCCGCCACGTTGGCGGGACTTCTGTTGTCGTTGTCGCTCCCGTTGTTCGCTTTGGAGCAAGCCTATCCGTCCAAGCCGATCCGCCTGGTCGTGCCTTTTCCAGCCGGCGGATCGCTCGATGCGGTCGCTCGCGCGATAGGACAGAAGCTCTCGATCGCCTGGGGACAGCCGGTGATCATCGACAACCGGCCCGGCGCCGGCGGCAATATCGGCGCCGACCTGGTCGCGAAAAGCGCGCCCGACGGCTACACCATCCTCGAGGGCGCTCTGTCGACGCACGCGGTCAATGTCAGCCTGTACAGCAAGATGCCGTACGACCCGATCAAGGACTTCGCGCCGATCACGCTGGTCGCGGTCACGCCGAACGTGCTGGTGCTCAATCCTTCGGTTCCGGCGAATTCGGTCGCCGAGCTGATAAGTTACGCCAAGGCGAATCCGGGCAAGCTCGCGTTCGGATCGGGCAGCAACGGCAGCGCCGGCCATCTTGCCGGTGAATTGTTCAAGACCGAGGCCAAGGTCGACATGGTGCACGTGCCGTACAAGGGCGGCGCACCCGCGATGCAGGACCTGCTCGGCGGCCAGATCCAGCTGATGTTCGACAATCTGGCCAATTCGATGCAACAGGTCCGCGCCGGCAAGCTCAAGGCGCTCGCGGTCACGACGGCCAAGCGCTCGCCGCTGGTTCCCGATCTGCCGACGCTCTCCGAGGCCGGGTTGCCCGGGTTCGATATCTACACATGGTGGGGCTTCATGGCGCCGGCCGGCACGCCGAAGGAAATCATCGCCAAGTGGAACGCCGAGGTGACGCGTATCCTGAACACGCCGGAAATGCAGGCGTTTTTCGCGCAGCAGGGCGCCGAGCCGGCCCCGACGACGCCGGAGCAGTTCACGGCGCTGATCCAGGGCGAAATTCCGAAGTACGCCAAGATCATCAAGGCGTCGGGCGCCAAGGTCGACTAGCAGGAAGATCGAACATACAAGCACTCGAGGCGGAGGAAACATGATGCGATTACTGCAACGAGCGGCGCTGGGCGCGCTCGCCGTACTGTTCGCCGGCGGCGTCTGGGCGCAAGCCTATCCTACCAAGGCGATCCGGCTGGTCGTCCCCTTCCCCCCGGCCGGTACTACCGACATCCTTGCGCGCGAAGTCGCGCAGCGACTCTCGGTGTCGTTCGGGCAATCGGTAGTCGTCGACAACCGTCCCGGGGCCGCCGGCAATATCGGCTCGGATCTGGTCGCCAAGAGCGCGCCGGACGGCTACACGCTGCTGATGGGGACGGTCGGAACCCACGCGATCAATCCGAGCCTTTACACCAAGATGCCATACGATCATGTGAAGGATTTCGTGCCGATCGTTCTGGTCGCCGGCGTGCCCAACGTCCTCGAGGTGACGCCGAGCCTGCCGGTCAACTCGGTCGCCGATCTGATCAAGCTCGCCAAGGAGAAGCCCGGTCAGCTCAACTTCGCTTCGTCGGGAAGCGGGACATCGATCCATCTTTCGGGCGAGCTCTTCAAGACGATGACCGGCGTCGACATGGTGCACGTGCCGTACAAGGGCAGCGCTCCCGCCCTCACCGACTTGATGGGCGGGCAGGTGCAGCTGATGTTCGACAACCTCCCGTCGTCGCTGGCCCAGATCAAGGGCGGCAAGCTGCGCGCGATCGCGGTCACCTCGGCGCAGCGCTCGCCGACGCTGCCGAATATTCCCACCATCGCCGAGAGCGGATTGCCGGGCTTCGAGGCCAGCTCGTGGTTTGGCCTGCTGGCGCCGGCCGGGACGCCGGCGGCGATCGTCGCGCGGATCAATGCCGACGTTAATCAGTGGCTGCAGACTCCCGAGGCGAAGGAGAAGCTGCTCGCCCAGGGCGCTGTCCCGGCGGGCGGCACCCCAGAGCAGTTTGCGGCGCATATCCGCGCCGAGACCGAAAAATGGGCGAAGGTCGTGAAAGTTTCCGGCGCAAAGGTCGATTGAGACTCTAGCGCAGCCAGACGACCCAGGCGACGACCAGCCACGCCGCGATCGACGCGACGCCGCCGATCGGCGCGATCGCGCCGAGCCAGCGCGCGCCGGTCAGCGCAAGCAGGTAAAGGCTGCCGCAAAACAGGATCAGTCCCGCGAGCAGCAGCCAGCCCGCCAGGTTGAGGGCCGGCGCGTCCCACTGCAGCATCAGCAAGGCGAGCGCGAACAGGCCGAGCGCATGCCAGAAATGGTATTGCACGGCCGTCTGGTAGACAGCCAGCATGTCGGCGCTAAGCCGCGACTTCATCGCATGCGCGCCGAATGCGCCGAGCGCGACGGCGGCGGCGAGCGCAAGCGAGGCAACGAGAAGGCAGATCTTGCCGGTCATCATCGTCCGAAGCGCGGGCGATACGCGCAATTCGTCTACAATAAAGCGCTGGCGCTCCAGGCGAGGCGCGCCAAAGCGGTTCCGGGAAGGATAGCATCATGACGATTCAACGCCATCACGTCGGCAAGCGGCTCGCGGACATGGTCGTGCACGGCGGCACCATCTATCTGGCCGGCCAGGTCGCCGACGATCTGAACGCCGACATCACGACGCAGGCGCGGCAGGTACTGGCGCGCATCGACCGCCTGCTGGCCGAAGCCGGGAGCGGAAAAGACCGAATGCTCTCGGCGACGATCTACCTGCCAGACATGACCGACTTCGCGGCGATGAATGCGGTGTGGGAAGCCTGGATCACGCCCGGGCAGCCGCCGGCGCGCGCGACCGTGCAGGCGAAGCTTGCCGCCAGCGGCTACAAGATCGAGATCCAGGTCATCGCGGCCCAACAGCCGGTGCACTCATGAGCGTTCCCTCCACATCGACTGCATCGCTCCCGGCAGGGACGCGCGCCGCCCCCGCCGGTACGGCCGCTCCGCTCGCTGTCACGCGCGCCATGTTCGACCAGCTGATGGTCCCGTGCTTTGCGCCGGCGGCTTTCATCCCGGTGCGCGGAGAAGGCTCGCGAATCTGGGACCAGCAGGGTCGGATGTACATCGATTTCGCCGCCGGCGTGGCGGTCACTTCGCTCGGCCACTGCCATCCGGCGATGGTCCGCGCGCTGACCGAGCAGGCGCGCACGCTGTGGCATGTCTCGAACTGGATGACCAACGAGCCGGCGCTGCGCTTGGCCAAGAAGCTGGTCGATGCGACGTTTGCCGAGCGCGTCTTCTTCTGCAACTCCGGCGCCGAGGCGAACGAGGCGGCGCTGAAGCTCGCGCGGCGTTACGCGCACGATCATTTCGGACCGGAGAAGTTTCGCGTCGTTTCGACACTGAACGCGTTCCACGGGCGGACGCTGTTCACGGTGACCGCGGGCGGGCAGGCCAAGTATGCGAGCGGCTTCGGCCCCGCGCCGACCGGGTTCACCCACATCCGCTACAACGATGTCGCCGGGCTGGAAGCGGCCTTCGCCGAGGAAGGCGGCGACGACATCTGCGCGGTCATACTGGAGCCTATGCAGGGCGAAGGCGGAATGACGCCGGGCACGCCCGAATTCCTGGGCGCCGCCCGCCGATTGTGCGACGAGCATGACGCGCTGTTGATCCTGGACGAGATACAGAGCGGCATGGGCCGCACCGGCGCGCTGTTCTCCTACATGCAAAAAGGCGTCGTGCCCGATATCATGACCAGCGCCAAGGGCCTCGGCGGCGGCTTCCCCGTGGGGGCGATGCTGACCACTAGCGAAATCGCGAGCTCGTTCTCGGTCGGCGTGCACGGTACGACTTACGGCGGCAACCCGCTGGCTTGCGCGGTGGCCGGCGCGGTGTTCGACGTGATCAACACCGTCGAGGTGCTCGACGGCGTCAAGGCGCGGCACGCGCTGTTCGTCGAGGGGCTGCGCACGATCAACGGCCGGCGCGAGGTCTTCTCCGACATCCGCGGCGAAGGCGTCTGGATCGGCTGCGAGCTCTCGCCACGCTGGCACGGCAAGGCCGCCGACGTGATGCGCGCGGCGAGCGACGCTGGGCTCATCGTGCTGATGGCCGGTACCGACGTCGTCCGCATCGCCCCGTCGCTGGTGATCAGCCTCGACGAAATCCTCGAGGGACTGGCACGGCTCGAAACCGCGCTGGGCAAGGCGCTTACCTGAGCGGTCGCGGCGGGCGGCGGCGCACGGTGACGCGAACGCCAGATCCCGTCGCGCGCTGATGTTCACCTTCCGGCCGATCGAGCAAGCGGACCTGCCTGCGCTGTTCGCGCTGTCGGAAAAAAGCGGCACCGGGCTCACCAGCCTGCCGGCCAACGCCGAGCGGCTCCGCTCGCGCATCGAACGCTCCCTCGCATCGTTCGCGGGAAACGCCGCGAGCGCCGACGCCTGTTATGTGTTCGTCCTGATCGACAGCGCAACGCAAGGCGTGGTCGGCATCAGCGCGATCGAGGCAGCGGTCGGGCTTGCCGAGCCCTGGTACAACTACCATGTCGGCACGCAGGTGCATGCCTCGCGCGAGCTTGGTGTCTATACTAGCGCGCCGACTTTGTTCCTGAGCAACGATCACACCGGAAACAGCGAGCTGTGCTCGCTGTTTCTGGACGCGCGCTATCGGCATGGCAAGAACGGGCCGCTGCTCGCCAAGGCGCGCCTGCTGTTCATTGCCGAGTTCGCCGACCGCTTTGCCCCGAAGATCATCGCCGAAATGCGCGGGCGCCTCGACGCCGACGGCAAGAGCCCGTTCTGGGAAGGGCTGGGGCGACACTTCTTCACCATCGAGTATTCGCGCGCCGACTATCTGACCGGCATCGGCCAGAAGGCATTCATCGCCGAGTTGATGCCGCGCCATCCGGTGTATACGACGCTGCTGCCGGCGGACGCACGCGCGGCCATCGGTGAAGTCCACGCCGATACGATGCCCGCGCGCGCGATGCTCGAATCGGAAGGATTCCGCTACGAGGGGTACGTCGACATCTTCGATGCCGGCCCGACGCTCGAGTGCTTTCGCGACGACATCCATGCGGTGCGACAATCGCAGGTCCTGCCGGTCAGCGTCGGCGACGCGGACCCGGTGCCGGACAGCTTGAGCGAAGACGTTCTGTGGCTGGTCGCGAGCCGCAACTTCGCCGCATTCCGCGCAATCCTCTGCCCGGCGCCGGCGCGCATCGCGCAATTTCCGCTGTTGCCGCATGCGGCCGAGGCGCTCGGCGTCCGCGCCGGCGACTCGGTGCGTGCGGTTGCGCTGTCCCCGCGCGATCGCTAGCGCGCCTGGTGCGAACGCCACCGATGCCGAGGCACGAAGCGGCCGCCGTCGAGGCCAATTTCGACGGACTGCCCGGCCCGACGCACAACTATAGCGGGCTCGCCACCGGCAATCTCGCTGCCGAACGCAACCGCCGTTCGGTCGCCAACCCGCGGCTCGCCGCACTGCAGGGGCTGGCCAAAATGAAGGCGCTCGCCGACCGCGGCTACCCGCAGGCGGTGCTGCCGCCGCACGAGCGACCCGACCTCGCGGCGCTGCGCGCTCTGGGGTACGCCGGCGATGACGCCTCGGTCATCGCGCGCGCCGCGCGCGACGACTCGCCGCTGCTCGCCGCGTGCTCGTCAGCGGCGGCGATGTGGGCCGCCAACGCCGCGACCGTCAGCCCGTCGGCCGATACCGCTGACGCCCGCGTGCATTTCACGCCGGCCAATTTGAGCTCGCATTTCCATCGCGCGATCGAAGCGCCGACGACGACGCGGGTGCTGCGTGCGATCTTCGCCGACGACAGTCGATTTGCCGTGCACGATCCGCTGCCCGCCGCGGCTCAGTTCGGCGACGAAGGCGCGGCCAACCACACCCGATTCGCCTCCGACCCGGCCGCGACCGGCATCGAGCTCTTTGTCTACGGCCGGGTCGCCTACGCTACGGCTGCGAGCTCGCCATTGCGCTTTCCGGCACGGCAGACGCGCGAAGCCTCGCAGGCGATCGCACGGCGCCACGGCCTCGACCCGGCGCGCACCTTGTTCGTCCAGCAGAACCCGGCGGCGATCGATGCAGGCGTGTTCCACAACGACGTGATCGCCGTTGGCAACGGCGCGGTGCTGTTCTGTCACGAAAGCGCGTTCGTCGAGCAGGAAGCAGTGCTTGCCGAGCTCTCGGCAGCCGTCGGCGCAGCGTTCACGCCGATCGTCGTTCGCGCAGCGGACGTCAGCGTCGAGCGCGCGGTGACGACCTATCTGTTCAACAGCCAGCTGCTAACGCGGGCCGATGGCGGCATGCTGCTGGTCGCGCCGGCCGAATGCGCCGAGGATCCGTCGGTCGGCGCGTATCTGACGCGGCTCATCGCGTCGGGCGGACCGATACGGGAAATGCTGACCTTCGATCTGCGCCAGAGCATGAGGAACGGCGGCGGCCCGGCTTGCCTGCGTTTGCGCGTCGCCCTCACCGCCGCCGAACGCGCAGCGATCCGCGCGAACGTGTGGCTGGACGATCGACTTCATCAGGCGCTGGTGGGATGGGTCGAGAGAAATTATCGCGACCGGCTCTCGCCGGCGGATCTCGCCGACCCGGCCTTGCTCGTCGAAGGACGCCGTGCGCTGGACGAATTGTCCGTGCTGCTTCGGCTGGGCAGCGTCTACCCGTTCCAGCGCGACGCCTGAATCCGCATCGCGAGCGCCCGGGCGCGCCGTCACGCTCCGTGAGCGGCCAGGCGGAACAGCAGCGGCACCTCGAGCGTCTTGGCATGCGAGACGCCGTGCGCCCACAACCCATCCTCGCCCCAGCAGTCGCCATGATCGGCACAAACGATCACCGTCCCGTCGGCGAAACGCTCCAGCAACGGCACCAACGCCGCATCGCAGTATTCGATGCATGCGATCTGCCGCCGTCTCGCCTCGGCCGCGTCGTTGTTGTCGCCGAAGGGCACTGCCGGGTTGTAGCCGCGATCCCATGAAGCGCCTTCGTGCCAGTACGGCACATGCGTCTCGCCCAGGTTGAGGAAGACGAATGGCGGCGCGTCCGGCTTGACCTTCAGCAGCGTGCTGTCAATCCACTTGATCTGTTTTTTCAGATGGGCTCCGCCGGCGAAGCCGAAGGCGTCGAAGTCCGCACTCAGCACGCGGCCGGTCGGAAACTCGGGGTTGAACCAGTTCACCGCACCGCTGCCGATCGTACGATAGCCGCGATTCTTCAGGCCGTCGACGACGTTGCGCCCGTTCAGCGTCATATAGGGCGGGACGACGCCGGGATCGCCGCCCCCGTCCATGCGGAAGATCTTTCCGTACTTCGGATTCACATACGGCTCGTGGCGCAGCGGGTCGCCCGGCGTGAATCCCATGAAATACGCGGCGTGCGAGGCGAAGGTGAAATGAGAGGGCGCCTGCGCACGCACCAGCGGGCCGATCGCGCTCAGGTTCGGCGTCTTCGCTTCGACAAAAGCATCGTAGCGACAGGAGTCGAGCGTGATGAACAGGATGGAGGGCTGCATGGATTTTTTGCAAGAGTCCGCCGCACGGCTTTCCGGGCGCGGTTCGCCGCGGCATTTTACCGCAGGGCGGGGGCACGAGACGGTACCTCGCGCCGCCTCGTGCTAGTCGATCAGCGGGTCGGGCAGCGCGCGATGCCTGCGCACCGGAGACCAAAGCACTGCGGCGGCCGACAGCAGCAGCCCCAGTACGCCGACGACGAGCAACGTCGACCGCAAGCCGATCTCGCTGGCCAGCGCACCGCCGACCAGCGAGCCGATCGGCGCGGAGGCGACGGTGACAAAGCGCATCGTCGCGGTCATGCGTCCGAGCAGACGATCGGGCGTGATTGCCTGCCGCAGCGACAGATAGTTGATCGCATACAGGATCGCGCCGAAATCGAACACCAGCATCGCCATGCCGAGCAGCAAGCCCGCGAGCCACGGCGGTCCGCCGATCAGGCCGTACGCCTGCCAGCCGAAAGCCGACAGGATCAGCCCGTGGACGATCACCGGGCCGATTCCGAACCGCGCCGACAAGCGCTCGGCCAACGCCGACGCGAGCACACATCCGGCGCCGCCGAAGACGAAGGCCAGGCCGATCGCTCCCGCCGACAGGCCGAGCTCGCGCGTAGCGAACAGGATCAGGACGGCGACCTGCATGTGATGCAGGAACTGCCATATTCCGGCCAGCCAGGCGAGACCCCACAGCGTCCGGTTGCCCCAGACGAGCTTCAGGCCCTCACCGATCTCGCGCCAGACGCCGCCGTTGCCGCCATCGCGCGCGACATCGTTGGGCGCCTTGATCCGGCGCAGCATCAGGGCGGAGGCGAAAAACGTCATCGCATCGAGCGCGATCGCGAACGGCGCGGTCAGCACATGGATCAGCCCGCCGGCGATGCCTGGACCGACCAGCGCTGCCGAGGTTTCGCCCAGCGTCACCTTGGCGTTGGCCTCGACCAGACGCTTGCGGCCGGCCATCTGCGCGAGCAGCACCTGATACGCGGCGCCGCCGACGACGTTCTGCATGCCGCACAGGAAGCCGACGGCAAACAGGATTTCCATCGACAGCACGCCGAACCACGCGGTGACCGGGATCGCGAGCAGCGCGATGCCGCGTCCGACGTCCGCGGCGATGATCACCGGCAGCTTGCGCACGCGGTCGAGCAGCACGCCCGCGTGCAGGCTGAACAGGGCGAACGGCAGCGTCTCGAGCGCGACCAGGATGCCCATTTGCATCGGCGTCGCGTTGAGCAGCAGTGCCGCGGTCAACGGCAGCGCCAGATTGGTGATCTGCGCGCCGAACGAAGTGACGGTCAGCGACAGCCAAAGCCTCCGGAAGCTCGCGGAAAGCCAAAGCCCGCTGAAATTGCGGCGGAACCAGTCCTGTAATTTATCGTTATCGTTCATCATCGTTTCCTCCGGCCGCGGCTTGTCGAAAGCGCGGCCGCCGGTCATTCGCCACCGGCGAGAAACGAAACGCGGGAAAACCCCGGATCCCGATTCCCGCCGAGCCCGGCGGGAACGCCCGGGCTAAGGTCGCGGCAGCGGCATCCCCGACCAGAAGCCGGGGAAATGCGCGTCGGAAGGAAACTCTCCTGCGAACGCGCGCGCCGCGATCGCAATCGCGGTGACAAAAGTCGTCGGCGTTCTGGTCATGGCAGGATCATCCCTGAAGAGTGGTTGAAGTCGACGCCAGTGTACGCGAGGTCGCTCGAGTCGCGCAATCGCGATCGGGCTTAGTGCGCGGGACGGCTGTCGCAAGTGTCGTATTTGTGCGACGGATCAGCGATCCGCTGCGCCGAAGGCAATCGCACGGTCAGCGGTCCGCCGCCCTGCGCTTCATGTCGATGTCGTAGTACTGCCAGGGATGCACGTAGAACGTGTTGTATTTGTAGCCCTGCAGCCAGGGCTGCACGAGGATGGTTTCGCGCCGATAGACGCTGAGCTGCCACGGCGCGTACGCAGTGACGAGCTCGGACAGGCGGTGAAACATTTTCAGGCGCTCGGCGCCCTCGGGCATCAAACGGGCCCGGCCGTACAACGCGTCGAACTCGGGCAGGCGAAAGCGCGACAGATTCTGGTCGCCGGCGTTCGGCCCGTACAGCAGATCGAAGAACTCGATGCCGTCGGGCGTCGAGCTCGTATTCGCCAGCGTCCACATTTGCAGCTTGCCGGCGCGTCCCATCTTCAAGAGGTCCGGCCACTTCTGCTTGACGAATTCGATTCGCAGCCCGACCGCGGCGAGGCTCTTCTGCCAAAGCTCGTCGTACAGGCGGTCGCTGCTTGACGGCGCAGATGCCAGCGACAGGACCAGCGGCTTGCCGTCCGGCAGATCTCGCCAGCCGTCACCGTCGCGATCGACGTAGCCGAACTTGTCGAGCAGCGCCTTGGCGCCCCGTACGTCGTAGCGAACGTAGCCCTGAAAGTTCGGATCGTGGCCTTCGACATTCGGCGGCAACGGCTGCGTCGACGGCTCGGCCTGGCCCTGGCGCGCGATCCGTATGTCCTCGTCGACGTTGTAGGCCATGCTGATCGCGCGGCGCAGCGCGATCTTGTCGGTGCTGTAGCCGCCAACGACCGGGTCCTCCATGTTGAAGTAGGTGTACACGACCGCGGGCTGGATGCCGGTGCCGACGCGGATGCCGCGCTTGGCGAGCTCGGGCTTGAGCTTCTGGTCCGGATTCAGCACGTTCCATATCAGCTCGTTGGGTATCTGCAGGTAGTCGAGATCGCCAGCCTGGAAAGCGAGCAGGCGAGGATTCGATTCCTCCATAATGCTGATCTCGACCCGGCCGATCATCGGGATCTTTTTGCCGCGCATCGTCGCCAGCAGCGCCTTGTCGGCGGGATCGCTGCTGTCGGGATAGCTCTGGTCGCGAAAGCCCGGGTTCGCTTCCAGCGTGATGCGCTGTCCGCGGCGCCACTCCTTCAGCCGGTACGGCCCGGATCCGACCGGGTTGGCCATCGCCCAGCCGTTGGCGTCGCCGTAGGCTTCGATGACTTCGCGTGCGACCGCGGCCGTATTGATCGTCGTCAGGTCGGACAGCAGCGTGTACTCAGGCTGATCGAACTTGAGCCGGATCGTGTACCGGTCGATGGCCTGCATGCCTTCGATCGTGGCATCGTAATCGAATCGGCCTCCCGGCTTCTTGGCAGCCGCGATAGGCGCCGCGATGGCGGAAAGCTTGCCGTCGAAAACCGCGATTGCCGGAGACCGCGTCTTCGGGTCGAGGATGCGCTTCCACGCGTAGACGAAATCGCCGGCCGTGAGCTCGCGCTTTTTTCCCTTGAACGCCGGATCGTCGGCGAAGTAGATCCCTTGGCGGACCTTGATCGTCCAGGTCTTGCCGTCGGGTGAGACTTCCGGCAGCGCCGCCGCGACGCTCGGCACCAGCTTGTACGGACGCGCGAGCAGATCGTAGACGTAGAGCGTGTCGAAGATGGCCCGGTTGACGTACTGCGAATACAGGTCGTTCACCGCCGCCGGATCGAACCCGGTCTCGGCGATCGGCAGCGCGACGTGCAGCACCTTGTCCGAATCGGCGGCGTGCACGCCGAAGCTCGCGGCCAGCGCCAGCGTTACGACTAATCCGCGCGCCAGGACGGCGATGCGATGACACGAACGAAATCTCGCGATCATTTGGGTGCGGACGCTCGGCGCGCGAGATCGATGTCGAGGTATTGCCACGGATGCTGCTGGATCGGGTTGTACTTGTATCCGAGCAGCCACGGTTGGACCAGCGCGTTCTCGTAGCGGTAGACCGTGACCGCCCATGGAACGTAGATACCGATCAGCTCGGTCATGCGCTGCATCAGCTTGTCGCGCTGCGAACCTTCGGGCAGCGCGCGCGCCTGCACGTAGAGCCGATCGTACTCGGGCAGCTTGAACCGCATCAGGTTCGAAAAGCCCGCGTTTTCACCGTACAGCAGCGACAGGAAGGTGAAACCCTCGGAAGTGACGCTGATGTTTGCCGCCTGCCACATCTGCAATTGTCCGAGCCGAGCCGCTTTCAGCTGGTCGGGCCACTTCTGCTTCGAGAATTCGACGCGCAGCCCCAATTCCGCCAAATTGCGCTGCAACAGCTCGTCCTGCTGTCGCGCGAAGGTGTCCGGTGGCGAAGAGAAGCGCAAGGTCAACCGCCGGCCGTCGGGCGCCTCGCGCAAGCCGTCGCCGTCGCGATCGACATAGCCGAACTTGTCGAGCAGCGTTCGAGCACCCGCCACGTCGCGGCGGATGTACTTCTCGATCTCCGGATTATGGCCGCTGACGTTGGGCGGAATGAACTGCGTCGCGCGCCGCGCCTGTCCGTGACGGATCACGCGGGCGTCCTCTTCCGCGTCGTAGGCCATCGCGATCGCGCGACGCAGCGCGATCTTGTCGTTCTCGTACCCGCCGACGACAGGGTCCTCCATGTTGAAGGCGAGTCCGGTGATCACCGGCTGCGCGCCGCGCTCCAGCCGTATCCCACGCTGCGCGAAGCGGTCCTTGAGCCTGTTTCCCGGGTCGAGCACGTTGCTCGCCAGCTCGGGCGGCACCAGCAGATAGTCCTGCCGGTCCTGCTCGAATGAAAGGAGCCGCGGATTGGCTTCCTCGATGACGCTGATCTCGATCAGGCCGATCATCGGTATTTTTCTGCCCGCGAGCTTGTGCACGAGCGCGCGATCGGCTTGATCGCTGCCCGCCGGATAGATCTCCTCGCGAAAGCCCGGGTTCGCCTCGAGCACAATGCGCTGGCCGCGGCGCCACTCCTTCAGCCGGTACGGTCCGGTGCCGACGGGATTCGCCATCGTCCATCCGTTGCTGTCGCCGTAAGCTTCGACGACTTCACGTGCGACTGCGGCACTGCCGCTGACGGTCAGATTCGACAAAAGCTCGGCGTCGGGAAAGTTGAGCTTGAACCGCAGCGTGTAGCGATCGATTGCCTGCAAGCCTTCGACCGGCGCGTCGTAATCGAACTTCCCGGTTTGCTTCGCCTTGGCGACGATCGCGTCGGCGCCGACGAAACGCCCTTCGTACAGGCCGCTGCTGTTCGAGCGCATCGCTGGATCGAGTGCGCGCTTGATCGCGTAAACGTAGTCGGCGGCGATAAGCTCGCGACGGCGGCCCTTGAAGACAGGGTCGTCGGCGAAGTAGATGCCCGGGCGCACGCGCATCGTCCAGGTCAACCGGTCGGCGGAGATTTCCGGTAACGCCGTCGCCGTATTGGGAACCAGCTTGAAAGGTCGCGACAGGTAGTCGTACTTGTACAGCGGATCGAAGATCGTCCGGTTGACGTAATTCGAATAGGAGTCCCCCACCGCCTGCGGGTCGAAGCCGGTCTCGGCAACCGGGATCGCCACGCGCAGCACTTTCGCCGAATCCGCGGCGTGTGCCGGGACGAACGCCGCCGCCACGGCCAGCGAGAGGCACGCCGCGAGCGCCGCCGCAATGCAGCGCCAGCGCCCGGCGAGGATCCGCATACTAGCGACCCGTCACTAAAGCAGCTTTTCGATATCTGAGGCGATCGCTTCGGGCTCGACCTTCGGAGCGTAGCGCTCGATCACCCTGCCCTTGCGGTCGACCAGGAACTTGGTGAAGTTCCATTTGATCGCCTCCGAGCCCATCAGGCCCGGCTTGGCTGTCTTCAGGTACTCGTACAGGGGCGCGGCGTTCTTGCCGTTGACGTCGATCTTGGCGAACATCGGAAAGGTCACGCCGTAGTTGACCTCGCAGAACGACTCGATCTCTTCCTCGCCTCCGGGCTCCTGCGCGCCGAACTGGTTGCAGGGAAAGCCCAGCACTTCCAATCCGCGCGCGTGCATCTTCTTGTACAGCGCCTCGAGTCCCTTGTATTGCGGCGTGAATCCGCACTGACTCGCGGTGTTGACGATCAGCAGCACCTTGTCCTTGTATTGGGAAAGCGGCTGCGGCTTGCCGTGGATATCGGTCATCGAAAAATCGTAGACGTCGGGCATCGGGAGGCTTTCGGAAAAATGGATTGCAAGATTATGCGCTGCCCGCATCGGGCTTGCGAGCGCCCGGCCCGCCGCCACGGTTCTGCGGCGCGCCGAATCCGCCGCCGCCGGGCGTCTGGACGACGAAGACGTCGCCGGTGCGCATTTCGACCTGGAAGGTCGCACCGAATTCCTCTCTGTCGCCGCCGCTGCGCTCGACCCAGTTCCGTCCGGCCTCGCCAGCGCTGCCGCCGGCCAGGCCGAACGGCGGCACCCGCCTGCGGTTGGCGAGCATGACCGCGGTCATCGACTCGAGGAAGCGGACGCGCCGCTCGCCGCCGTCGCCCCCGCGGTGCGCCCCGGAGCCACCGCTGCCGGAACGAATGCGAAACTCGTCGAGCCGCACCGGAAAGCGCCATTCGAGGACCTCCGGATCGGTCAGACGCGAATTCGTCATGTGGGTCTGCACGACGCTCTCGCCGTCGAAGTCCGGTCCGGCGCCCGAACCACCCGAGATCGTCTCGTAATACTGGTAGGTGTCGTTGCCGAAGGTGAAATTGTTCATCGTGCCCTGCGCCGCGGCGAGGACGCCGAGCGCGCCGTAGAGCGTGTCGGTGATCGCCTGCGACGTTTCGACGTTGCCGGCGACGACGGCTGCCGGATACCGGGGCGCGAGCATCGATCCTTGCGGAATGACGATGTCGAGTGGCTTCAGACAACCCGCGTTCATCGGAATCTCGTCGTCGACCAGCGTGCGAAAGACGTACAGGACCGCCGCCTTGCATACCGCCGACGGCGCATTGAAATTGGTCGGCTGCTGCGCGCTGGTGCCGGTGAAATCGATCACGGCCTTGCGCTCCGCCTTGTCGATCGAGATCGTGACGGCAATTTTCGCGCCGCTGTCCATCTCGTATTCGAAATGGCCATCGGTCAACACGTCGAGCACGCGGCGCACCGCCTCCTCAGCGTTGTCCTGCACGTGCTTCATGTAAGCGCGCACGACCGGAAGGCCGAAATGCGCGACCATCCGCTTGAGCTCGTCGATGCCCTTGGCGCACGCCGCGATCTGCGCGCGCAGGTCGGCGAGGTTCTGGCCGATGTTGCGCGACGGATACCGTCCTGAGCCAAGGATCGCGCGCATTTCCTTCTCGAGGAAGCGCCCCTGCGCGACCAGTTGCACGTTGTCGAGCAGGACGCCCTCCTCGTCGACGTGGGTGGAATCCGGCGGCATCGATCCCGGCGTGGTCCCTCCGATGTCGGCATGATGGCCGCGCGACGCGACGTAGAACTCGGGTCGAACGGCGTTTGCTTCGCGCCCGGCATCGGCAGCCTCGTCCAGAAATACCGGCGCGATCACAGTGACGTCGGGCAGATGCGTGCCACCGTTGTATGGAGCGTTGAGCACGAACACGTCGCCCGGCTGCATCGTGCCGGCACGGCGGTCGATGATCGTCCTGACGCTCTCTCCCATCGAGCCCAGGTGCACCGGCATGTGCGGTGCGTTGGCGATCAGGTTGCCGTCGAGGTCGAACAACGCGCATGAGAAATCGAGTCGTTCCTTGATGTTGACTGAATACGCGGTGTTGGCGAGCGTCACGCCCATCTGCTCGGCGATCGCCATGAAAAGGTTGTTGAACACCTCGAGCAGCACCGGGTCGGCGCGGGTCCCGATCGCATGCGCGCGAGTGATCGCCGCCGTCCGCTCCAGCACCAGGTGATCGCGGGCGGTCAGCGTCGCCTGCCAGCCGGGCTCGATTACCGTCGTCGCGTTTTTTTCTGCAACGACCGCGGGACCCGGGATCGCATCTCCGGGACGTAGCTCGGCGCGGGTATAAACCGGAGCCTCGTGCCATTCGCCGCCGGTATACAAGCGGTTGATCGTCGCAGCGCGCAATGCGCCGGCCCGCGGTGGGAACGACGGCGTCGCCTCGTCGGTCTTTGCCGCAGCGCCGATCGCTTCGACCGCGGCGGCTTCGATCACCAGTGCCTTGCCTGGCATCAGGAAGCCGTACTGCGCCTGGTAGCGCTGCTCGAAGTCGGCGACGATGGCTGCAACACCGGGGCGGCGTGTCGCAGCGGACTCCGCCGGCCCGGCCGCGGAGTCGGCGCCGAATCCGATCTCCAGCGTCGTATCGGTGCCGTCGTATTTGAGATGCAGCGAACGCTTGACAGCGATCGCGCCGGCGGCGATGCCTTGGGCGGCAACCTCGTCGCGAGCGACGCGCGCGAGGTCGTCGAACACCGGCTCGACAGCGGCGAGCGCTGCCTCCGACAACGGCGCCTCGACCGCGCGCTGGCGCAGCGCGCGCACGTCGGCCAAGCCCATGCCGTAGGCGGACAGCACACCGGCCAGCGGATGAATGAACACACGCGTCATGCCCAGCGCGTCCGCGACGGCACAGGCATGCTGGCCGCCGGCGCCGCCGAAGCAGCATAGCGTGTACTCGGTGACGTCGTAACCGCGTTCGACCGAGATGTGCTTGATCGCGTGCGCCATGTTGTCGACGGCGATCTGCAGAAAGCCTTCGGCGATCGCTTCCGGCGTTCGACGGTGCCCGGACCGGTCGGCGACGTCGGCCGCCAGCGCGGCGAAGCGCTCGTGCACGACGGAGGCGTCCAGCGGCAGATCGCCTTGCGGGCCGAACACGCGGGGAAACAATGCGGGATCGATCTTGCCGACCATCAGGTTGCAGTCGGTGACCGTCAGCGGACCGCCGCGCCGATAGCATGCCGGTCCCGGGTTGGCGCCGGCCGACTGCGGCCCCACGCGAAAACGCGAGCCGTCGAACGTGCAGATCGAGCCGCCCCCGGCGGCCACCGTATGAATCCGCATCATCGGCGCCCGTAACCGCACGCCGGCGACTTCGGTGACAAACGCGCGCTCGTACTCGCCCGCGTAGTGCGTGACATCGGTCGACGTGCCCCCCATGTCGAAGCCGATAATCCGGTCGAACCCCGCTTGCCGCGAGACCTGCACTGCCCCGACGATGCCGCCGGCGGGTCCGGACAGGATCGCATCCTTGCCCTGGAAACGGTGAGCGTCGGTCAGGCCTCCGCTCGACTGCATGAATTGCAGCCGCGGCCCCTCGGCATTCGAAGACCGGGACGGGCCCAGCAGATCGCGCTCGACTTCGCCGACATAGCGGCGCAGGATCGGCGACAAATAGGCATCGACCACCGTCGTGTCGCCGCGCGAGACCAGCTTCATCAGCGGGCTAACTTCGTGGCTGACCGATATCTGCGTATACCCGATCGCCCGCGCCAGCGCCGCGAGCCGCCGCTCGTGGCCCGGATAGCGATACGCATGCATCAGCACGATCGCGCAGGCGCGCATGCCGTCGGCGTACGCGGCGCGCAGCGCGCTTTCCGCCGCACCGAGGTCGAGATCGCGCACCAGCTCGCCATGCGCGCCGACACGCTCGTCGATCTCGATGACGCGCTCGTACAGCATCGTCGGCAGCACGATCCGACGCACGAACAGCTTCGGCCGGTTCTGGTAGGCGATGCGCAATGCATCGCGGAAGCCGCGAGTGATCGCCAGCACCGTGCGTTCGCCGCGGCGCTCGAGCAGCGCGTTGGTCGCGACCGTCGTGCCCATCTTCACGGCTTCGATGGTCTGCACCGGAATCGGCGCGCCGGGCGGGAGCGCCAGCAGCTCGCGAATGCCTGCGATCGCGGCGTCGCTGTAACGCTCCGGGTTCTCCGACAGAAGCTTGTGCGTCGCGAGCGTGCCGTCCGGCCGCCGCGCGACAATGTCGGTGAACGTGCCGCCGCGGTCGATCCAGAATTGCCAGCGTGCTTGTGAGGAATCAGTCATCGGAAAGGGATTGCCGGGCAGTTGCGTCGCTTGGCGAAACCGTCGGGTCGAAAGCCATTATATCGGCGCCTCGCTTCGCGCTAAGCGGTTTCGCGCCCCCGCCCGATATGATACAAATGCACGGGTTCGATTCCGCTCGCAGCGTTCGCGCGTTATCGCGCGCGAGGCTCGCCAGCCAACGTGCCGACACGCAGGAGACTTCCAATGACAAGGTTTCAGATCCTTACCGCCGCAGTCGGGCTGTCGGCCGCGCTCGGTGCGGCCGCGCAAACGAAATGGGACATGCCGACTGCGTACCCGGCTTCCAACTTTCATACCGAGAACATCGCGCAGTTCGTTGCCGACGTCGACAAGGCGACCGGCGGCAAGCTCAAGATCACCGTGCATGCCAACGCGTCGCTGTTCAAGGCGAACGAGATCAAGCGCGCGGTCCAAGGCAACCAGGCGCAGGCGGGCGAGATCCTGCTGGTCAACTTCGAAAACGAGGATCCGATGTTCGGCATCGACGGGGTCCCGTTTCTGGCCACCGGCTACGGCGACGCGCTGAAGCTGGCCAAGGCTTCGAGGAAGACGCTGGAGGACCGGCTCGCCAAGCAGGGCATCAAGCTGCTGTATACGGTCGCGTGGCCGCCGCAGGGCATCTTCACCAACCGGACGCTGAACAGCGTCGCGGACATGAAGGGCTTGAAGTGGCGCGCCTACAGCCCGGCCACCTCGCGCATCGCCGAGCTGGTCGGTGCGCAGCCGGTGACCGTGCAGGCCTCGGAGCTGACGCAGGCGCTCGCGACCGGCGTCGTCGACTCGTACATGTCGTCGCCGTCGACCGGGTTCGATACCAAGACCTACGAGAGCATCAAGACCTTCTACGATACGCAGGCCTGGCTGCCGAAGAACGCCGTGATCGTCAATGCGCAAGCGTTCACCGCGCTGGACAAGCCGTCGCAGGACGCCGTGCTCAAGGCGGCTGCCGATGCCGAAGTTCGCGGCTGGAAAGCCTCGGAGGAAAAGAACGCCTGGTACATCGATCAGCTGAAGCAAAAAGGCATGACCATCGTCAAGCCAACCCCGCAGCTCGCCGCCGACCTGAAAAAAGTTGGCGACACGATGCTCCAGGAATGGCTCAAGAAAGCGGGCCCGGACGGACAGGCCGCCGTCGACGCATTCAGGAAGATGTGACCGTCCGACTCTCGCTCGCGCAGAAGCGGGGATCCAGCGTCTTCGATCGCTCAGGCACCAATGCGCCGTTCGCTTGATACGCTCTACGCCGCCGCCGCCTATCTGGCGGCGTTGTTTCTCGTAGGCACGCTGCTGATGGTGCTGCTCGGCGTCTTCGGCCGGCTGCTGAGCTTCCAGGTGCGCGGCACCGATGCATACGCCGGATATCTGATGGCCGGTGCCGGATTCCTGGCGCTGGCGCACACGCTGATGCGCGGAGAGCACATCAGAGTCACGCTGGTGCTGGAGCACGCCGGTGGCGCCGGCAAGCGGTGGCTCGAGCGATGGTCGCTTGCCGCAGCGCTGCTGCTGTCGCTCGCTTTCGCCTGGTATAGCGTGCGGCTCGCCTGGCAGTCGTATCAGTTTCACGACATGTCCACCGGAAACGACGCGACACCACTGTGGATTCCTCAGCTTTCGATGGCCGCGGGCAACGTCATCCTGGCGATCGCGTTCATCGACCTGCTGGTGGGCGAGCTTTCGGGGCGCCGCCGCGCCGCCGCGCCGCGCGCCGACGAGCCGGCACACGTCGAGTAGCGATGGACCTGCTGATCACCATCTTGCTGATCGTCGCGCTGTTCGTCCTGCTCGGCAGCGGCGTCTGGATCGGCATCGCGCTGGCAGGCGTCGCGTGGATCGGCATGGAGCTTTTTTCTTCGCGGCCGGCAGGCGATGCGATGGCGGTGACGATCTGGGGATCGTCATCGTCATGGACGCTGACCGCGCTGCCGCTGTTCATCTGGATGGGGGAAATCCTGTTTCGTACCCGCCTGTCAGAGGACATGTTCAAAGGCCTGGCGCCGTGGCTCGAGCGCGTGCCCGGCCGGCTGCTTCATACGAACATCATCGGCTGCACGATATTCGCCGCCGTCTCGGGATCCTCGGCGGCGACTTGCGCGACCATCGGCAAGATGACGCTGCCCGAGCTCAAGACCCGCGGCTACCCGGATGCGATCACCATCGGCACGCTCGCGGGCGCGGGTACGCTAGGGCTGCTGATTCCGCCGTCGATCATCATGATCGTCTACGGCGTCGCCGCCAACGTCTCGATCTCGCACCTGTTCATCGCCGGCGTGATACCCGGCCTGCTGCTGGCCTCGTTGTTTTCGGGATACATCGTCGTCTGGGCGCTCTTCCACCCTGACAAGGTGCCGGCTATCGCCGAACGGACGACGATTGGACAGAAGGTCCACGCGTCGCGGCATCTGATCCCGATCGTTCTTCTGATCGCGCTGGTGCTGGGCTCGATCTACGCCGGCATCGCGACCGCGACCGAGGCCGCTGCCTTCGGCGTGGTCGGCGCACTGCTCATCTCCGCCGTGCAGGGATCGCTCACCCGCGCCACGTTCGGCGCCAGCCTGCTGGGAGCGACCCGGCTGTACTGCATGATCGCGCTGATCCTTTCGGGCGCCGCGTTCCTGACGTTGGCGATGGGGTATATCGGGCTGCCGCGGCACCTGGCCGAGTGGATCGGCAGTCTCGGCCTCACCAGGCTCGAGCTGATCGTCGCGCTGATGGTCTTCTACATCATCCTCGGCTGTTTCCTCGATGGCATCTCGATGGTCGTCCTGACGATGGGCGTGATCCTGCCGACGGTCGAAAAGGCCGGGATCGATCTCGTCTGGTTCGGCATATTTATCGTGCTGGTCGTCGAGATGGCGCAGATCACCCCGCCGGTCGGCTTCAACCTGTTCGTGCTGCAGGGGATGACGCAACGGCAGATAACCTGGATCGCCCGGCAGGCGCTGCCGATGTTCTTCCTGATGATCGCCGCGACTTTGCTGATCTACTTTGTTCCGCAACTGGTAGGCTATCTGCCGCAGCAGATGAAGTTCGGCTGAGAATGACTGCAGATCGATGCGCACCCTCGTGAGTCACGACTATGCCGCGAAGCTGGCCACGCCGTTCGCGGTGCTCGGCATCCGCACGTCCGGCGCCGCGGTCACCGGCATCGAATACCTGCCGAAGGCCGAGCGCGCGAAGGCTCCCGCCAACGCGCTGGCCGAGCGCGCATGCCGCCAACTCGAGCGCTATTTCGCCGATCCCGAATTTCATTTCACTTTGCCGCTCGCCCCTGCCGGCACCGCATTCCGCCACAAGGTCTGGCACGCATTAACGGACATCCCGGTCGGCGAGTCGCGCACCTACGGCGAGCTCGCGCGGAGCCTGCACACCGCGCCGCGCGCGGTCGGCGGGGCGTGTGGGGCCAACCCGATCGCGCTGGTCATTCCCTGCCATCGCGTCGTCGGCAGCCAGGGCTCGCTGGGCGGCTTCATGGGCACGACCGACGGCGACCCGATCGCGATCAAGCGCTGGCTGCTGACGCACGAAGGTTATCGTTTCGGGCAGTAGAGGCTCAATCATGCGGACCGCAGCCGAGCTGATCGACGCGTTCTGCGACCAGGTCTGGCTGCAGGACGGGCTGGCCGCATCGAGTCTCGCGAGCTATCGGCGCGACCTCGCCACCTGGTCGGTTTGGCTCGAACGCCACGCCCACAAGGGCCTGCTGGCGGCCGATCGCACCGACGTCGAGGCTTTTCTCGCTGCCCAGTTTCAGAAAAAAGCGAAAATCGCGTCGATCAACCGGCGACTGTCGACGTTGCGCCGGTTCTATCGACTGCATGCGGCGCAGGCGACCGTCGGTGCCGACCCCACCCTGCGCGTCAAGTCGCCAAAGCTTCCGCGCAGCCTGCCGCGCAATCTGTCCGAGGATCAGGTGGCGGCGCTGCTGGGCGCGCCGGACACCGAGACGCTTCTGGGCTTGCGCGACCGCGCGATGCTGGAGACGCTCTACGCCACCGGCTTGCGCGTATCCGAGCTGGTCGGGCTCAAGCTTTCGCAGGTGAGCCTCGACATGGGCGTCGTGCGCGTGCTCGGCAAGGGCAACAAGGAGCGGCTGGTGCCGCTGGGCGAAGAGGCGATCGATTGGCTGAAGCGCTACTGTACGACCGCGCGCGCCGAGCTCGGCGGAGACGCGAAGGCCGAAGCGGTATTCGTCACAGCGCGCCGCGGCCCGATGACGCGCCAGGCGTTCTGGCAATTGATCAAGCGCCACGCCGCCACCGCCGGGATCGCGCGCGCCGCGCTGTCGCCGCATACGCTGCGCCACGCGTTCGCCACGCACCTTCTGAACCACGGCGCCGACCTCCGCGTCGTGCAGCTGCTGCTCGGGCATTCGGACATCACGACGACGACGATCTACACTCATGTCGCGCGCGAGCGGCTGAAACAGCTGCATCACCGCCATCATCCGCGCGGCTGATCGCGGTGGATCGCTCGCCTTCCCGCCGACGCGCCGACCCGATGTCCGCCCGCGATCGAACCTTGCAGTGGCTGCGCGCGCTCGCCGGCAAGCCGGCGGGCAGAGAGGGTCCTGGCGGCTCCGCCGACCTTGTCGCGTTTCGCTGCAATATTTGCGGCGCCAAGTGCCGTGTCGCGGCCGCGTCGCTGTCGCGCGAGACGCCATCGTGCGCTGCCTGCGGCTCGACGGTGCGGATGCGCGCCATCGTCCATCTATTGACCTGCGAGCTGTTCGGCCGAAGCATGGCGTTGCCCGACGTGCCGCATCGACCGGATCTGATCGGCATCGGGCTTTCCGACTCGCCCGCGTATGCGGTGCCTCTGGCCAAGAAGCTCGGCTATACCAATACCTATTTCCATACCGAGCCGCGGCTCGACATCGCCAACGTGCCGCCGAATCGCGCCGCCGAGGCGGATTTCATCATCGCCAGCGACGTCTTCGAACATGTGGCGCCGCCGGTCGCGCGCGCGTTCGACCATGCGCGACGGCTGCTGAAGCCGGGCGGCGTGCTGATTTTTTCGGTCCCGTTTTCACTCGATGCCGACACCGTCGAGCACTTCCCCGAGTTGCACGACTACCGACTGATCGAAGGCGGTGGATCGTGGCGGCTGGAAAACCGCACCCCGGACGGACGCGAGCAAGTCTTCACCGATCTGGTCTTTCACGGCGGTCCCGGCACGACCCTGGAGATGCGGCTTTTTTCGCGTGCCGGGCTGGAGCGCGAATTCATCGAGGCCGGGTTCGCGCGCATGCGCATCGCCGACGAGTCCTGTCCCGAACACGGCATCGTCTGGCCGGAGCCGTGGTCGGTGCCGATGGTCGCGTATGCGCCCTGACGGAGCTTCGCGCGGAGCGGCGATCCGTTCGCGTACGAGGGCGCTCGCCAGACGGCTTCGCAATCGTCTCCGGCGCGCGCTTTCGCCCGAGACCAGCTACCAGCAGCGCGTGGACGCGGAGCGGAAGAACTTCGATGCATGTGAGGAAGTCCATGCCTTGCCGCCGATATACCACTACTGGTCGAATCGCTATCTGCGACCCCGGCTCGAAGCTTTCGGGGCCAGCCACCCCGATGCCTTTTTCACCAAATATCTGGCCGAATGCTACGGTCGCGGCGGCGGCACGCGGCGCTTTGTCAGCATCGGTGCCGGCCATTGCGATACCGAGATCCGGCTGGCGCGCGCATTGATCGACGCGGGCTGCGAAGATTTCACGATCGAATGCCTCGAATTGAACGATACGATGCTGGAGCGCGGCGTGCAGCTGGCGATCAGCGAGGGCGTCACGGACAAGATCGTTCCGTTGCGAGCAGACTTCAACGAATGGCTAGCCCTCTCGCGCTACGACGGGGTGATCGCCAACCAGTCGCTGCATCACGTGGTCGCGCTCGAGCATCTGTTCGATGCCGTCGGCGCTTCGCTGCAGCCACACGGCAGGTTCATCGTCTCCGACATGATCGGGCGCAATGGGCACCAGCGCTGGCCGGAGGCGCTGTCGATAGTCCGCGAGCTTTGGCAAGACCTGCCGCGCTCGTACCGTTACAATCGCCAGCTCCGAAGATATGAACCGGAATTCCTCGACTGGGACTGCTCGATCAGCGGATTCGAAGGCATTCGCGCCCAGGATATTTTGCCGCTGCTGGTCGAGCGCTTCGGTTTCGAAATGTTTCTGGGATTTGCCAACGTCATCGATCCGTTTATCGACCGTGGATTCGGCCCCAATTTTTCGGCCGCCAGTCAATCGGACAGGGAATTCATCGACCGTGTACACGAGCGCGACCAGGCCGAGATCGCCGCTGGCTCCATCAAACCCACGCACATGTTCGCCGTCATGCGCTGCGGCGCCGATCCGGACGGCACCGGTGCGACGGCGGACGCACGCGCTGCCATCCGGTGGCCGGACTGATCGCGTGATCGCCACCCTCCGCGCCAGAGCAAGATGAACGATCCGCTGCTGCCCGAACGGCCGGACGCGACGGCGATCCGTGCCGATTTCCTGGCGGACGAAGCGCGCGTCGTCGCGCGCCTATTGCCCCTTGCGAGCGCCGACACCGCGGCGGCGGCGCGGATCAGCGCGCGTGCCCGCGGCTGGGTCGAGGCGGTGCGCGCGCGGCAGGCGGGGAGCGCCGGCATCGAATCGTTCCTGCAGCAGTACGACCTGTCGACGCAGGAAGGCGTGCTGCTGATGTGCGTCGCCGAAGCGCTGTTGCGCATTCCCGACGCCGAGACCGCCGACCGGCTGATCCGCGACAAGCTCTCGCGCGGCGATTGGCAGAAGCACCTGGGGCAGAGCCCGTCGCTGCTGGTCAACGCGTCGACCTGGGGGCTGATGCTGACCGGCAGGCTGACGCAGATCGACGCCGAATCGGCCAGCGATCCGGCGAGCTGGTACGAGCGCGTCGTCGCGCGCGCGGGCGAGCCGGTCGTGCGGGTCGCGATACGGCAGGCGATGCGCCTGATGGCCGAGCAGTTCGTCATGGGCCGCACGATCGCCGAAGCGCTCGCTCGCAGTCGCGCGGGCGGCAACGCGCGCTTCCGCCATTCGTTCGACATGCTCGGTGAATCCGCGCTGACCGGCGCCGACGCCCAGCGCTATCACGCCTCCTACGCCGATGCGATCGCCGCGATCGGTCTCGCCCGCGATCGTGATGCGACGGTGTTCGCGCAGCCGAGCATTTCCGTCAAGCTCTCGGCGCTGCATCCCCGCTACGAGTACCCGCAATACCGCCGCGTGCTCGGCGAGCTCGTGCCTTCGCTGACTGCGCTCGCGAAGATCGCCAAGGGTCACGGCATCGGCATGACGGTCGACGCCGAAGAAGCCGAGCGGCTCGAGCTTTCGCTGGAAATATTCGCGCGGCTGCGGCGAGATCCGGCGCTCGCCGGCTGGGAGGGCCTGGGCCTTGCCGTCCAGGCGTACCAGAAGCGCGCGCCGGCCGTGATCGACTGGCTGATCGCGCTCGGGTCCGAATGCCGAATGCGCATTCCGGTGCGGCTGGTCAAGGGCGCCTACTGGGACACCGAGATCAAGCGGGCGCAGGTCCTCGGCCTGGCCTCGTATCCGGTATTCACGCGCAAGGCGCACACCGACGTTTCCTACCTCGCCTGCGTCCGGCGCATGCTCGGCAGCGCCGGCAAGGGCGGCGCACTGTTTCCGATGTTCGCCACCCACAACGCGCACACCGCCGCGGCGATCGTCGAGTGGTCGACGCAGGCTGGAATCGCGTCGGACGCGTTCGAATTCCAGCGCCTGCACGGCATGGGCGAGGCGCTGTACGACGAGATCGTTTCCGCCGGCAAGCTCGACATCGCCTGTCGCGTCTACGCGCCGGTCGGCAGTCATCAGGATTTGCTGCCATACCTGGTCCGGCGGTTGCTCGAGAACGGCGCCAATACTTCGTTCGTCAATCGCATCGGCGACACGACGGTATCGATCGCCGATATCGTCTCCGATCCGGCTTCCAAGGTTCGCGCGCAGGGCGGTACGCCGAATCCCGCGCTGCCTCCGCCGGGCGAGCTGTTCGCGCCCGAACGCCGCAATTCGCAGGGCTTGAGCCTCGCCGACCAGCCGGCGATGGCGGCGCTCGACGCGGCATTTGCGGCGCGATCGGAAACGCGCTGGACCGCCGCGCCGACGACGGGTGCACAACACGCCAACGCCCGACCGCGCGAAGCCGTCGATCCTTCCGACCACCGCCGCACGATCGGTGCGGTCGTCGATGCCGATCGCGCGAGGGTGGAGGAAGCGCTGTCGCGGGGCGTGGGGGCGCAACCTGCGTGGGACGCGGCCGGCGGCGATGAGCGCGCCGCGGTGCTCGAGCGCGCGGCCGACCGGATCGAAGGCGCACGCGAGGAATTCGTCGTGCTGCTTGCGCGCGAAGCGGGCAAGAACCGCGCCGATGCGATCGGCGAAGTGCGCGAGGCGGCCGATTTCTGCCGCTACTATGCGATGCTGGCGCGTCGACACTTCGCGCGGCCGCAGTCGCTGCGGTCTCCTACCGGAGAGACGAACGAGCTCGCACTGCACGGTCGCGGCGTGTTCGCGTGCATCAGCCCGTGGAATTTTCCGCTGGCGATCCATGTCGGCCAGATCGCCGCGGCGCTCGCGGCCGGCAACGCGGTAATCGCCAAGCCCGCCGAGCAAACGCCGCTGCTCGCACAGCGCGCGGCGGAAATTCTGGCCGCGGCCGGCGTGCCGGCCGGCGTCTACGCAATGCTGCCCGGCGCCGGTGAAATCGTCGGCGCCGCGCTGGTCAACGATCCGCGCACCGCCGGCGTCGCGTTCACCGGATCGACCGAGGTCGCGCGCGCAATCGCGGTCGCGCTGGCACGGCGCACGACGCTGGTCCCGCTAATCGCCGAAACCGGCGGACAGAACGCGCTGATCGTCGATAGCTCCGCGCTTCCCGAGCAACTGGTCGTCGACGCGGTGACCTCGGCGTTCAACAGCGCCGGACAACGCTGCTCCGCACTGCGCGTGCTGTTCCTGCAGCAGGAAGTGGCGCCCCGCATTATCGAATTGCTGATCGGCGCGATGAACGAGCTCGCCATCGGCGATGCGGCACTGCTCGCCACCGACGTCGGCCCGGTGATCGACGAGGAGGCGAAGAAGACACTGGAAACGCATGTCGCCGCGATGGCCAAGGCGGGCCGCGTGCTGCACCGGGTCGCGCTGCCCGCTGCGACCGCGCACGGCACGTTCGTCGCGCCGACGCTGGTCGAGCTCGACCGCATCGGTCGCCTCGAGCGCGAGGTGTTCGGCCCGGTGCTGCACGTGGTCCGGTACCCGGCCAGCGCGCTCGACCAGGTGATCGACGCGATCAACGACACCGGCTACGGGCTCACCCTGGGCATCCACAGCCGCATCGACGCGACCGTTCGACACATCGCATCGCGCGTGCGCGTCGGCAACGTCTACGTCAACCGCAACATCATCGGAGCCGTCGTCGGCGTGCAGCCGTTCGGCGGCGAGGGACTGTCGGGGACGGGCCCGAAGGCCGGCGGTCCAAACTATCTTTTCCGGTTCGCGGTCGAGCGCACGCTGTCGATCAACACCGCCGCTGCCGGCGGCAACGCCGCTCTGCTGGCGCAGGACGAAGCCTAGCTGCGCTCGCCCCGCTCGACCCTGACGCCGATCTGCCTGACGCCTGCGATCGGCGCGGGCTTGGCGACGCTGACGCTGACCCAGCGCGCACCGAATTCCCGGCAGACGAGATCGGCCAGCGCGTCGGCGAAACGCTCGAGCAGCTTGTGCGGATGGTCCGCCGCAAACGCCTTCACCCGTGCGACGACCGCCGCGTAGTCGAGCGCGTCGGCAAAGCTGTCACTGGCGAATGCCGCGGCCGAGGGCGGCTCGATCTCCAGATTGAGCAGCAGCGGTTGCTTCAGGCGCTGCTCCCAATCGTAGACGCCGATACGCGTCTCGACCTTGAGGTCGGCAATGAAGATCGTGTTCATCCTTAGCGACGACATGGCGGTTTGCTAGAATGCGCGCGCATTGTAATCGAGATGGAGGACGCTCGTATGCCGACGCTCGGCGTGATCGTCGCCGCGTATCTGCTGGGCTCGGTGTCGTTCGCCGTCGTCGTGAGCCGGATGTTCGGCCTGCCCGATCCGCACAGCTATGGCTCGGGCAATCCTGGGGCGACCAACGTGTTGCGCACCGGCAACAAGGCGGCCGCCGCATTGACCCTGCTCGGCGACGGCATCAAGGGATTTGTCGCGGTGTGGGCGGCCAGTCGATTGGGCGCAAGCTGGGGCGATGCCTCGCTCGCGACCGCGGGCGCAGCGCTGGCCGTCTACCTCGGTCACCTGTATCCGGTGTTCCATCATTTCGCCGGTGGCAAGGGCGTGTCGACGGCGGCAGGCATCGCGTTCGCACTGTCGTGGCAGCTGGGTCTGGCGCTGGCGGTCATCTGGCTGATCGTCGTACTCGCGTTTCGCATGTCGTCGCTCGCATCGCTCGTCGCCGCGCTCGCGACGCCGCCGCTGGGTTTTTATTTCCTCGGATTCTGGCCCGAATCCTGGGCTCTGGTACCGATCGCGCTGCTGATGTTCTGGCGCCATCGCGCCAATATTCGCAAGCTGATTGCCGGCGAAGAGCGCAGGATCGGAGAGAAATCCGTCTAGGAATGTGCCCGCGGGCGACGCCCCTGCGGCAGGCTTCAGAGGGTCGCTTGCGATTCGGGTCGCGCTAGGGTCGCAAGCTCCCAGCGCGGCCGCACGCCGAAAGCGTAGTCCTGCGACAAGCCCTGCTGCAGTCGCAGCGCGCCGACCAACGCGATCATCGCGCCGTTGTCGGTGCAGAACTGCAGATCCGGATAGAAGACTTCGCCACCGCGCGCTGCCATCGCCTCGCTTAAGCGCTCGCGCAAGGTGCGGTTGGCGCCGACGCCGCCCGCCACGACCAGCCGCGACAGGCCGGCGGCATCGAGCGCCGCCAGCGACTTCGCCACCAGCACGTCGCTGATCGCGTCTTCGAATTCGCGCGCGATGTCCGCGTTCCGCTGCGCGGAAGGCGTCGAATCGCCCGCGAGCGTGCGGACCGCGGTTTTCAAGCCGGAGAAACTCATATTGAGATCGCCGCTGTCCTTCATCGGTCGCGGCAACGCAAACACGCCGCGCCTGCCGCGTTCGGCCAGCTTGGACAGCGCCGGACCGCCGGGATACGGCAGGCCGAGCAGCTTCGCAGTTTTGTCGAAGGCCTCGCCGGCCGCGTCGTCCTGCGTGTCGCCGAGCAGCGTGTAATCGCCGACGCCGCCGACCGCGTAGAGCTGGCTGTGGCCTCCGGAAACGAGCAGCGCGACGAAGGGGAACGCCGGAGCAGGCTTCGCGAGCAGAGGCGAGAGCAGATGTCCTTCGAGATGGTGCACGCCCATCGCCGGAATGCCCAAGGCGAAACCCAGTCCATTGGCGATGCCGGCGCCGACCAGCAGCGCGCCGGCAAGCCCGGGTCCCTGCGTATAAGCGATGCCGTCCAGGTCGCGAAGCGAAGCTCCGGCGTCGCGCAGCACCGACTCGGTCAAGGGGACGACGCGGCGAATATGGTCGCGCGAGGCGAGCTCGGGCACGACTCCTCCGTAAGCCTCGTGCATCGTCACCTGCGAATGCAGCGCGTGCGCGGTGAGGCCGCGAACGCTGTCGTACAGCGCGATGCCCGTCTCGTCGCACGAGGTTTCTATGCCCAGTACCAGCAAGAGCGTTCTTCCCGAAGGGCCGCAAAGTATAGCGTGCTTGCAGGGCGTCGGACGCCCTGCTATACTTTTGGGCTCGGTTACAAGTCGTTGCCACCAAAAGGAATATTCACCGATGCCCAGCGTTCGCGTCCGCGAAAACGAGCCGTTCGAAGTCGCGCTTCGCCGCTTCAAGCGGACGATCGAGAAGACGGGCCTGCTCACCGAGCTCCGCGCCCGGGAGTTCTACGAAAAGCCGACCGCCGAGCGCAAGCGCAAGCTGGCCGCCGCGGTCAAGCGCCACTACAAGCGCCTGCGCAGCCAGCAGCTGCCGCCGAAGCTCTACTAGTGTTATTTGCGTCACGCCCGGCGTGACGCAATGACTTGCCGCGTTGAACTCGGTGCTCTACGCCGGTTGACGCGGCATTTTGCTTTTGGGACTCCCCGATGACCCTCAAGACCCGCATCACCGACGACATGAAGGACGCGATGCGCGCCAAGGCCGCGGCGCGGCTGTCGACCATCCGACTGCTGCTGGCAGCGATCAAGCAGAAGGAAGTCGACGAGCGCGTCGAAGTCAGCGATGGCGACATCGTTGCCATCATCGAGCGCATGATCAAGCAGCGCCGCGAGTCGGTGACCCAGTTCGAGGCCGGCAAGCGCCCCGATCTGGCGGCTAGCGAGCGCGCCGAAATCGAAATTCTGCAAAGCTACATGCCGCAAGCGTTGTCCGAGTCCGAGGTCGACGCACTGATCGTCGCGGCGGTCGCCCAGTCCGGCGGCGGGATGGCGGCAATGGGCAAGGTGATGGCGGTCCTCAAGCCGCAGCTCGCCGGACGCGCCGATATGGGAGCGGTGTCCGCCAAGGTCAGGGCCAAGCTGTCCGCCTGACGAAAGTGGCGCTTACGCCTTGCTCGCGCAGCGAAAATCGTCGCCTATAATGTTTTGATGGGCCCGAGTGCCCTCCCTTCGGCGATCCGTGGCCAGATGGGGTAAGGCCATGATTCCGAACGACTTTATCCAGACGCTCCTATCGCGGGTCGACATTGTCGAGGTCATCGATCCGCATTTGCCGTTGAAAAAAGCGGGCGCTAACTACGTCGCCTGCTGCCCGTTTCACAACGAAAAGAGCCCGTCGTTTACCGTCAGTCCATCGAAGCAGTTCTATCACTGCTTCGGCTGCGGCGCGCACGGCACTGCGATCGGCTTCCTGATCGAATACAGCGGGATGTCGTTTCCCGAGGCCGTCGCGGACCTGGCGCGCGGCGTCGGCCTGGACGTGCCTCGGATCACGACGCCAGGCTCGGAGGCGCGGCGCGAGGAAGCCCAGGATCTGTCGGGACTGATGCTGGAAGCGGCCAAAATGTACCGCAGCGCGCTGAAGGACTCGCCGCGTGCGATCGACTACCTGAAGCGCCGCGGGTTGACCGGGCCGATCGCGGTGCAATTCGGCATCGGCTATGCCGCTGATGAGTGGCAGCCGCTCGCCGCGATGCCCGGCTATGCCGACAAGGCAATGGAAACCGCCGGTCTGGTCATCACCGGTGACGGCGGCAAGCGCTATGACCGTTTTCGCGACCGGATCATGTTCCCGATCCACGACGGCGGCGGCCGCGTGATCGGCTTCGGTGGCCGCGTTCTCGACAAGGGCGAGCCCAAGTATCTGAATTCGCCGGAAACGCCACTGTTCTCGAAAGGCCGCGAGCTCTACGGGCTGTTCCAGGCGCGGCAGGCAATTCGCGCCGCCGGACGGGTGGTCGTAGTCGAGGGATACATGGACGTCGTCGCCCTCGCCCAGCACGGCATCGAATACGCGGTGGCGACGCTCGGCACGGCAACGACGCCGGCTCATGTCCAAAAGCTGTTCAGGATGACCGACACGGTCGTGTTCTGTTTTGACGGCGATGCCGCCGGACGACGCGCTGCGTGGCGCGCACTGGAAAACACCCTGGCGCTGCTCGCCGACGGCAAGAACGCCCGCTTCCTGTTTCTCCCCGACGGCGAGGATCCGGACGACTACGTGCGCAGATGCGGCAAGGAATCGTTCGAAGCGCTGGTCGACTCGGCCACGCCGCTGTCGGACTTCCTGCTGGCGGAACTCGCCCAGCGCTATCCGCCGCGTTCGGCCGAAGGGCGCGCGGCGCTTGTCAATGCGGCCAAGCCCCTGCTGGGCGAGATCACCGCGCCGGTGCTGGCAACGCTGTTGCGCCGCCGCCTGGCCGAGCTGGCAGGCTTGCGCGAAACCGAAATGGATACGCTGTTGCCGGTCGCGCGCGCGGTCGCGACCGCCGCCGTGCGCACGCGGCCGCAGCGCACGGCACCGTCGCTCCTCCGCGGCATTTTGCAGTGCGTGCTGCTCGAGCCCGATTTGACGCATCGGTTCGATGTGCCCGAGCCGGTCGGCGGCGGCGCCGAAGGCGACGCTCTGGCGGCAGTCGTCGCGCATTGCCGGGCCAGTGCACCACCGCTGACGACGGCCGGCGTCCTTCAGCAATTCGCAGGCTCCCCGCACGAAAGCACGTTGATGGCCGCATTGACGGCGGGGGAAATCGAGGGTTTGGCCGGCGAATTGCTGGAAGTCCAGCTTGTCGAAGGTATCAAGCGCTATTGGCTGAACGCCCAGAAGCACGGCGATTCGGACGCGAGCCGGCATGCTCCGCCGATCGAATTGTCTGCGGAAGAGACCGAGCGCGCACGGCAACGGCAGCTCGCCCGCCAGTCGCCGGCGGGCAGCTGAGGCGAAGCCCGGCAGCCGGATGTTATAATTTGAAGTTTTCCCCATTCGCCCCCATTTTCGAACTGTCGGCAGGCGGCCGGTGGTCGATTAGAGGCCGGCCCCGCAACTCGTAGGACGATCATGGCCAAAAAACATTCGAAGCCCGTCAGGAAATCGCGCGCCAAGCCCAAAGCCAAAGCGGCGCGGGCGGCGAAGTCGCGCAGCAAGCCCAAGGCCCGCGCCAAGCCGGCCGGAAAGTCTGCCGCGCGCAAGCTCCCGCGCGCCGGTGCGACCGCGGCCAGGAAGGGCGCGGCGAAAAAGCCTGTCGCGCGGGGCAAAAAACCCGTCGGCAAGCGGACTCCGGCTCCAAAGGCCAAAGCCCGGTCGGCCAAGCCTGCGATAAAGAGCGCGGGCAGGCATACGCCGGCCAAGCCCGCGCCGAAGGCGCCGGCCGCTCTCGCCCCCAAGGCGTCCAAAACTCCGGCCAAGCTCAACGGCAAGACACCGCCCAAGCAGCCGGTAGTCGCGACGCGCAACGCCGCGGCCGCGGGCAAGCCCGCAGCCAAGCCGGCGGTCAAGCCTTCGGCCGGCGAAATCGCCGCACGCCTGTCGGCGAGGCGTACGGAAAAAGCCCTGGCGGAAGGCAAGGTCCGCAGCGGCAAGAACGGAGGCGTCGAGCCGCGGAAGGTCGAACTTTCGCCAGCCGAGGCCGAGGCGCGCAAGACGCGCCTGAAGAATCTGATCGTGCTCGGCAAGGAAAGAAGCTATCTGACCTACGCCGAGATCAACGACCATCTGCCCGACGATATCCTCGATGCCGAGCAGATCGAAGGCATCATCTCCATGATCAACGACATGGGGATCCAGGTCTACGACGAGGCGCCCGACGCCGAGCAGCTGCTGATGTCGGAAGCGGCGCCGACCGCCGCCGCAGACGATGTCGACGAAGAGGCCGCCGAAGCCGCGGCATCGACTCTCGACTCGGAATTCGGCCGCACGACCGACCCGGTGCGCATGTACATGCGCGAAATGGGGTCGGTCGAGCTCCTGACCCGCGAGGGCGAGATCGAGATCGCCAAGCGGATCGAAGAGGGGCTGAAGTACATGATCATGGCGATCTCGGCCTGCCCGATGACGGTCGCGCAAATCCTCGATCTGGCCGCCAAGATCGAGCGCGACGAATTGAAGATCGACGACGTCGTCGACGGCTTGATGGATTTCAACGAGCAGCTTGAGGCGATGGACGACGAAGATGTCGAGGAAGGCGAGGAAGCCGAGGACAACAGCGGCGCGATCGCCGCCGAGAATCTCGAGCGGCTGAAGGTCGCCGCGCTGACCCGTTTCGGCGTGATCCGCCGGCTGTACACGCGCATGCTTGGCGTGCTGCAGAAAGAAGGCCACAAGGCGCCGAAATACCTCGAGCTGCAGAAGAAGATTTCGGGCGAGCTGATGCAGATCCGCTTTGCCGCGCGCCAGGTCGAGCGGCTTTGCGACAGCGTGCGCTGCGAGGTCGACAACATCCGCCAGATCGAGCGCAAGATCCAGGACCTCGTCGTCAACAAGGGCGGCATGCCGCGGCCGGACTTCATCAAGAAATTCCCGGAGCACGAGACGAGCCTGCGCTGGATCGACCGCGAGATCGCCACGCACCATCCGTACAGCGAGGGATTGATCCGCTTCCGGCAGGCGATCGTCGAGCAGCAGCACAAGCTGCTCGACCTGCAGAAGCGCGTGATGATCCCGCTGCGTGATCTGAAGGAAATCAACAAGCAGATGTCGACCGGCGAAGCCAAGGCACGCAAGGCCAAGCGCGAGATGACCGAGGCGAACCTGCGCCTGGTGATCTCGATCGCCAAGAAGTACACCAACCGCGGCCTGCAGTTCCTCGACCTGATCCAGGAAGGCAACATCGGCCTGATGAAAGCCGTCGACAAGTTCGAATATCGCCGCGGCTACAAGTTCTCGACCTATGCGACCTGGTGGATCCGGCAGGCGATCACGCGCTCGATCGCCGACCAGGCGCGGACCATCCGCATCCCGGTGCACATGATCGAGACGATCAACAAGATGAACCGGATCTCGCGGCAGATCCTGCAGGAAACCGGGCAGGAGCCCGATCCCGCGCTGCTGGCGGAAAAGATGGAAATGCCCGAGGAGAAGATCCGCAAGATCCTGAAGATCTCCAAGGAGCCGATCTCGATGGAAACGCCGATCGGCGACGACGACGATTCGCATCTGGGCGATTTCATCGAGGACGCGAGCACGGTGGCGCCGATCGATGCAGCGGTCAATGCGTCCTTGCGCGATGTGTGCAAGGACGTGCTGGACACGCTGACGCCGCGCGAAGCGAAGGTTCTGCGGATGCGCTTCGGCGTCGAGATGAATACCGACCATACGCTGGAGGAAGTCGGCAAGCAGTTCGACGTCACGCGCGAGCGGATCCGCCAGATCGAGGCCAAGGCGCTGCGCAAGCTGCGCCACCCGTCGCGCTCGGAAAAGCTGCGCAGCTTCATCGAGGGCGAAGGCTAGCTTAGTTCGGCAACTCCATGTAACGAAGAAACGCCGCCTTGCGCGGCGTTTTTTTCTTCTACTTGCCCAAATCCAGGGTCACGACCATCTGGTCGGGGTCTTCCGGGTCGCGCTCGACGGCGAAGCCGAGCTTCCGGCACATCGCGAGCATCGGCTCGTTGCTCGCGAGCACGACGCCGACGAGACGGCGAAAGCCACGTTTCTTCGCGCGTGCGATCAGCGCCTGCATCATCGCGCGGCCGAGCCCGCGCCCGTGCCAGGCGTCGGCGACCGCGATCGCGAATTCCGCGCTCTCGTGGTCGGGATTGCCGACATAGCGCGCGACGGCGACGATCGCTTCCGCGGGCGGCCCCCCGTCGAGCGCGATCAGCGCGAGCTCGCGGTCGTAATCGACCTGCGTGAATCGCGCCAGCATTTGCGGCGTCAGCGCGGGCAGGTGCTGCATGAAGCGGCGATAGCGGCTTTGCTCGGACATGCCTGCGACGAACGAGCGCTCGAGATCGGCGTCCTCGGGCCGTATCGGGCGAAGCTTCAGCACTTCTCCGGAGCGAAGACGCAAGCCTGTCTCCAGCTCCACCGGATAGGGATGAATCGCCATATGTCGGTACCCGTCCGCCAGTCGGATCCGCGAAGGGTCGACCTCGACGCTCGCACGCGCGACGACCGCGGCGACCGGGCTGACGACGACCGGGTCGAGCTCCATCTCGACGACCCAGGGCAGCGCGCAGAGCAGGGCTGATACCTCGAGCAACAGCGCGACCAGCGGCTGTACTTCGGGCGGTGTGCCGGCAACGCGAGCGCCGGCGATCAGATCGACGGCCAACCGGCGATTGAGCGGAGGCAGCATCAGCGCCAGCTCACGTGCCTGCACCGACGTCGCACCGTAGCCGATCACCGGCCCGAACAGCGGGTCGGTGCGAACGGCGATGCGTACCTGTCGCGACAGGACGAATTCAAGCTGCTTGCGCACGATGAATCCGCGCCTGCCGCGCGGCCGGCCGGATTTGTCGGCGACGAGCTCCGCCCACGCCCGCGCGAGCATTCTTCCGTCGCGCAAGCCGGTGCGTACCGCTGTGCCGTCGCCGTCGCGCTCGAGCATTACCGGGTAGCCAACGCGGCGCGCGAACGCACGCGCCGCTGCGACCGTCGACGCGGCGCTCAGAGGAGCGGCCGGAATGCCGAAGGCGGAGAGCAGCGCAGCGACCTCGGTATCGGCGAGCCGCGAACGGTTTGCCGCGGCTGCCTTCACACGTACGCGCTCTGCCGCCGGGAGATCGGGAGCGCTTAGCGCAGGGAGCGGTGGCGGAACTTCCAGCAACCATTCCTGGTTACGCCGGTATGCCGCGATCGATGCAAACGCATCGACTGCGATTTCCGGAGTGAAAAAATTCGCGATGCCGCCCGACTCGAGCGCGACACGCGCGTCCGGATGGTCGATGACGCCCAGCCACGCTGCGAGCACCGGCTTGGCCGCAGTGCGGGCGGCGGCTGCGACAGCTTCGGCCGTTGCGACCGGCGGCGCGGCGGGCACCGGGACATGCAAGGCGAGTACCGCATCGACGCCCGGATCGGCAAGCACTGCAGTCACCGCGGCGCCAAAACGCGCAGGCGTCGCTTCGCCGCGAACGTCGACCGGATTGCCCGGATCGGCTTCCGGCGGGAGCAGCGCACCCACCTTGACGCGGGTTGCCGCAGAGAGCTCGGCGAGCACGACGTCCGTCTCTCCGGCGCGATCGATCGCCAGGAGTGCCGGTCCCCTGCCGTTGGTGACGATCGCCAGACGGTTGCTGCGGGGAATCCGTCCCGACGCCAGGACGCGCGCCGAAGCGAACAATTGCGCGTAGGTATGCACGCGAACCGTGCCGGCGCGCCTGAGCGCCGTTTCGAACACGCGGTCCGGATCGATGTCGCCCGCGACCATCCGTGCCGGATGCCGCCCCGCTTTGAGCACGATCACCGGCTTGGTGCGTGCAGCGGCGCGCAAGGCCGACAGAAAGCTCCGGGCATCGCGCAGCGTTTCGATATACAGAACAATGCCGTCGGTCTCGGCGTCGGCCAACGCGAACTCCAGCACCTCGCCGAAATCGACGTCGGCGGTCCCGCCGAGTGCTACGACCGACGCGAATCCCATGCCGGCGGTGCGCGCGAAATCGAGCAGCGCGCCGCACACCGCGCCCGATTGCGAGATCAGGCTTAGGCGGCCGGGCGCCGCCGCAACGGCGCTGTAGCTGGCATTGAGGCCGAGCGAGGTACGAATGACTCCGAAGCTCGCGGGTCCTATGACCCGAATGCGCGAAGCACGGGCGCGCACGGCGATCTCGCGGCGCCAGCGCTGGAAGTCGGCGGGCTTCGCCGTCGGCGCACCCGAAAGAATCACGGCGCCACGCGCCCGCCGGTGCATTTCGTCGAGAATCGCCGGCACGGCCGACGGCGGCGCGCAGATGACTGCCAGGTCGACCGGCTTGCCGATCGCGGTCAGCGACGGAAACGCCGGCCGGTCGAGAATCGTGGCGTGATTCGGGTTGACGGCGAATAGCTGGCCTTTGAAGCCACCGGCAAGCAGGTTCTGGTAGACGATGCAGCCCAGCGATTCAGCCTTTGCCGACGCGCCGATCAACGCTACCGACTCCGGCGCCAGCAGCGGCCGCAGATAGTGGCCGGGGGAGATCACCGTGTCAGTCTACTGCAAATTTCCGGCATGCTGCAGCGCGTCAATTTCCAATGCACCGGGTCCTGTTCGTGCGGGAGAGTCTTTAAATATCAATGATCTAACCAAAGCTCCGACCCCCCGATATTCTCGATAACTCATAAAAGCCTTGACAACTATTGTCTAGGCAACTATCATTCGTTCATGGAAACTACTTCTGTGGTCTTACCCGCTCTTTACAGCGCGAAGACCTTTGACCCCCACACCGGGCTTGGCCGCCTGCTGGGCCAAGTCAAGATGGAGCTGATGGACGCGCTCGACCGTGAGCTCGCGCCGTTGGACATCACGTCGGCGCAATACGTGATCCTGGTCACTCTGGCCGAAGCGCCCGATTCTGCGTCCGGGTTGTGCAAAGGGGTCTCGTACGACCCTGGTGCGATGACCCGCATGATCGACCGGCTCGAGCGCAAAGGTCTGGTTCGGCGCATTCGCTGTCCCGATGATCGCCGCAGGATCAATCTCGAGCTGACGCCCGAAGGCAAGGCAGTCTACCCGCGACTGATCGAGAGCGTCGTTACGGTCCTCAACCGCTATCTGCGCGGATTCAGCAAGGACGAGATCATCCAGTTCGAAGGCTTTTTGAAAAGAATGTTGGTGAACGGTTGATTTTTTTTACCGTTACCGTTGCCTAGGCATTCTTAGCCGTGACAACAAAAGGTTAAAACAGAAATTGAAGATGCAAAGGATTTTCGCTTCGCCATTTCAAATGAAACGCCGCACCGTGCACGTGGCAGAACTCGGCTCGCTTTCGCCGCATCGAACGGATGCCGGGCCGATCGCTGCGCGCCTGGTGGCGCGAATCGCAGCCCTTTGGACCAAAACCGGTCATCGCATGAATGCCTACATTGCGCGCTTCGCAATTCTCATCAGCGCGACGGCGCTGATCGGCGCTTGCGCGAGCACCGCCGGACTGTCGACGCAAGCCGAGCAGAACAGCGCCGCGCAATTGTCCGCCGAGCGCTCGCTTGCGGGCACGCCGGCCGCTGCGCCGTGGCCGCAAAGCGACTGGTGGCATTCGCTGAACGATACGCAACTCGACCGGCTGATCGACGAAGCGCTGGCCGGCAGTCCGAGCTTGCGCGTCGCAGAGGCGCGCACGCGTCAGGCGCTGGCAGTCGCCGGTATCGCGCGATCACAGCTGTTTCCGCAGATCAATGCCGACGCCGAGATCACGCGCGAGCATCCGTCCAAGAACGGCGCGACGCCGCTTCCGCCCGGAAACAGCTGGGCGACGCTGCATCAGCTCGAGGCGACGCTGTCTTGGGAGATCGATTTCTGGGGCAAGAATCGCGAAGCCTACGAAAGCGCCCTCGGCACCGCCCGCGTCGCCGAAATCGATGCCTACGCCGCGCGGCTTGCGCTGTCGGTCAATATCGCGCACGCCTACGTTCAGCTGCAGCGCGCTTACCTGCAGCTCGATATCGCCGAGGCGACGCTCAAGGAGCGCGATCAGATCTATGCGCTGACCCGCGATCGCAATGCCGCCGGCGTCGATTCGCTGCTCGAGGTCAAGCAGGCGGAGTCCGCGTTGCCGGCGACGCGGGAGGTGATCGCGCAGTTGCGGGAATCGATCGAGCTCTCGCGGCACGAGCTGGCGGCGTTGCTCGGACAGGGGCCTGACCGCGGTCTCGCGATCACGCGACCCAGCGCGAGCACGGGCGCTTCGGTCGCCCTGCCATCGGCGTTGCCGGCGGATCTGCTTGGCCGGCGCCCTGATCTGACGGCGCAACGCCTGCGCATCGAGGCGCTGTCGCACGACATCGCGTCGGCGCGCGCAGAGTTTTATCCGAACGTGAATCTCGCGGCTTTCGTCGGCTTCCAGAGCCTGGGCGCCGCCGGATTCCTGACCAGCGCCAGCCGCATGGCCGGATTCGGCCCCGCGATCACGCTGCCGATTTTCGATGCCGGCAGGCTGCGCGGCAATCTTGCCGCAAAGAACGCCGGCTACGATATCGCCGTCGAGCAATACAACCAGATGCTGGCCGATGCGCTGCGCGATGTCGTCGATCAAATCACCTCGTTCCGCAGCGTCGACGAGCAGCGTGCCCAGCAGGTGCTCGCGGTCGCGACCTCCCGGCAGGCATATGACCTGGCGCTGCTGCGCTATCGCGAAGGACTGGGCAACTACCTTCAGGTCCTGACGACCGAGGCGCAGTGGCTGGCGCAGCAGAGCCTCGACGCGGACCTGCAGGCACGCCGGCTTGCGTTGTCGATCGACCTGGTGCGCGCCCTTGGCGGCGGCTTCGACCCGTCGTCGGCGGCGCCCGCCCGCGCCGGCTGAAAGCGCCATGATAACGAAATCGACGTTATGACCGACACCCTCGAAAGGGTCCCGCCGAGCCGCGCCCCCGGTTGCCCGCCGCCGCCGGGCCGGGGCCGCGTGGCGGCGCGCGCACTCGGCGTGGCGACATTGGTGCTGATCGTCGCGTTCGGCGAAGTCAAGCTGATCGACGCCGCGGCGGAAACAAACTGCGGGACCGGCGCGCGCGAAGGTCTCGTGCATATCGTCGACAGCAGTCTCGCCAGCGGCTTGGCGCCGATCGCGATACTGCCCTGACGCAATAGCAAGTCAAGACAGAAGGAAAG
Organism: Casimicrobiaceae bacterium; assembly: GCA_036270955.1. Classification (GTDB taxonomy): domain Bacteria; phylum Pseudomonadota; class Gammaproteobacteria; order Burkholderiales; family Casimicrobiaceae; genus PALSA-1003. Next base: position 25,935 of record DATBBM010000078.1, on the reverse strand, counting down.
CATCATGAGTGAACAGGATCTCGCTCCTCAGATCTCGGCGCAACGCAGGCAGCGGAAGCGCTGGCTGGCGATCGCCATCGGCGCGTTTGCCGTCATCGGCATCGCCTGGGGACTCTACTGGGCGCTGGCGCTGCGCTACGAGCAATCCACCGATGACGCGTATGTCAGCGGCAATGTCGTGCAGATCACGCCGCAAATCTCCGGCACCGTCGTCGCGATCGGCGCCGACGATACGCAGTTCGTCAAGACTGGACAGACGCTGGTGCGGCTCGACGAAGCCGACAGCAAGGTCGCCCTCGATGAGGCCGAAGCCCAGCTTGCGCGCACGGTGCGCGAGGTGCGCAGCCTTTTTGCCACCAGCTCACAGCTGCAGAGCGCAATCGCCATCCATCAGGCCGAGCTTGCCACCGCCGAATCCGACCTGGCGCGCCGCGAGCGCCTTTCCAGCTCGGGTGCGATCTCGGGTGAAGAGCTGCAGCATGCGCGCGAAGCGGTGTCTGGGGCGCGCGCGGGACTAGCGGGAGCGCAGCAGCAGTTCGCCGCCAACCGTGCCCGCGTCGATCACACGACGATAGACGAACATCCGGACGTGAAGAATGCCGCTGCGCACGTGCGTGACGCGTATCTCGCCTATGCGCGCACGACGCTGCCGGCGCCGGTCACCGGCTTCGTGGCCAAGCGCGCGGTGCAACTGGGACAGCGGGTAAGCCCGGGAGCGGCGCTGATGGCGATCGTGCCGCTCGATCAGGTCTGGGTCGACGCCAATTTCAAGGAGCCGCAGCTCGCTTCGATGCGCATCGGCCAGCCGGTGAAACTGCACGCCGACATCTACGGCGGCAAGGTCGTCTATCACGGCACGATCGCCGGCTTCGGCGCCGGCACCGGTTCGGCGTTCGCGCTGCTGCCGGCGCAGAATGCGACCGGCAACTGGATCAAGATCGTGCAGCGCGTTCCGGTGCGAATCGGACTCGATCCGCAGGAGCTTGCCGCGCACCCGCTGCAGATCGGGCTGTCGATGCAGGTCGAAGTGGACACGCGGCAGCGCGGAGGTGATCGGCTGCCGCAGCTCGGCCAGCCGGCGCAGGCGGTTGAGACCGACGTCTTTCATTCGCTTGCAGAAGTGGCCGACGCGCGGGTCAAGGCGATCATCGCCGCCAACGAGCGCGGCGCGCCGCTGTCACCGGCAAATCTTGCGCGGTCGACCGCCGCACCCGAAACGACCGCTTCGCACACGCTTGCGCGGAGTTCGCACCCGGCGTCGACTTCGAACGGACGCCCGCTCTAGGGACGCGCGATGTCGGACGCAACACTGCCCGCTGCCCAGGGTGCCGCTGCGCCGGCCGCGGCCGCCTCGCCCGCGGCCGCGCCGCCGCTGACCGGCAGCGCGCTGGTGCTGGGCACGATCGCCTTGTCGCTGGCCACGTTCATGAACGTGCTCGACACGTCTATCGCCAACGTGTCGATTCCCGCGATCGCCGGCGACCTGGGCGTCTCGCCCGACCAGGGCACCTGGGTGATCACTTCGTTCGGCGTCGCCAATGCGATATCGCTGCCGCTGACCGGATGGCTGACGCAACGCTTCGGACAGGTGCGGCTGTTCACCACTTCGGTCCTTCTGTTCGTGCTGTCGTCGTTTCTTTGCGCGCTGGCGCCTTCGCTGGGACTGCTGATCCTGTTTCGCGTAATCCAGGGCGCGGTCGCCGGGCCGATGATTCCGCTGTCGCAGTCGCTGCTGTTATCGAGCTACAAAAAGGAGCGTGCAGGCACGGCTCTGGCGATGTGGTCGATCACGACGCTGGTCGCTCCGGTAGCGGGCCCGCTGCTCGGCGGATGGATCACCGACAACATCTCGTGGCCCTGGATTTTCTATATCAACATTCCGGTCGGCATTGCGGCCGCCGCGGTGACCTGGATGATCTATCGTCCGCGCGAAACGGCGACGGTGCGGCTGCCGATCGACGGCGTCGGATTGGGTCTGCTGGTGATCTGGGTCGGCGCGCTGCAGGTAATGCTCGACCGAGGCAAGGATCTCGACTGGTTCGAGTCGCCTCAGATCGCGATCCTCGCAGTCGTCGTGGTCGTCGGCTTTGTCCTGTTCCTCGTATGGGAGCTGACCGAGCGCCATCCTGTCGTCGATCTGCGACTGTTCCAGCGGCGCAATTTCTGGACCAGCACGCTGGCAATGTCGGTCGCCTACGGAACATTCTTCGGCAATCTGGTCTTACTACCGTTGTGGCTGCAGCAATACATGGGTTACACCGCGACGATGGCGGGCATGGTGCTGGCGCCGGTCGGACTGCTGGCGATTCTGCTGTCGCCGCTGGTCGGAAGGAACATCACCAAGGTCGACCCGCGGGTGTTCGCGACGGTGTCGTTTGCAATCTTCGCAGTGGTGCTCTACATGCGTTCGCAGTTCAACACCGATGCCGACTTTCGCACGCTCATGGTGCCGACGATACTGCAGGGCGCTGCGGTGGCGGTGTTCTTCATCCCGCTGGTCAGCCTCAGCCTGTCCGGCCTCTCGCCGGACCGGTTTCCCGCGGCATCGGGACTGTTCAACTTCGCGCGTATCACGGCGGGATCGTTCGGCACCTCGATCGCCACGACGATGTGGGACCGCGGCGCGAGCCTGCATCACGCGCAGCTTGCCGAGCACATCTCGCCATTCGACGCCAACGCACTGCAGGCGCTGGACAAGCTGCATGCCGGCGGCGTCGGCCAGCAGCAGAGCTACCAGATGCTCAACCGCCTGATCGACCAGCAGGCATTCATGCTGTCGGCCAACGATATCTTTTTCATGTCGGCGCTGTTGTTCCTGGGGCTTATCGGTGTCGTCTGGCTGGCGCGGCCGATTCGCTCCGCCGGCGGCAACGCCGCCGCGGCGGCGGCCGGCGATTGAATGTCGGTGAAAGCGCGCTCGGTGCCCCCATCCAGAACGTTGCTTGATTTTGGTGCAGGACTGGTGATCGGTCTGTCGATCACCGTCGCGCTGTTTGCCGCGATGGAAGAAGACAGTGCTCAATTGCGACAGAACTTGCTGCTCGCGGCGCTGGCGGCATTGGGTCTCGCCATCGCGATGATATACGCCGGCAGAGCCAGGGCTCGTCGACCGGTGCCCCGTGCGGGTCGCGTATGCGCTGCGAGCGCAGCTGCCGCTGGCTGGAAGGTCGAGCGGCCACGCGGTGCCGCAACGCAGGTGCGCGCCGGGGCTTCATCGAGCAACGATTACAGGGCCTCGCGTGACGGGGAAACGCGCGCGTCGCTGCCGGAGCTGAAGGCAGCACGTCGCAACACACAGACAACGGCAGATGGCTACTCGCGTCGGCTATAATCGTGGACCGCGCCACGCGGGCCTGTAGCTCAGTTGGTTAGAGCAGAGGACTCATAATCCTTTGGTCGCTGGTTCGAGTCCAGCCGGGCCCACCCTGACCACGGCCCGTCCGCACTCTGGGCGACCAGTCTTGAAAAGACGAAGCAGCGCCCCAAGCTGGCAGATGACGCTTGGGTGGGGAACGGGGTGTCGCCGGCGCCGAATTGCGCGCGGAGACTGCAGGCCGATAACGGCCAATCACGGGGACGGCAAGGTGAAAACAATGCGTCGCGCAATATTCATTGGGGCAGCGAGTGCGCTTCTCGCCGGCTGCATGGTAGGACCGAATTTCCGGCAGCCCGATGCGCCCGCGGCTACGCGCTATACGGAAACCGATCTGCCGAATGAGACCGTGTCCGCCCCGGGTTCTGCCGGCAACACGCAGCGTTTCGCGCCGGGGCAGGATCTGCCTGCGCAATGGTGGACCCTGTTCCATTCCGATCCGCTCGATCAGCTGGTGCGCCAGGCGATCGCCGACAGCCCCAATCTCACGGCCGCTCAGGCGGCATTGCAGGTCGCGCGCGAAAACCTGGCGGCGCAGACCGGAGCGCTGCTTTATCCGAGGGTCGACGGCAACCTGGACGCGACGCGCGAGAAGGTCTCCGGCGCCTCGTTTGGCCAGCCCGGTGCGGGCACGACGATATTCAATCTGTACAACGCGTCGGTCAACGTCTCCTATGCGCTCGACGTCGCCGGCGGTAATCGGCGCGAGCTCGAAGCATTGCAATCGCTCGTCGATTATCAGGAATACCAGCTCGCCGGTGCCCATCTCGCGTTGACATCGAACGTCGTGACTGCCGCCATCAGGGAAGCATCGTTGCGCGCACAGATCGATTCGACGCGGGGAATCATCGACGACCAAAACAAGCAGCTCGACCTGGTGCGTCGCCAGTTCGAGCTGGGGGCGGTCGGCCGCCTCAATCTGGTAGCGCAGCAAGCGCAGGCCGCGCAAACGGAGGCGCTGCTGCCGCCGCTCGAGCGCGAGCTTGCGCAGACGCGCCACCAGCTGGCCGCGCTCGCCGGACGGGTCCCCAGCGACGGCGGAATTCCAACCTTCGATCTGGCCGCCTTGAACTTGCCGCAGGACTTGCCGCTCTCGGTGCCGTCGGAGCTGGCGCGGCAACGGCCCGATATCCGCGCGGCCGAGGCGCTGCTGCACCAGGCGAGCGCACAGATCGGGGTTGCCACGGCAAACCTGTATCCGCAGATCAACCTGACCGGCAGCTTCGGTGTGCAAGCGACCCAGCTGCACAATCTCTTCGCCGGCCCGAGCATATGGAGCATCGGCGCCGGATTGCTGCAACCGCTGTTTCACGCCGGCGAGCTCGAGCACAAGCGCCGCGCCGCCGTCGCGGCCTACGACCAGGCCGCGGCGCAATATCGGGAAACGGTGCTGCTCGCCTTCCAGAACGTGGCCGATGCCTTGCGTGCGCTCGAGGCCGATGCGCGAACGCTGAAGGCGCAGTCGGCTGCCGAAGCCCTCGCGCGCGAGACGCTGAACCTCACGCAACGGCAGTTCCAGCTCGGCGCCACGAACTATATCGCGCTGCTCGACGCCCAGCGCCAGTTCAACCAGGCGCGCTTCGCGCTGGTCCAGGCCCAGGCGAACCGCTATGCCGACACTGCGGCGCTGTTCCAGGCGCTCGGCGGCGGTTGGTGGAACGGCAACGCGACTGTGCCGCCCGCCTGAGCGCTCCGGCGACCGAACCCAAACCGATTCCCAGTCGAACATTCGAACGGAGAAGTCTGCGATGAAGTCTGCAATGAAGAAACGCATGATCATCATGCTGGTGCTGGTCGGAGTGCTGCTGGGCGGCATCGTGGGCTTCAACATATTCAAGGGCTACATGATGCAGAAGTACATGGCCTCTGCCCCGGTGCCTTCGGCGACGGTCAGCGCGGCCAAGGTCGATTACCAGGAATGGCAGCCGCAGCTCAATGCGATCGGCACGCTGCGCGCGATACGCGGAGTCGACGTCACGACCGAGGTCGCCGGACTGGTGCGCAGCATCAACTTCAAATCGGGTGACGAGGTCCAGGCCGGCCAGGTGCTCGCCCAGCTCAACGACGAGACCGAGATCGCACAGCTCAATTCGTTGCAGGCCGCGGCCGATCTCGCGGCGACGGTGTACGAGCGCGACAAGCAGCTGCTCGCCGCGGAAGTGGCCAGCAAGGCGCAGGTCGACGCCGATGCAGGCGACCTGAAGAGCAAGCAGGCGCTGGTCGCGCAGCAGGCGGCGCTGATCCGCAAGAAGACGCTGCGGGCTCCGTTCACCGGGAAGCTGGGGATCAGCACCGTCAATCCGGGCCAGTACCTGAACCCGGCCGACAAGCTGGTCACGCTGCAGACGATCGACCCGATCTACGTCGATTTCAATCTGCCGCAGCAGCAGCTGCCACAGGTTTCCGTCGGCCAGAAGGTGACGCTGACGAGCGATGCCTATCCGGGCCAGACATTCACCGGCAAGGTCAATGCGATCAACCCCAAGATCGATCCCTCGACCCGCAATGTGCAGATCGAAGCGACGGTGCCGAACCCGAAGCGCGAGCTGCTCCCGGGCATGTTCGCTTCGGTCAAGGTCGACCAGGGCGCGCCGCAACGCTATCTGACCCTGCCGCAGACGGCGATAACGTTCAATCCCTATGGCGACACGGTGTTCGTGGTCAAGGCATCGGACAAAAAGGACGCCAAGGGCAATGACCAGCTGATCGCCCAGCAGGTGTTTGTCACGACCGGGCCGACCCGCGGCGACCAGGTGGCGATTCTCAAGGGCATCGAGGCGGGCACCCAGGTCGTCACCAGCGGGCAGGTGAAGCTCAAGAATGGCTCTCCGCTGGTCGTCGACAATTCGGTTCAGCCGACGAACAACCCCAACCCGACCGTGCAGGAAAAATAATGAACTTCACCGACATCTTCATTCGCAAGCCCGTGCTTGCGACGACGGTCAGCCTGCTGATCCTTGTGCTCGGTGTCAGATCGTTGTTGAGCCTATCGGTGCGGCAGTACCCGAAGACACAGAATGCGGTCGTCACGATCAGCACCGCCTATTACGGCGCCGACGCGGCGACCGTCGCCGGATTCATCACGCAGCCTCTCGAAGGTGCGATCGCACAGGCGCAGGGCATCGACTACCTCTCGTCGACCAGCACATCGGGCGTCTCGTCGATCACAGCGACTTTGCGCCTCAACTACGACGCCAACCGCGCGCTAACCGAGATCAACACGCAGGTCAACTCGGTGCGCAACCAGTTGCCGCCCGAGGCGCAGCAGCCGGTGCTCAACGTGCAGGTCGGACAGCAGATCGACGCGATGTACATGGGCTTTTTCGGCGAGTCGCTGCCCAACAACAACGTCACCGACTACCTGGTCCGCGTCGTCAAGCCGAAGCTGGATTCGATCGAAGGGGTTCAGGTCGCCGAAATCCTCGGCGCGCGCACGTTTGCACTGCGCGCGTGGCTCGATCCCGGCCGGATGGCGGCGTACGGTGTCACCGCCACCGACGTGCGCACGGCGCTGGGCAACAACAACTATCTCGCGGCACTCGGCACGACCAAGGGCCAGATGGTCAGCGTCGACCTGACGGCGGCGACAAGCCTGCACTCGGTCGACGAGTTCAAGAAGCTGGTGATCAAGCAGAAGGACGGCGCAATCGTGCGCCTCGAAGACGTCGCAACGGTGAGCCTCGGGGCGGAGAACTACGACTTTTCGACCGCGTTCGGCGGACGCAACTCGGTCTTCATCGGCATCAAGGTCGCGCCCGACGCCAACGTGCTCGACGTCGTCAAGCGCGTGCGCGCCGTGTTTCCCGACATCCAGGCCGAGATGCCCAACGGCATCACCGGCGATATCGTCTACGATTCGACCAAGTTCATCAGCAGCTCGATCGACGAGGTGGTCAAGACGCTGGCCGAGTCGCTGCTGATCGTCGCCGTCGTCATCTTCCTCTTCCTTGGCAGCCTCCGTGCGGTCATCGTCCCGCTGATCGCGATGCCGCTGTCGCTGATCGGCGCGTTTTTCGTCATGCTGGCGCTCGGCTATTCGATAAACCTGCTGACCCTGCTCGCGCTGGTGCTGGCGATCGGCCTGGTCGTCGACGATGCAATCATCGTCGTCGAGAACGTCGACCGGCACATGAAGGAGGAAGGCAAATCGCCGCTTCAGGCCTCCTTGATCGCGGCCCGCGAACTCGGCGGACCGATTATCGCGATGACCATCGTGCTGGTCGCGGTGTATGTTCCGATCGGCTTCCAGGGGGGATTGACCGGCGCGCTGTTCACCGAATTCGCCTTTACCCTCGCCGGTGCGGTCACGGTGTCGGGCATCGTCGCGCTGACCCTGTCGCCGATGATGACGTCGCGCTTTTTCCGCAGCGAGCAGGAAAGCGGGCGCTTCGTCCGCTTCGTCGACCGCCAATTCGACCGCCTGCATCGCGGTTACGAGCGGCGGCTGCACGGCACGCTCGACACCTGGGCGGTCCCGGTGGTGATGGGCGTAATCCTGCTCGGCGGCGTCGTCTACCTTTTCATGACGTCGAAGTCGGAGCTCGCGCCGACCGAGGACCAGGGCGTCGTGTTGACGCAGATCATCGGCCCGCCGAATGCGACCTCGCAGCAGATGGATGTCTATTCGAGGCAGGTTTTCGAGATCGCCAAGAGCATTCCCGAATACGACCAGATGTTCCAGATCACCGGCGTGCCGACGACCAACCAGGGCTTCGGCGGCGTGCTGTTCAAACCCTGGAACGAGCGGACCAAGAGTGCAACCCAGCTGCAGCAGGAGTTGCAGCAGAAATGGAACAGCGTCTCCGGCGCGCGGGTGGCCGCATTCCAGTTCCCGTCGCTGCCCGGCTCGCAGGGCCTGCCGATGCAGTTCATCATCAAGACGACCGAGCCTTATCAGAAGCTCAACGACGTCGCGCAGGCAGTGCTCGCGAAGGCGCAAGCCAGCGGCATGTTCTTTTACATCGACACCGACCTCAAGGTGGACAAGCCGCAGACGAGCGTCCAGGTCGATCGCGACCTGGTGGCGACGCTGGGCATGACGCAGCAGGACGTCGGTGCGGCACTTAGCGCGGCGCTCGGCGGCAACTACGTCAACTACTTCTCGATCGCCGGCCATTCGTACAAGGTGATTCCGCAGGTGCTTCAAAACGACCGGCTCAACGCCAGCCAGGTGCTCGACTACCACATCCGGACTGCCGACGGATCGCTGGTCCCGGCCTCGACGGTGGCGACGCAGAAGACCGAGGTCGTTCCGGAAGGCATCGCGCGCTTCCAGCAACTCAACTCGGCAACGATCTTCGGCGTCTACTCGCCGGCGGTGTCGCAGAACCAGGTGCTCGACTTCATGCGTACGACGCTGCGACAGGTAGCGCCCAGCGGCTATTCATTCGACTACTCCGGCGTCTCACGCCAGTTCGTGCAGGAATCCGGAGGCTTCGTGATCACGCTGCTGTTCGCGGTGATCATCGTGTTCCTCGCCCTGTCGGCACAGTTCGAGAGCTTCCGCGATCCGATCGTCATCCTCGTATCGGTACCGCTTGCGCTGTTCGGCGCCCTGATCTTCATCAACCTCGGCCTGGCGACGCTGAACATCTACACCCAGGTCGGTCTGGTGACGTTGATGGGGCTGATCAGCAAACACGGGATCCTGATTGTGCAGTTCGCCAATCAGCTGCAGGCCGAAGGCAAGACCAAGCGCGAGGCGATCGAGCAAGCCGCGGGGGTGCGCCTGCGCCCGATCCTGATGACGACCGCGGCGATGGTGCTCGGCGTCGTGCCGCTGGTGATCGCCGCCGGCGCGGGCGCCGCGGGCCGGCACGCGATGGGCCTGGTGATATTTACCGGCCTGTCGATCGGAACACTGTTCACGCTGTTCGTCGTACCTGCGGTATACATGTTGCTGGCTGCAGATCACCACAAGGTTGCGGCGGCCGCAGTCGCCGAAGGGGCGCCACAGCCGCAGCCGCAAGCCTAGAAACGGCGGGCCGCGGCGTCTTAGTGCCGCGGCGCGTCGCTGCCGGTGAGGTCCGGCGCGCAAAATCGCGAGCGGCGCGGGCTTGAGATTGCTTGGCATGGCTATTGCTCGACTGCCGATGCCCGGGGCGGGCGGCGCTTACCGACGCACTCCTCGCCCTTCGCGCCGACTTTGCTCCGGGCCCACCGCCATCCGGTCGGTGCGTTCGATTCCGCCGCCTGCAGCGGCCGCGCCATAGCGTGATCGCGCCGCCCTCGCGCTACACGGCCAGATGCGCGCGAACGTTGTCCTCGTCCATCGTATTCCCTGCGCCGCGGGCAACGACTTCGCCGCGCGACAGCACGACATAGCGATCGGCGAGCGACTTGGCGAAATCGTAGTATTGCTCGACCAGAAGGATCGCGATGTCGCCGGCGGCCAGCAGCTTGCGTATCGCCCGGTCGATGTCCTTGATGATCGATGGCTGTATGCCTTCGGTCGGCTCGTCGAGAATCAGCAGACGCGGCCGCATTGCCAGCGCCCGGCCGATCGCGAGCTGCTGCTGCTGCCCTCCGGAAAGATCGCCGCCCCGACGGCTCATCATGTGCTCGAGCACCGGAAACATCTCGAAGATGAATTCCGGGATCCGGGTGCCGCGCTTGGCGGTGGACAGTCCCATCTGCAAATTTTCGGCGACGGTCAGCCGCGGAAAGATATCGCGTCCCTGCGGCACATAGCCGATGCCCAGCGCCGCTCGAGAATACGGTGGAAGGCCGCCGATGATGCGGCCGTCGAAGGCGATTTCGCCGGAACGCGTCGGCAGCAGTCCCATCAGGCATTTGAGCAGCGTCGTCTTGCCGACGCCGTTGCGTCCCATCAGGGCGGTGCATGCGCCCGCTGGAACGTCGAACGACACGTCGCGCAGGATGTGGCTGCCGCCGTAGTACTGGTTGAGCGCTCTGACCTCGAGCATCTATCGCCCCAGAAACACTTCGATCACCTCTTCGTTCTGCTGGATCTGGTCCATCGAGCCTTCGGCGAGCACGCTGCCTTCGTGCAGGACCGTCACCTTGTGCGCGATCCGCTCGACAAAATCCATGTCGTGCTCGACGACGACCAGCGTGTATTCGCCGGCCAGCTCGACGAACAGTTCGGCACTGCGCATCGTCTCGTCGTCGGTCATTCCCGCCACTGGCTCGTCGAGCAACAATAGCTGCGGCTCCTGCATCAGCAGCATGCCGATCTCCAGCCATTGTTTCTGACCGTGCGACAGCAGGCCCGCGGGTCGCGCCGCCTGGCCGAGCAGCTTAATCGTGTCCAGCGTCCTCGCGATGCGGTCGCGCGCCGTGCTGTCGAGCCGCGCCGTCAAGGTCGGCCGCACGCGCTTGTCGACCTTGAGCGCGAGTTCGAGGTTCTCGAACACCGAGTGCTGCTCGAATACCGTCGGCTTCTGGAATTTGCGCCCGATGCCTGCGGTCGCGATTTCGGGCTCGGTCATCCGCGTCAGGTCTATCGTCTGGCCAAAGAACGCCGTGCCGGCGTCGGGGCGCGTCTTGCCGGTGATCACGTCCATCATCGTGGTCTTGCCCGCCCCGTTGGGTCCGATGACGCAGCGCAGTTCGCCGGCGTCGATCGCCAGCGACAGCTTGTCCAGCGCCTTGAAGCCGTCGAAGCTGACCGAAATGCCGTCGAGATAGAGGATGCAGCCATGCGAGGTGTCGACCCCGGGCGAGAGCATCCGCGTACCGGACGCGGCCTGAGCGTCATCCCATTGTTCGCGTGCGTTGGAGAGGCTCATTCCTTGCGCGCCCATGCCCTTGCCAGGCCGGCAATACCGCGCGGCAGGAACAGAGTGACCAGAATGAACAGAAGGCCGAGCACGAACAGCCAGTATTCCGGAAGCGCCTGCGTGAACCAGCTCTTGCCCAGATTGACCGCCCCCGCGCCGATCACCGGGCCGACCAGCGTTCCGCGGCCGCCGACGGCGACCCAGATCGCGATCTCGATCGAGTTCGCCGGCGACATCTCGCTCGGATTGATGATGCCGACCTGCGGCACGTAAAGGGCCCCGGCGATGCCGCAAATCATTGCCGACACCGTCCAGATGAACAGCTTGAAGTAAAGCGGGTTGTAGCCGGAGAACATCACCCGCGTCTCCGCATCGCGAATCGCGGTCAGGACGCGTCCCAGCTTCGAGGTCACGATCCAGCGTCCCAGCAGCAGGAAGCCCAGCAGCGCTGCGCCGGTCAGCGCGAACAACACCATCCTCGTCTGCGGCGCGGTGATCGGGAAACCCAGGATCCGTTTGAAGTCGGTAAAGCCGTTGTTGCCGCCGAATCCGGTGTCGTTGCGGAAAAACAGCAGCATGAACGCGTAGGTCAGCGCCTGGGTGATGATCGAGAAGTAGACACCCTTGATGCGCGAGCGGAATGCGAAATAGCCGAATACCAGCGCCAGGAGTCCTGGGACCAGCACGACCAGCAGCGCCGCGTACCAGAAATGGTCGGTGAAGCTCCAGTACCAGGGATACGCTTTCCAGTCGAGGAAGACCATGAAATCGGGAAGCGTGCTGTGATAGACGCCTTCGGCCCCGATCGAGCGCATCAGATACATTCCCATTGCGTAGCCGCCCAGCGCGAAGAACAGGCCGTGACCAAGCGAGAGGATCCCGGTGTAGCCCCAGATCAGGTCCATCGCCAGGGCTACGATCGCGTAGCACATGATCTTGCCGATCAGGGTCACCGTGTAGTCGGAGAGATGCAGTGCACTGCCAGGCGGTACGACTAGATGAAGCACGGGGAAAGCGACGAATAGCACTAGCGCGGCCGCGACGTAGGCAAGCCAACCGTTGAGCGGCAGAAGCCGCGCGAACTGCGGGCCCCCGACAGGCGCCAGAGCAACGAACGCCGCGCTGCTCATCATGCTTCGACAGCCCGGCCCTTCAGGGCAAACAGGCCCTGCGGCCGTTTCTGGATGAACACGATGATGAACACCAGCACCGCGATCTTGGCCAGCACCGCGCCCGACCAGGCCTCGAGAAATTTGTTGACGATGCCGAGTCCCAGTGCCGCGTACACGGTGCCGGCGAGCTGGCCGACGCCGCCCAGGACGACGACCATGAACGAGTCGACGATGTAGCTCTGGCCGAGGTCGGGACCGACGTTGCCGATCTGCGACAGCGCGCATCCGGCGAGCCCCGCGATCCCCGATCCCAGCCCGAACGCCCAAGTGTCGACGCGGCGCGTCGGCACGCCGGTACAGCTCGCCATCGCGCGGTTCTGCGTGACCGCGCGCACGAACAATCCCAGCCGGGTCCGGGTCAGCAGCAGCCATGTCGAGAGCAGCACGAACGCGGCGAAGCCGATGATCACGATCCGGCTCCAGGGCAGGACGACGCCGGTGATCGCTTCGATGCCGCCGGACATCCACGACGGATTTTCGACCTGAACGTTCTGCGCGCCGAAGATCGTCCGCACCGTCTGCATCAGGATCAGGCTGATGCCCCAGGTCGCGAGCAGGGTCTCGAGCGGCCGCCCGTAAAGGAAGCGGATAACTGTCCTTTCCAGGATCATGCCGACCAGCGCGGCAGCGGCGAACGACACCGGCACTGCGGCGATCAGATAGGCATCGAACCATTCACTGAAGCGGGAGCGGAAGATGTCCTGGACGACGTAGGTGCTGTACGCGCCGATCATGATCAGCTCGCCGTGGGCCATGTTGATCACGCCCATCAGGCCGTAGGTGATCGCGAGGCCGAGCGCCGCGAGCAGCAGGATGCTGCCCAGCGAAATCCCGCTGAAGACGCGGCCGATGATCTCTCCGGACGAAAGCCTGCTCTGCACCGCGTGCAGCGACTTCTCGGCCTCGGCGCGAACGTCGGCGTCGGGCTCGACGAATTGGCCGTCCTTCTGCTCGAGCACGCCCAGCAGCAGCGTCTTGGTGTTCGGATTGTTGCTGGCGGCGAGCGCGCGAATTGCTGCCAGCCGCGTGTTCCGGTCGCTGCTCCCCATCTGGATCGACGCCTGCGTCAGCAACAGCAGCGATTGGACTTCGGCATCGGTTTCCCTGGCCAGCGCGGCCCCGATCGCCGGCAGCATGTCGTCATCGGCCCCGCTCTGCAGCTCCCTGGCGGCCGCCAACCGGACCGTGCGATCCGGCGCGCTCAGCCGGAACGAGGCGATCGCATTGATCAGCTGCTTGCGCACACGATTGTTGACCACGACGTCGTCGCGGCTTGCCGGCACGGGAACGACGGCGCTGCCGGTCAGAAGGTCGGTGGCGGTCGCATCAGCGCCGGTGCCCTTGATCAGAAGTACCTGGGTGTCGGCGACGGTCTGCACCTCGCCGTTCAGCAGCGCCTGCAATATCGGCAGCGCGGCCGGGTCGCCACCGGATGCCAGCGCCTTGATCGCGTTGAGCTTCGCCTCGTTCTCGCCGAGCGCCAGGTCGCGGACCGCATCCGGCGGCAATCTGGCGGTCGCGCAATGCACAATCGCCGACAGCGCCAGCGCGATGGCAAAACGCATGATCACCACTTCGAATCTCTCCTCGCCAGGCCACAAAAATGCGACTGGCGGCAGCGGGTGATCACGGGCCGCTGCCGCCATGTCGGGACGTCCACTGCAGCGCTACTTCTTGTCCGGCTCGTCCTTCTTGCCGTCGTTTTCCGGGATGTACGGGCTCCACGGCGTTGCCTTGATCGGCCCCGGCGTCTTCCAGACAACGTTGAACTGCCCGTTGGCCTGGACTTCGCCGATGAACACCGGCTTGTGCAAGTGATGATTTTTCTCGTCCATCTTGATCGTGAATCCATCGGGCGCCTTGAACGTCTGGCCCCCCATCGCGGCGATCACCTTGTCGACGTCGGTCGACTTGGCCTTCTCGACCGCCTGCTTCCACATGTTGATGCCGACGTATGCCGCTTCCATCGGATCGTTGGTCAGCGGCTTGTCGGCATTGGCCAGCTTTGCCTTGACCGCGTACGCCGCCCATTTCTTCTTGAACTCGTCATTGGCCGGATTCTTCAGCGACATGAAGTAGTTCCACGCGGCCAGGTGTCCGACCAGAGGCTTGGTATCGACGCCGCGCAGCTCTTCCTCGCCGACCGAGAACGCGACGACCGGCACGTCGGTGGCTTTCAAGCCCTGATTGCCCAGCTCCTTGTAGAACGGGACGTTCGAATCGCCGTTGATCGTCGACACGACCGCCGTCTTGCCGCCCGCGGAGAATTTCTTGATGTCGGCGACTATCGTCTGATAGTCGGAGTGGCCAAACGGCGTGTACTTTTCGTCGATATCCTTGTCGGCGATACCCTTGCTGTGCAGGAATGAGCGCAGGATCTTGTTTGTCGTGCGCGGGTAGACATAGTCGGTGCCGAGCAGGACGAAGCGCTTGGCGCCACCGCCCTCCTTGCTGAGCAGGTACTGCACCGCGGGTATCGCCTGCTGGTTGGGAGCCGCGCCGGTGTAGAAGACGTTCTTCGACAACTCTTCGCCCTCGTACTGAACCGGATAGAACAGCAGTCCGTTCAGCTCTTCGAATACCGGCAGGACCGATTTGCGGGACACCGACGTCCAGCAGCCGAAGACCACCGCGACCTTATCCTGTGTCAACAGCTGCCGGGCCTTTTCCGCGAACAGCGGCCAGTTCGACGCCGGGTCGACAACGACGGGCTCGAGCTTCTTGCCCATCACCCCGCCCTTGGCATTGATCTCCTCGATCGCCATGAGCGTCACGTCCTTAAGGACGGTTTCGCTGATCGCCATCGTTCCCGACAGCGAGTGCAGGACGCCTACCTTGATCGTGTCGGCGGCGTGCGCCGGCGCGCCCAGCGAGAGTCCGGCAGCGGCCAGCGTTGCCGTGATCGTCAGGCGTTTCAGAAAACTTCTTCGTTGCATGGTTTGGCCCCGTGTCGAATGAATGACGTTTGCTCGTTGCTTCCCTGTGGGCAAGGCGCATCGGCCGCCGACCGGCACAATCCAAACCACCGATCCCGTGTCGGTGCCGTCCCGATGCATGCGCTCCCCTGCGTTGCTTCGCACAATCCATGCCATGCGCAGGCGAGCAAGGCTAACGCGCTGTTTTTGCACCGAAGGTCGCGCGTTGACTCGAACAAAGCGTCGCGATAGCGCGGTGGCCCGTGCCGAACCGGCGGCCCAATACGGTGCGCCGTTATCGGCAGCGCACTACTTTGGGTCTTGGGGGTGTTTAGCTGCGCCCGCAGCGCGCGCATTCATTCGCCGACCGCCGGCGTGCGCTGCCGTCTCGCGCCAAGCATGCCGCGCTCGACGACGAAGCGAATCACGGTATCAAGTCCCTCGCCGCTCTTCAGATTGGTGAAGACGAACGGACGCTCGCCGCGCATGCGCCGCGCATCCCGATCCATCACCTGGAGCGAGGCGCCGACCATCGGCGCCAGGTCGATTTTGTTGATGATCAGGAGGTCGGACTTGGTGATGCCGGGTCCGCCTTTGCGGGGGATCTTGTCGCCTGCGGCGACGTCGATCACGTAGAGCGTCAGATCGGACAGCTCGGGCGAGAAGGTCGCGGCGAGGTTGTCGCCGCCGCTTTCGACGAAAACCAGGTCGAGATCGCCGAAGCGCTGCGCCAGGCGATCGACGGCTTCGAGATTGATCGACGCGTCCTCGCGTATCGCGGTGTGCGGACAGCCGCCCGTTTCAACGCCGATGATGCGGTCGGCGGCGAGCGCCTCGTTGTCGACCAGGAAGCGTGCGTCCTCTTCGGTGTAGATGTCGTTGGTGACGACGGCAATTTCGTAGCTGTCGCGCAACGCGCGACACAGCGCGAGGGTCAGCGCGGTCTTGCCCGATCCGACCGGGCCGCCGACACCGACGCGCAGAGGTTGCGAGATGGCCATGTGCAAATGCCTAGGAACGGAACAGCCGGCTGTATTGCGTTTCGTGTCGGGCACTGGCCAGCGCAAGGCCGGGCGCGAAGGTCGCGATCTCGCCGTCGAGAATCGTCCTGGCGCGAACCAAAGCCGCCGGAATCCGCGTCGCGAGATCCTTGAGCAGGCGCTGCGCCGCCAGCTGGCCGAGCGGCACCGACTTGATCGCCGCCATCGCCTGGTTCTCCAGCCAGACCCAGAGATAAGCAGTCAGCGCGGGGACGGCCGCGATGCGGAAACCGCATGCCGCGAGCGCGAACGATGCCGGCAAGGTCAGCGGCGCGCAGCGTCGTGCCGCTTCGAGCGCCGGCGCATCGAGCAGGTCCAGATCCGACGCCAGGCGCGCCAGCGAGCCGCCCATCTGCTCGGTCTCGGCGCGAAGCTCAGCGGTTTCGCGCGAGGCGCGAAACCAGGCATTCCACTGCTCGAACCGGCGCCAATCGCCGGCCGCGGCCGCGTCGAGCAGCCGCCAGGCGACCGGCGCTTCGCCCTCGGCGATGACCAGATCGAGGACATCGCCGATCCAAGCGCAGGCGCTGGCCGCGTCGTGCACGATGCCCTGATCGACAACCGATTCCAGCGCCTGCGAATAGCTGAACCCGCCGATCGGCAGCGACGGGCTCGCGAGCTGCAGCAGCCGCAGCAGCGCGAGTCCCGGTTCGAGCGCAGGCGCACCGTCCATCAGCGCTTTCCTCGCAGCAGTGCAAAGTCGTGGATCACGCCGGCGTGTTTCGCTTCGCCCGAATGGTGTTGATGGCCGGCGGCGTAGGCGCCCGCTTCGGGTTCGAACGGCGCGGTCAACGGACGCGGCGTCAGGCCCAGGCCGATCAACATCTGCGCCAGGACGTGGTCTGCGGCAATGCGCAGCCAGCCGGGCCCGACCTGGACCGGCGTGTGGCGATTACCAAGGTGATAGGCGGCGCGCGCGAGCAACTCGGCGTTTTCGCAGCGCACTTCGATCAGCTCCTCGGAAGCCGCCCGGACGCGCACGACTCGTCCGTCGTCGGCGCGCAGGCAGTCGCCATCGCGCAGTATCGTGCCGCGCTCGAGCAGGAGACCGATCTCCTCGCCGCCGCTGGCGATCGCGCGCAGACGGCTCTTCTGGCGTAGCTCGAACGGAAGCATCAGTTCGGCATCGAACGCCGTCTGGGCACCGATGCGCTGCCGCACATAAAGCATCGTCGCCGGCGCCTAGAACAGGAAATAGCGCTGCGCCATCGGCAGCACGCTCGCCGGCTCGCAGGTCAACAGCCTGCCGTCGGCGCGAACTTCGTAGGTCTCTGGGTCGACATCGATCTTCGGCATCGCGTCATTCAGCTTCATGTCCCTCTTCCCGATCTTGCGCGTGTTCTTGACCGCGACCAGAGGCTTCGCGAGACCGAGGCCGGTGACCGCGGGGTTCTTCAGCGCCGCGGCGGAGACGAACGTCACCGACGTATGCGTCGCTTTACCGAATGCCCCGAACATCAGCCGGTAATGGACCGGCTGCGGCGTCGGGATCGATGCGTTCGGATCGCCCATCGCAGCGGCGGCGATCATCCCTCCCTTGAGGATCAGCGAAGGCTTGACGCCGAAAAAAGCCGGCTTCCAAAGCACCAGATCGGCGAGCTTGCCCGGCTCGACCGAGCCCACGATGTGCGAAATCCCCTGCGTGATCGCCGGATTGATCGTGTATTTTGCGATGTAGCGCTTGACCCGGAAGTTGTCGTGCGCGGCAGGGTCGCTTTCGAGCTTGCCGCGCTGCAGCTTCATCTTGTGCGCGGTCTGCCAGGTGCGGATGATCACCTCGCCGACGCTGCCCATCGCCTGCGAATCCGACGACATCATCGAGAACGCGCCCATGTCGTGCAGGATGTCCTCGGCGGCGATCGTCTCGCGCCGGATGCGCGACTCGGCGAAAGCGACGTCCTCGGCGATCGCCGGGTCGAGGTGGTGACACACCATCAGCATGTCGAGATGCTCGTCGACGGTGTTGACCGTGTACGGCATCGTCGGGTTGGTCGACGAAGGCAGGACGTTTGGCTCGCCGCACGCCTTGATGATGTCGGGCGCGTGCCCGCCGCCCGCGCCCTCGGTGTGAAACGTGCCGATTGCACGTCCGCCGATCGCCGCCAGCGTGGTTTCGACGAAGCCGGATTCGTTGATCGTGTCGGTGTGGATCGTCACCTGCACGTCGTAGCGGTCGGCGACCGACAGGCAGCAATCGATTGCCGCGGGCGTCGTACCCCAATCCTCGTGCAGCTTCAATCCGTAGGCGCCTGCCTCGATCTGCTCGGCCAGCGGTCCCGGCGTCGAGCAGTTGCCCTTGCCCTGGAAGCCGAGGTTCATCGCAAAGCCCTCCGCCGACTCCAGCATCCGTAGCATGTGCCAGGGTCCGGGCGTGCAGGTCGTCGCACAGGTTCCGGTCGCCGGCCCGGTGCCGCCGCCGAGCATCGTCGTGACGCCCGACATTAACGCCTCCTCGATCTGCTGCGGGCAGATGTAATGAATGTGGCTGTCGATTCCGCCGGCGGTGACGATCATGCCTTCGCCGGCGATGATCTCGGTTCCCGCGCCGATGACGATCTCGACGCCTGGCTGGATGTCGGGGTTGCCCGCCTTTCCGAGCTTCGCGATCTTCCCGCCCTTGAGCGCGATATCGCATTTGACGATGCCCCACCAGTCGATCACCAGGGCGTTGGTGATCACCGTGTCGGCGCAATCCTTGGCCATGCGCTGGCTTTGGCCCATGCCGTCGCGAATGACCTTGCCGCCGCCGAATTTGACTTCCTCGCCGTAGACGGTCAGGTCCTTCTCGACCTCGACAATCAGGTCGGTGTCGGCGAGCCGCACGCGGTCGCCGACGGTCGGGCCGAACATTTCGGCGTATGCCTGCCTTCCTGTCTTCATCGCTTGGAGCGCTTGCCAGGGGACGCACCGCGCGAGGCCGGTTGCGGCTTGGTCGCGGACCTGACGTCCAACGGACCCATCACGGCTCCGCTGAATCCATGGACGATGCGCGCTCCCGCCAGCGCGACCAGCTCGACCGTGCGGGTCTGCCCCGGCTCGAAGCGGACCGCGGTGCCCGCGGCGATATTCAGACGGAATCCGCGCGCCTTTGCCCGATCGAAGGAGAGCGCCGCGTTGGTCTCGCCGAAATGGTAGTGCGAACCTATCTGGATCGGCCGGTCGCCGGTGTTCGAGACCTCGAGCGTGATCGTCGGCCGCCCGGCATTCAACTCGATGTCGCCATCGCGGGGAAATATTTCGCCCGGTATCATTCGCGCCTCAGGGGATCGGCTGGTGAACGGTTACGAGCTTGGTGCCGTCGGGAAAGGTCGCCTCGACCTGGATCTCCGGAATCATCTCCGCGACGCCTTCCATCACCTGCGCGCGCGTCAGCAAGGTCGTGCCGTCGCTCATCAGCTCAGCCACGTCGCGTCCATCGCGCGCGCCTTCGACTATCGCCGCGCTGATATAGGCGACTGCCTCCGGATAGTTCAGGCGGACGCCGCGCGCGAGCCGGCGCTCGGCCAGCAATGCGGCGGTGAACAGCAACAGCTTGTCTTTCTCGCGCGGTGTCAGGTCCATCGATGTCTCGTCGTCAGGTGCTCCAGATGCGCGGCGGAATCGCATCGCGTCCCGTGAGCTGCGGCCGCGCAAGGCGCCACAGCCGTTCGAAGTAAGCGTGCGCCGGCTCGACCGACGCCCCGCGATACCGCGCGAGCAGCACGCCGGGCAGGCGCGTCACGGCGCCCTCGCCGTCCGCGACGATCTTGCGGCAGGCCTCGAGCAGTGTGTCGTTTGTCTTCGGTGCGGCAGCAATGAATGTGCCAAAGACGGTTGCGCCGTTCAAGCCGACAGGCGAGCTCATCAGACGCCCACCTCCGTCGACGCGCGCGCGTTCGACATAGACGGCGGCGCCGTCCCGCGAGAGGCTCAGCTGCTGTCGCAGAGATCCCTGGCGGAAGCGCTCGCCGCTGGCCGTGCGTCCCAGACAGACGATGTCCCAGCCGATGAACACCGCGTCGAGGGCGAGCTCGATACGGGTGTCGAGCTCCGCGATGGCGCCGTCGTAGACGATCGTCTCGCGCGGCAGCCACTCGATAACCGCCGCTTCCGCAGCGCGCAGGAAGAGATGCTGGGTCGCGGGCGCGCCGGCGCTGCGATACCACTTGGCTGCACCGGGGGTGGTCAACTGTGCGTGCGCGGCTGGTCCTGCGGAGGCATCGATGACCAGCGCGTCGCCGCCAACGATGCCCCCCGGGGGGTGCACGATGATGTTCTGGCAGACGCCATGACCTTCGGCGTAAAGAGACTTCTGCACCCGCAGCGGTCCGACGTGAAAGCGCTCGGCGAGGACAGTGCGCGGGCCGGAGCGCTCGAAGCGAAGCCGCAGTTCGGCGCGCCAGCGCGATGCGGACGGGCGCGGCGCATGCGGTATACGCGGCGCAAGGTCTGATCGCGCAAGCGCGCGTGCGACGCTGGTCATGCCCGCAGTGTAGCGCAAGGCTCGCGCCGCCGGGTTGCACCACAAAGGCGCGAACGCGCCCGAGAATCGTGCATGCCTTAGAGGCAGGTTGGCCCGGTTTAGCTAGAGGCGCACGTACTCGTATTCGATCGGCAGGCTGTTGATGCCGCGCTCGGGCGGCGCGATCCAGCCGGCCATTTTGCCGGGCGCGATGACCTGGCGCATCAGGCTCTTCACGAACGTGCGGTCGGCTTCGGTCGGCAGCCATTCGCCTTCACGCCGGCGAAATTCGCTCTCGTCGATGATTGCGCCGTCCGGATCGCAGTGCGCGCCGGCCCAGACGCCGATCGCGCGGTGAAAGCGCGGCGACGGCAACGCAAGCCGCTGCCCCATGCCCGCGCGCTCGAACTGTCGGTTCCAGCGCTTGAGCCCCAGCTCGCAGTCGCGCACGTACGAGGTTCGCAGCACTTCGTTCATCGCGTTGCGCAGCGGGATGCTTTCGGTCTTGACGCCGCGCACCGGATCGGGCTGCGCGAGCTCGAACGCAACGTCGACGCAGCGGTGATCGTCGTATTGCGACTCGTCGGGCCGGCCCTTGAGGCCGGTCGCGAAGCTCGACGCGGCGTTCGACGACACTTCCGAGCCGAACAGGTCGAGCGAAGACGAAAACCAGAAATTGAGGTAGCGCTGGAACGTCGGCAGATCGATCGCGCCGGCGTTGCGAACCGCGGCGGGATCGTCGGTGCCCAGCTCGGTCATCACCTCCAGCGCGCGCTTGATGACGCGCGAAAGCCCGGTCTCGCCGACGAACATGTGGTGCGCCTCCTCGGTGAGCATGAACCGGGTCGTCCGCGCCAGCGGGTCGAACGCCGACTCGGCGAGACTCTTGAGCTGGTATTTGCCGTCGCGGTCGGTGAAATAGGTGAACATGAAAAACGACAGCCAGTCGGTTACCGGCTCGTTGAACGTCCCCAGGATCCTCGGCTTGTCGGCGTCCCCCGAATGCCGCTCGAGCAACTCCTCGGCTTCCTCGCGTCCATCGCGCCCGAAGTACGCGTGCAGCAGGTAGACCATCGCCCATAGGTGGCGGCCTTCCTCGACGTTGATCTGGAACAGGTTGCGCAGGTCGTACAGCGACGGACAGCTGTGTCCGAGCAGGCGCTGCTGCTCGACCGACGCCGGCTCGGTATCGCCCTGGGTGACGATCAGCCGCCGCAGCGGCGAGCGATATTCGCCCGGCACCTGTTGCCACGCCGGCTCGCCGATATGATCGCCGAACCCTATCGTGCGTGCCGGGTCGGCGTCGGCGAGAAAGATGCCCCAGCGGTAGTCGGGCATCCGCACCTGGCCGTAGCTTGCCCAACCGGCCGCGTCGACCCCGACGGCAGTGCGCAGGTAGATGTCCGCGGCGGCGAAGTCGGACGGACCCATGGTCTGCCACCACTGCAGAAACTTCGGCTGCCAATGCTCGAGCGCGCGTTGCAGCGTTCGATCGTCGGTCAGATTGACGTTGTTCGGTATCTTTTCGTTGTAGTTGATCGCCATGAATCGCCGCGCAAACCTACACGCGCTCCCAGTCGAACTTGGCCCGCGTGCCGCTGCCGAAGAGCTTCAACGCGCCGTCCTTGCCGACGGCGTTCGGGCGCTGGAAGACCCAGTTCTGCCACGCCGCCAGCCGGCCGAATATGCGCGCATGCATCGTCTCGGGTCCGGAAAAGCGCAAGCTCGCTTCCATGCCCGAGAGCGCATCCGGCGAAAGACTCGCCCGCTCCTCCAACGCAAGCCGGATCTCGTCGTCCCAGTCGATGTCGTCCGGCGTGAACGTCACCAGGCCCGCTTCGCGCGCGGCATCGGAGCGCAGCATTGCGCCGAGACGATCCGGCACGAGCGTATCGACGGCAAAGCGATTGGCGAGCCGCGCGCGTCCGTTGCACATCGGATAGGCGCCGAAATTCTGCACCGACAGCGCGATCGCCGGCTCGGCATCGCGCTCGTCGGGAAGCGCCAACATGTAGCTGCGGTCGGCCGCGAGTGAGAGCTCGAGCAAGGTGCCGGCAAAGCATGAGCCGCGATCGATCAGCGCGAAGACTGAGCGTGCGGACACATCGAGCCGCGACAAGGTGCGCCGCCACAGGCCGATCGTCTCGCGCACCAGCCAGTATTCGGCGTGTTCGGCCAGGATCGCATCGACCGCCAGGACCGACGCGGGATCGCCGGCGGTCCGCATCACCCAGGTGCCGATGTCGAGCTCGTTGGTGCGAAGCAACAGCATCGCGTCGTCGAGCTCGCGAGCAAGCGCCAGCGGCCACCAGTCGGCGCCCTGCGCGGTGATCGCTTCGATCGAGTCGGGGGTCCGGGCCGCCGGCGCCCGCAGCATGAACGTCGCGATGCGCGCGGGGCGATCGAGCGCGACGTCGAGGTTCGGATAACCGATGCCGGACTCGCCAACGGTCCTTTTGAGCCGAGTAAGCACGATGCCGCGCGGCGGCGAATCTTCCGAAGCATGCGCGCCCGCCGCGGCGAGATCCTTTGCGCGACCGGCAAGCGTCTGGCCGAACGTGCTGGGCGTCGCGATGGCGTCGACCAGGCCCCAGGCTTTGGCGCGATCGGCCCGCACGCCTTCGATCGTCGTGCAAAAGACGTCGGCGAGATCGCGGCGAAGCTTTCTCTTGTCGGTCAACCGCGTCAGCCCGCCGGTGCCCGGCAGCACCGCCAGCAGCGGAACTTCGGGCAGGCTCACCGTCGAAGACCGGTCGTCGATCATCAGGATTTCGTCGCAGGCGAGTGCCAGCTCGTAGCCGCCGCCGGCCGTCGTGCCGTTCAGCGCGGCGATCGATTTCAATCCCGAAAAGAGGCTTGCGTCCTCGATGGCATTGCGCGTTTCGTTGGTGAACTTGCAGAAGTTGACCTTCCAGGCATGCGACGACGAGCCGAGCATGTAGATATTGGCGCCCGAGCAGAACATGCGCTCCTTGCCGCTGGTGATCACCAGGCAATGTACCTCGGGGTGCTCGAAGCGCAGCCGCTGCAGTGCGTCGGCGAGCTCGATGTCGACGCCGAGATCGTACGAATTGAGCTTGAGCTTGTAGCCGGGCTGGAGACCGCGATCCTCGTCGACATCGAGCACCAAAGTCGCGACCGCGCCGTCGATGCTCAAGCGCCAGTGTGCGTAATGGCCGGGGTCGGTGTCGAAGGTCACCATCGGATTCATCCGGGGCGCTTGGCGGTCTCGGTGGTGCCGACAGCAGTGACCTGGGCCAGCAGCCGCAGGCTCTGCGCGATCGACTTGCCCGACGTGTCGACGATCGCGTCGGCCTTGCGGTACAAGAGCTCGCGTCCAGCCAGAATCCGTTTCAGATCCTCCATAGCCTCGGTGCTCCCGGCCATCGGCCGCTGGTCACCTTGCGCGACGACCCGAGACATGTGCTCTTCGGGCTTGGCCTTCAGCCATACGACGCGGCAGGTCGACAGCAGCAAATCGAACGTCTCGGGCTCCGACACGATGCTGCCGCCGGTCGCGATCACCATTGCCTCGTCGCGCAGCAGCAGCGCTTCCAGCGCGCGGCGCTCGTGACGGCGGTAGGCCGGCAGGCCGTAGAGCAGAAACAGCTCGGCCAGCGACGCGCCGGCCGCCCGCTCGATTTCGCGATCGAGCTCGATGAAGGGAACGCGTCGCGTCGCGGCGAGGCGTTGACCCAGCGTCGTCTTGCCGGCGCCGCGCAGACCGATCAGCGCGATCCGGCGCTTTCGTTCCTGTCCCCCGGCGCCGAACGCGCGGTGCAGCGTGTCCGAGGCACGGCGGAGTTCCGGGGCCGAAAGTCGCGACAGCCATTGCATCAGCAGCGCGACCTCGGTCGGCGCCTCGGGGCCGCTTCGCGCCAGCTGCTCGACCGGCACATCGACCGCTTGCGCGATCTGCTTCAGCAGCAGGATCGAGACGTTGCCGCGGCCCGCTTCCAGCGATGCGAGATAGCGCTCGGACACGCCCGAATCGTGCGCCAGCGTGCGGCGCGACATCCCCCGGCGCGCGCGGATGTCGCGAACGCGCTCGCCGATCGCGGCCAGATACGCGGCATTGCCATCACGGTCGGAAGCCGCGGGCACTCCCGCGCGCGACGGCGAGACGGTGCTCATTGGCGACGTGTTCCTCCGGCTTCGCGCCGGGGTCGGTTGGTGCGATAATGCATTTTATTGCATCGATTTATCAAGGTATGTACTATAGTTCATGACCGTCCCGATGACAAGCCTCGACCGGTGCTGAACATCAATATCCTGGTCGGCACGATGACCGGCACCGCGCAGCTGGTCGCGCAGGAGATCGAGCTCGCCTACGCCGACGCGCAAGTCGCCATCGACGTCACGTTCATGGATGCGCTCGACCGGCGCGTGTTCGAGCGGCCCGGCGTATTCCTGATTTGCACGTCGACTTATGGCCAGGGCGACGTGCCAGACAACGCCAAGGCCTTCTACGCCGATCTCCTCGCATGTCGCGAGTCGCTGGCGCACGTGCACTACGGCGTGTTTGCGCTCGGCGACAGCACGCACGTCGGCACCTACTGCTTCGGCGGCAGGCGTTTCGATGAGGCGCTGGCCGCACGGGGCGCGCGGCGCATCGGCCAAGTGATGCAGCACAATGCCAGCGGCGGCACGCTGCCGGAAGACGTGGCGCTGGAATGGTTTCCGGAATGGCTGCGGCAGGTGCGCGCCGCGCTCGACCAGGCGGAAGTCGATCCGGCCGTCGCAGTGCAAGCAACGCGCCCCGCGGGCGATTGACGAGGCCACGCATGCGCCGCCACAATCGCCCGTCCCCCTTCGAGTCAACGCGACTATGACCGCCCGGACACCTGCCTTCTCCCAGGCAGACCATTCGGCGTCGCCGCCGCGCCTGAGCATTCCCCGCGCCTACAACGCTGCCGTGGACCTGATCGAGCGCAATCTCGCCGCGGGCCGCAGCGGGCACACCGCGTTCATCGACGATGCCGGGCGCTACACCTACGGCGAGCTCGCGCAGCGCGTCAACCGCTGCGCCAACGCCTGGCGGAGGCTGGGACTTCGGACCGAGGATCGCGTCGTTCTGCTGCTGCACGACAACATCGATTTTCCAACGGCGTTTCTCGGCGCGATCCGCGCCGGCGTCGTGCCGATCCCCTGCAATACGCTGCTCACTGCAGCCGACTACGAATATCTGCTGGCCGACAGCCGCGCGCGGGCTGTCGTCGTCTCCGCACCGCTGGCGCCGGCGATCGCGCCGC
>DATBBM010000077.1:0-28698 GCA_036270955.1 Casimicrobiaceae bacterium | reverse complement strand
GTGACAAGCGCGCTGCCGCTGATCGTCGACGCCATCGTCGCCTGGCTGGCGATCGGCCTGTTGGCCCTGGTTCCGATCGGCGGCGGCTTCGCCGGCCGCTCGCTGTTTGTCGCCGGCGCGCTGGTCGGCCTCGCGATCTCGGTCATCGCGCTCACCGGAATCGGCGACGTCGCGCAGACGATGGTGCTGCCGCTGGGCCTGCCCGATCTGCCGTTTCACCTGCGCCTCGACGCGCTGTCCGCATTCTTTCTCGTGCTGCTCGGCGGCGCCGCGGCAGGCATCTCGGTGTTCTCGGCGGGCTACTTCCGTGGCAGCGAAAATGCCTCGCCGCGTCTGGTGTGCCTGCAGTATCACGTCTTCCTCGCGGCGATGGCGCTGGTGCTGATCGCCGACGACGCTTATCTTTTCATGGTGGCGTGGGAAACGATGGCGCTGGCCTCGTTCTTCCTGGTGACGACCGATCACGTCGTGCCCGAGATCCGGCGCGCAGGCTTCCTTTACCTGCTGATCGCGCACATCGGCGCGGTCGCGATCCTGCTCTGCTTCGGCGTGCTGCAGGGCGGCAGCGGCGATTACACGTTCGGCTCGATGCGCTCGCTGGTCCTGCCCGGCGCGTGGCCGTCGATCGCGTTTCTTCTGGCGCTGGCCGGATTCGGCGCCAAGGCCGGTCTGCTGCCGCTGCACATCTGGCTGCCCGAGGCGCATCCGGCGGCTCCCTCGCCGGTATCCGCGCTGCTCTCGGCGGTGATGCTGAAGACCGCGATTTACGGCCTCTTGCGGGTGACGTTCGACCTGCTTAACACGCAGTTGTGGTGGTGGGGTGTCACGGCGCTGGCGCTCGGCCTGCTGACCGCGCTGTTCGGCGTCATCTACGCGACCGTGCAGGTCGACATGAAGCGCCTGCTCGCGTACTCGTCGATCGAGAACATCGGCATCATCGTCGCCGGCATCGGCCTGACGATCCTGTTCAAGGCGAATGGCAAGACTCTGCTGGCGTCGATCGCGCTGGTGGCGACGCTCTACCACGCCCTCAATCATGCATTCTTCAAGAGCCTCCTGTTCCTCGCCACCGGCTCGGTTCTGCATGCGACGAACGAGCGCAGCCTCGGCAAGCTCGGGGGGCTGATCCATCGCATGCCCTGGGTCGCATGGTCGGCCCTGATCGGCGCGCTGGCGATCGCCGGGCTGCCGCCGCTCAACGGCTTTGTCTCCGAATGGCTGCTGTTGCAGGCTTTCCTGTTCACGCCCACCCTGCCGCAAACGTTCATCAACATGCTGGTGCCGCTCGCGGCGGCGGCGCTGGTGCTGGTCGCCGCGCTCGGCGCGTACGTGATGGTTAAGTTCTACGGCGTCGTCTTTCTCGGGCGTCCGCGGGAACCGCACCTGGCGTATGCCCACGACGCCGGACACTTCGAGCGCGTCGCGCTGGCGTGGTTCGCCACCGGCTGCGTCCTGCTCGGATTGTTTCCCGGAACCGTCATCGGCCTGCTCGACAACGTCAACATCGCACTGATCGGCACGACCGTCGGCCATGCCGGCGACCGATGGTGGCTGCTCGCGCCCATCAGCCCGGATCGCTCGAGCTACAGCCCGCTGGTCGTGCTGCTGGTAATCGCCGCCGTTGTCGCGCTGACGATTCAGGTCGTGCATCGCTGGTACCACGGGCGGGTCCGCAGCGGCCCGGCGTGGGATTGCGGCTTCCCGATGCAAACGCCGCGCATGCAGGACACGGCCGAAGGCTTCGGCCAGCCGATCCGGCAGGTATTTGAAATGTTCTTCCGCGTCGACCGCGTCCTGCCGACGCCATTCGACGCCGCACCGCAGTATCGCGTCATCCTGGGCGACCACTTCTGGCAATGGCTGTACCTACCGGTCATGCGCGGAGTCGAGTGGCTGGCCAAGGCGGTGGGACTGATCCAGCAGGGCAGGATCTCGGTCTATCTGATCTACAGCTTCGTCACCCTGCTCGCTCTGCTGATGCTGATCCGATGACCGGCGCCGGCTTCCTGTCGCAACTGCTACAGCTGGCGATCGCGCTGACGCTCGCACCGCTGCTGGTCGGCTGGGTCAATCAGTGCCGGGCATGGCTCTCCAATCGGAGCGCGCCGCCGTTGCTGCAGCCGTACCGGACGATCAGAAAGCTGTTCAACAAGGACGCGGTCGTCGCGGAGAACGCGTCGCGGCTGTTCCGGATGACGCCTTACATCGTCTTCGCCGCGATGGCGCTGGCGGCGGCGATCGTCCCTTCGCTGGCGACCGACCTCCCGTTCGCGCGGGCCGCCGACGCGATCGCGCTGGTCGGTCTGTTCGCGCTCGCGCGCGTGTTCGCCGCGCTCGCCGCGATGGACATCGGCACCGCATTCGGCTCGATGGGCGCGCGCCGCGAGATGTTCGTCGGATTCCTCGCCGAGCCTGCGCTGCTGATGGTGCTCTTCACCGCGTCGCTGATCTCCGGCTCGACGTCGCTGCCGACGATCGTCGACACGCTCGCCCATCGCGAGTTCGCGATCTATCCGAGCCTCGCCTTCGCCGGCGTCGCGTTCACGATGGTGTCGCTGGCCGAGAACGCGCGCATTCCAATCGACAATCCGGCCACCCACCTCGAGCTGACGATGATCCACGAGGCGATGCTGCTCGAGTATTCGGCGCGGCATCTGGCGCTGCTGGAATGGGCCTCGGCTCTCAAGCTGTTCAATTATTCGTGTATCGGTATCGCGCTGTTTCTGCCGTTCGGCATCGCCGAAGGCAGCGCCGACTGGCTGGCCATCCTGGGGGCGACGCCGGTGCTGATCGTCAAGCTGGCCCTCGGCGGCTTCGGGCTGGCGCTCATCGAGACCTTGTCGGCAAAGCTGCGCATCTTTCGGGCACCCGAGTTTCTCGGTACCGCCTTCCTGCTCGCGGTGCTCGCGATGCTGGTCAACCTGATGCTCGGCAGCTGAGGACGCACCGATGCCGATTCACCCCCCGCTCTGGGCGCAGCTGATCAACCTGCTGGCGGCGGTGCTGCTGCTGCTCGCGTTCGCGATGCTGGCGCAACGGCGGGTGCTGACGCTGATCAACCTGTTCGCCGCGCAAGGGTTCGCGCTCGCGTGCTCGACCGCAATCGTAGCCTTCGCGACGCACCAGCCGCACCTTTACTGGTCGGTCGGCCTGACCCTGGTGCTCAAGGTGATGGTGCTGCCGTGGCTGCTGCACCGGCTGATCGTGCGGCTCGACGTCAAATGGGACGTCGAAGGTCTGATCAACATTCCAACCACGATGCTGCTGGGCATCGTGCTGGTGGTCTTCGCGTTCAATCTGGCGCTGCCCATTTCCCAGCTGGCCAATACCGTAACCCGGGCAACGCTGGGCATCGCGATGGCCAGCGTCATGCTCGCGCTCCTGATGATGATCACCCGCCGCAAGGCGATCCCGCAGGTGATCGGGTTTCTTGCCATGGAGAATGGCCTGTTCTTTGCAGCGACCAGCGCGACTTACGGGATGCCGATGGTGGTCGAGCTCGGCATCGGGCTGGACGTGCTGGTGGCGATGCTGATCCTGGGCGTGTTCTTCTTCCAGATCCGCGAGCAGTTCGACAGCCTCGACCTGCAGCACCTTGAAAAGCTCAAGGAATGATCGAGATTCTGATCATCCTGGTCGCGCCGATCGCCGGTGCGGCGCTGCTCGCCGCGATCGGTGAGCGCAAGCTTGCCGCCGAGATCAATGTCGGGATATGCGCGGTCACCTTCATCGCCGCTGTTGCGCTGTCGTTGCGCGTCATCGCGGAAGGACCGCTGCTGCTGGCCGGCAAGATCTTTTTTGTCGACCCGTTCAACGTATTCCTGATCGCGCTGACCGCCTTCGTGGGCCTGACGACGTCGATCTTCTCGCGGCCCTATATGCGCATTGAACAGGATCTCGGGCACCTGACGCCGGGACGTCTGCGGCTCTACCACAGCATGTTCCAGGTGTTCAATTTCACGATGCTGCTGGCGCTGTCGGCCAACAACATGGGCTTGCTATGGGTGGCGATGGAAGCGGCGACCCTGACCACGGTGCTGCTGATTTCTCTCTATCGGACGCCGGCGAGCCTCGAAGCGGCGTGGAAATACTTCATTCTCTGCGGCGTCGGGATCGCTCAGGCGCTGTTCGGAACGATCCTGCTCTACTTCGCTGCCGAGAAGGTTCTCGGCGCCGGCGGCGGCGCGCTGCTCTGGACCGAGCTCGACAGCGTCAAGGGCGAGCTCGAGCCCACCGTGCTTTCGCTAGCCTTCGTCTTCCTGCTGGTCGGCTACGGCACCAAGGTCGGGCTGGTACCTCTGCACAACTGGCTTCCGGACGCGCATGCCGAGGGTCCGACGCCCGTCTCGGCGGTGCTGTCCGGTCTGCTGCTCAATGTGGCGCTGTACGCGGTGGTGCGCTGCAAGGTGCTGGTCGAAGGCTCGGCACAAACCTCGTTGGCGCGCACGCTTATGATGGGATTCGGGCTGCTGTCGCTGGTCACGGCCTCGCTTCTGCTGCTGCGACAGAAGGACATCAAGCGCCTGTTCGCCTACTCGTCGATCGAGCACATGGGCATCATCACGTTCGCCTTCGGCATGGGCGGCCCCATCGCCAGCTTCGCCGGCCTGTTGCACATGACCGTCCATTCGCTTACCAAGTCGGCGATCTTCTTCGCAGTCGGGCACGCGACGCAAAAGGCGGGAACGCAATTGATGGACGGCATTCGCGGGCTGCTCAGCATCAGCCCGCTGATCGGATGGGGGCTCGCGCTGGGGGCGCTGGCAATCCTCGGCATGCCACCGTTCGGGGTCTTTGCCAGCGAATTCCTGATCCTGACCACGGCCATCCGCGAGCAACCGTGGGCGACGCCGCTGCTGCTGGGCGCGTTGGCTGTGTCGTTCGCGGCAATCTTCGCCCGTGTCCAACCGATGGTGTTCGGCGAAACGACGGTGCAACGCTTGCCGCACCGCCCGGCGATGATCCCCGTTTTCGTGCACCTGGCGATCGTGCTCATGCTGGGACTTTGGATCCCGCCGTTTCTCGCCGACTGGTATCGGCAGGCGGCACGGTTGATCGGATGAACGTCTCGCCGCTCGGACTCTCGGCCTCGGCGTTGCCGTGCGTGATGCCGGCACAGCGCTGCCGCGTCAATTCGGGACAGCTGCTCTCCGCGTGCCGTCTGGCGTGGGAGCGCGGCGGACAGCTGGTGGCCTTGTGGGCGAGCGACGAGCGCGATCGCGCCCGCGGCTTTTCCGTTCGCGTGCTGCTGCGCGACGGCGATGGGCTCACCTTGCTCGAGCACACGCTGCCGGACGAAGGCGCGCGCTATCCGGATCTGTCGCCGATCTTTCCGGCCGCGAATCGCATGCAGCGCGCGGCATTCGACCTGGTCGGCGCGCAGTGCGATGCCGACGACCAGCGGCCGTGGACCTGGCAGGCAGCCTGGCCGATCGACCGGTTTCCGTTGCAGCGTGATTTCGAGGTCTCGCCGGCGTGGGAACCGGGCCAGGAGGACTACCCGTTCGTGCGCGTCGCCGGCGACGGCGTGCACGAAATCGCCGTGGGGCCCGTCCACGCCGGAACGATCGAGCCCGGGCATTTTCGCTTCCAGGTCGTCGGAGAAAAAGTGCTGCGTCTCGAGGAGCGCCTCGGCTACGCGCACAAGGGCATCGAAAAACGCTTCGAATCGCTGTCGCTGCTCGAAGGCTTCCGGCTCGCTGGCCGCGTCTCGGGCGACAGCACGGTCGCCTACGCCTGCGCCTACGCCCAGGCGGTCGAATCGATCGGGGCGACCGACGCGCCGCCACGCGCGGCGTGGCTGCGTGCCTTGTGTCTGGAGCGCGAGCGCATCGGAAACCATCTGGGCGACCTGGGCTACCTCGGCAACGACGGCGGCTTCGCCTTCGGCCATTCGCAGTTCTCGCGGCTGAGGGAGGACGTGCTGCGGCTCAACGATCGCGCGTTCGGCCATCGCCTGATGATGGATACGGTCGTGCCCGGCGGTGTCGCGCGCGACCTTCGCGCCGACGATGCGGCCCTGATGCGCGCGCAGTGCGCCTCGCTCGAGCGCGAGCTCGCCGTGCTGCGCGACATCTACGACGAGCATGCCGGCTTGCAGGACCGGTTTCGCGGCTGCGGCCAGGTCACGCGCGAGCTCGCGATGAAGCTCGGCCTGACCGGCCTCGCCGCCCGCGCCAGCGGGCTTCCCGACGATTTGCGCTGCGATTTCGCCTGGGCGCCGTACGATACGCTACGCGTGCGGCGGGCGACGCGCATCGACGGCGACGTTGCCGCGCGAGTCGCCGTCCGCTTCGACGAAACGGCCGAATCTCTGCGGCTGGTCGGCGCGATACTCGCGGCGATGCCCGACGGGGACATCGCGGTGACGCTGCCCGAACCGCCGTCTTTGCGCCTGGCGATCGGCTGCGCCGAGGGTTGGCGCGGCCCGGTGTTCATCGCGTTGGAAAGCGGTCCCGACGGCGCGATCCGGCGCTGCCATCCGCACGACCCGTCCTGGCAGAACTGGCCGGTGATCGAGCACGCGGTGATCGGCAACATCGTTCCGGACTTTCCGCTGATCAACAAGTCGTTCAATCTTTCCTACAGCGGCCACGATCTATAGGGTCCCAGCCATGCTGCACATCCTTCACCAGATCGCACGTACCGGAATCAAGACCGAGCCCGCACCCGCGCCGGCCGAGGAGATGGTCGTCGTGGCACGGCTGCAGGAGGCGATCCTGCGCACGCTGGGCCGGGCGCTTACGATCCGGCACGTCGACGCGGGCTCGTGCAACGGCTGCGAGCTGGAGATCCACGCGCTGACCAATCCGTACTACAACCTCGAGGGGATCGGCATACGGTTTGTCGCGAGCCCACGGCATGCCGACATGCTCCTGGTGACCGGCCCGGTGTCGAAGCATATGGCAATCGCGCTAAAGCGCACCTACGAAGCGACGCCCGAGCCCAAGCTGGTCGTCGCCGTCGGCGACTGCGGCTGTACCGGCGGCATCTTCGGGCAGAGCTACGCCAGCCTCGGCGGCGTGGCCAGTGTGATACCGGTCGATGTCGCCATCCCCGGCTGCCCCCCGCCGCCGCGCGCGCTATTGCAGGGCATCCTGGCGGTGGTCAGCGCGCACGCCCGGTCGAGGGTCCCGTCCGCCGGCGATGCCGCTGCCGCGGAAACCCCGGCCCCGCCGGACGCGCGCGACACCCCTTGAAATTGGCCGCGAGGCCGCCATTTACCGGTCGTGCGCGGCCAAAGGGTTTTCCTTGTCGCCGCGGAAAACCAATGGAGAGAGACAAATGCCCAGTTTGATTCGCTATTTCGATCCGCTGGATCGCGTGTTCGACCGCGCGTTCGGGGCGGTGCTGGCCAACGGCGATGCGAACGCGGCCAGCCGCAGCATTGCGCTGGACGTCGTCGAGACCCCGGAAGCCTATATCGTCAAGGCCGAGCTGCCCGGAATACCCAAGGACAAGATCGAAGTGAACGTCGAAGACCGCAACGTCACCATCGACGCCTCATTCAGCCAGGAAATCGACGCCAACGGCAAGACGCTCTGGCAAGAGCGCAACTTTGGCAAGCTCTCGCGGGCGATCCGCCTGCCCGAGCCGGTCGACGCCAACGGCACCCAGGCGACGCATGTCGACGGCGTGCTGCAACTGACCTTGCCGAAGGTGGCCAAGGCCAACAGCAGGCAGATCACGGTTCAATAACCGCGCGAGAGCCCGTCGAGGGCCCCCGCGTAGCGGCAAACAAAAAGCGCGGCCCGACTTTGAGTCGGCGCCGCGCTTTTCTTTCCCGCCAGACGCGTGTGCCGCGCTAGCGCGTGGCCTGGATGTCCCGCGCGTTCAGCTCCTGAACGGGGCGGGCGTTCATCGGATAGGACTTGCCGAAGCGGGCGATTTCGTCGGCCGAGATCTGGGTCGGCGTCTTCAGCACGAACCACTTGACGTCCTCGGTGCACGGCGGGGAGGTCAGCGAGCCGGCGAACGTGTAATAGCTTTTGTCGCGAGGGATCAGCTCGAGCACGTTGATTTTCACCGCGTCGACGACGTTCTCCTTGTCCTTGGTCTGCGGCAGGTTGGCCCACAGCGTCTTGATCAGCGCGCTCTCCTTGCCCTCGTTGAGCAGCACAGCGACGATGGCGAGCTTGCCATCCTTGCTACGATGGACGAGCTGCGCCTCCATGTCGTGGCCCTTGCCGCTGATCTTTTCCTCGCCCGGCTTGTGGAAGTGGAATTCGACCAGCTCGTAGCGCGTGCCCGCGACCGAGATCGTGCTGCCTGGCGCGTAATTGACCTGGATCGTGTGGCCGTCGTCGATGATCCGCAGCGGCGAGGGCCGGTAGTCGAACAACAGCGGCGGCAAGTCACCTTTCCGGGCCTCGGCGTCCGGGATGTCGATCGGCGACTGCGTCTTGCCCGACGCGCAGGAGGCATAGCTCTTTTCCAGCTTGGCCCATTTCGTCGGGCCGGTGGCACCCGAATAGCTCCAGCGCGATGCGTCGGCGGCCATGCTCACATCCGCGGCGCCCGTCACCCCCGCGACGGCGACCATTGCAAGCAGCCTCTTCCAGACTCGTTTCATCGCTCCTCCTTCGCATCCCAAGCCCCGCGCTTAGCGCGGGGCCCCTGCTCCACCCTGCGGCATTCGCCAGCTACCGCGCCAGCGAGCGAACATTGTGCGCCCCACCGGGGTCGCCGGCTCGGGCCGGCTACGACCGGTGGTTACGCTTGATTCGTCCTAACCGAGCAGATCCGCCGCTGCCTTTTTGCTTCGTCCATTGCGCGCCGTCTCGCCGCGCGCACCCAGCCGGCCGGCGTGGCGCTCGAGCACCGGCTTCAGGTATGCGCCGGTATAGCTGCTGGGTGTGTCTCCCACCTGCTCCGGCGTGCCTTCGGCAATGATGTTACCGCCGCCGGCCCCGCCTTCCGGACCCAGATCGATCACCCAGTCGGCGGTCTTGATGACGTCCAGATTGTGCTCGATGACGACGACGGTGTTGCCATGGTCGCGCAAGCGATGCAGCACCGTCAGCAGCATCTCGATGTCGTGAAAATGAAGGCCCGTCGTCGGCTCGTCCAGTATGTACAGTGTGCGGCCGGTATCGCGTTTCGACAGCTCCAGCGCCAGCTTGACGCGCTGCGCCTCGCCGCCCGAAAGCGTCGTCGCAGATTGGCCCAGCGTGATGTACCCCAGGCCGACGTCGAGCAAGGTCGAGAGCTTGCGCGCGACCACCGGCACCGGCTCGAAGAACGCATGCGCCTGCTCGACGGTCATCGACAGCACGTCGTGGATATTCCTGCCCTTGTACTGGATCTCCAGCGTCTCGCGGTTGTAGCGCTGTCCGTGGCAGACGTCGCACGGCACGTAGACGTCCGGCAGAAAATGCATCTCGACCTTGATCAGCCCGTCGCCCTGGCACGCCTCGCAGCGGCCGCCCTTGACGTTGAACGAAAAGCGTCCGGGTCCGTAGCCGCGCTCGCGCGCCTCCTTGACCTGCGCGAAGAGTTCGCGGATCGGCGTGAACAGCCCGGTGTAGGTCGCCGGATTCGACCGGGGCGTGCGACCGATCGGGCTCTGGTCGACGCTGATCACCTTGTCGTAATGCTCGATGCCGTGCATTTCCGCGTATGGCGCAGGCTCGGCGGTGCTGCCGTACAGGTGCCTGGCGACCGCGTGGTAGAGCGTATCGTTGATCAGCGTCGACTTGCCCGAGCCCGAAACGCCGGTCACGCAGACGAACACGCCGACCGGTAGGTTCAGCGTAATGTCCTTCAGGTTGTTGCCCGTTGCGCCGGTGATCGTCAGCACGCGCTTCAGGTCGGCCTTGTGGCGGTGCGCCGGAATCGGAATCTGCCGATGTCCTGCCAGATACTGCCCGGTCAGCGAATGCGCCGCGCGGCGGATCTCGTCCGGCGTGCCCTGCGCGACGATCTGC
The DNA here is from genome assembly GCA_036270955.1 of Casimicrobiaceae bacterium. Lineage (GTDB taxonomy): Bacteria > Pseudomonadota > Gammaproteobacteria > Burkholderiales > Casimicrobiaceae > PALSA-1003. The sequence continues at coordinate 18,772 of DATBBM010000077.1, read as the reverse complement.
CCACCATGCTCGCCGGCACCCGGGCCCATGTCGACGACGTGATCGGCGGACAGGATCGCATCGGTGTCGTGCTCGACGACGATCACGCTGTTGCCGAGGTCGCGCAAGTGCTTCAGCGTCGTCAGCAGCCGGTCGTTGTCGCGCTGATGCAGTCCGATCGACGGCTCGTCGAGCACGTACATGACGCCGGTCAATCCCGAGCCGATCTGGGAGGCGAGCCGGATGCGCTGCGCCTCGCCGCCCGACAGCGTCTCGGCCGAGCGATCGAGCGACAGGTAGTCGAGCCCGACGTTGTTCAGGAACTGCAGCCGGCTGACGATCTCCTTGACGATCTTGTCTGCGATCGCCTGGCGCTGTCCCTCGAGCTTCAGCTTGCGGAAGAACTCGCCGGCTTCCTTCAGCGGGCGGTTGCTGATCTCGTAGATCGCCCGCTCGTCGCCGGGCGGGCCGACCTTGACGTGCCGCGCCTCGCGACGCAGGCGCGTGCCTTCGCACTCGGGACAGGGCTTCGAATTCAGATATTTGGCGAGCTCCTCGCGGACCATGACCGAATCGGTTTCGCGATAGCGGCGCTCGAGATTCGGAATGATTCCCTCGAACGCGTGCTCGCGCGTCACCGTCTTGCCGCGGTCGGACAGATACTGGAACGCGATTTTTTCCTTGTCGCTGCCGTACAGGATCATCTGCTGGATGCGCTCCGGCAGCTTGTCGAACGGCTTGTCCAGATCGAAACCGTAATGCTTGCCGAGGCCTTGCAGCATCTGGAAGTAGAACTGGTTGCGGCGGTCCCAGCCCTTGATCGCGCCCGACGCGAGCGAAAGCTGCGGAAACGCGACGACCCGCTTTGGATCGAAGAAGCTGATCGCGCCCAGTCCGTCGCAGCGCGGGCAGGCTCCCATCGGATTGTTGAACGAAAAAAGGCGCGGCTCGAGCTCTTCCAGCGAATAGTTGCAGATCGGGCAGGCGAACTTGGCCGAATACAGATGCTCGACGTTGGTATCCATCTCGACCGCAATCGCGCGCCCGTCGCCGTTGCGCAGGGCGGTCTCGAACGATTCGGCGATTCGCTGCTTCAGATCCTGACGCACGCGCAGCCGGTCGACGACGACTTCGACCGTGTGCTTGGTGTTCTTGGTCAGCTTTGGAACGGCATCGATCTCGTATACCTTGCCGTCGACGCGCACGCGTACGAAACCCTTGGCGCGGAGCTCGACGAACAGCTCGACCTGCTCGCCCTTGCGGTTGACCACCGCCGGGGCGAGGATCATCAGCCGGGTTTCCTCCGGCAAGGTCAGAACCGCGTCGACCATCTGCGAGATCGTCATCGACGAGAGCTTCTGTTCCGGATGGTTCGGACAGTACGGCTCGCCGACGCGGGCAAACAGCAGCCTCAGGTAGTCGTGAATCTCGGTAACCGTGCCCACCGTCGATCGCGGATTGTGCGACGTCGCCTTCTGCTCGATCGAGATCGCCGGGGACAGTCCCTCGATAAGATCGACGTCGGGCTTTTCCATCAGCTGCAGGAATTGACGCGCATACGCCGACAGCGACTCGACATAGCGCCGCTGTCCTTCGGCGTAGAGCGTGTCGAAGGCGAGCGAGCTCTTTCCCGAACCCGACAGGCCGGTGATGACGATCAGCCGATGACGCGGCAGATCGAGGTTGATGTTCTTCAGATTGTGGGTGCGCGCACCCCGGATTCGGATGTAGTCCATGCTGATGCTTGCGGTGCCGAAAAGCCTTTGGGCAACCTGCTAATATACTCCTTTTCGCACGCTCGTTCGATGCCGACAAGCCGCCGGCATCAGACCGCGCCCGACGGCGCTCGTTCGATCGAATCGGCCCGCACCGGCTTTAACCGGCCATCCGGACGATGCGAAATGCCGAGTCCAATCTCGCAGCGCGGGGCGTAGCATCCAAGGGGCGCATTACGCATGGGAGAAGCTCGATGGCATCGGTGAACAAAGTGATCCTGGTCGGCAACCTGGGCCGCGATCCGGAAACGCGCTACACGACCGGCGGCGAAGCCGTGACCAACGTGTCGATCGCGACGACCGACAGCTGGAAGGACAAGGCCGGCGAAAAACAGGAGCGCACCGAATGGCATCGCGTCGCGTTCTTCGGCAAGCTCGCGGAGATCGCCGGCGAATACCTGAAAAAGGGCAGTCAGGTGTATGTGGAGGGCCGACTGCAGACGCGCAAGTGGCAGGACAAGGAAGGCCAGGAAAAGTACACGACCGAAATCATCGCCGACAGGATGCAGATGCTGGGTAGCCGCGGCGGCGGTGGCGGAGGAGGAGGCGAGCCGCCGCCCGAGCGCGAACGCGGCGCGGGCGGTGGCGGGAAGCCGGCGGGCTCGGCGCCGGCCAAGAAGAACGTCGACGACCTGGACGACGATATTCCGTTCTAGCGCTCCTGCCCGCGACGCGCGGAAGTCCCGCCAAGCGGGGTGCTTGGGCGACGCTTGCGATCAGCGCCGCGACGGTCCGGTGTCGCTGGAGTCGACCACCGCGGGCACCGATCCCTGACGGACGACACGGGCTGCCTGGGCTGGAGCGGGAGCATACGCCGGTGGCGGCGCCGGCGCCGCTTGCGGCGTGGTGACGATCACATGGGGCATCGACGGCGGGAGCGTAGCCGCTTGCGGCGCTGCGACCGCGGTGCGCGGCATCGACGGCTGCGGGATCCTCGGCTGCACTTGAGCCTGGGACATCGCCGGCGCCGCGCCATTCGGGACCTGACGCAAAGCAGGTGCGACGCGCTGATCGGACGGCGTTTGCCGGTAAGCAGGCGCGTTTTGCGACGCGGCGCGTGAATCCGGAGGTGCCTGGCGATAGGCGGGCGCCTCCTGCGCCGCCGCACGCGAATCGGAAGGCCGCTGCCGATAGTCCTGCGGCGCGCTTGCTTGCCGGCCGGGCGCAGACGGCGGCACGCCGGCTCGCAATTCCTGCCGCGCATCGGTAGAGCGCCGCTCGGCGTTGATGAAGCGATCGTTCACCCGTGCACTGCCATAAGCGACGCCACGCCTGTGCTCAGGCGCGTGCTGCCACGAAACGCTGCCGCGGTAGTTGCGGTATTGCGGGCGGTTGAAAAATTCGTTGCGGCCGATAGTCACGGCTATCCTGTGTGCGCGCCATTCCGGACGAGCCCAGCCCCAATGGTTTCGATCGACGCGGCACGGCCTGCCCCAGACGATCCCCACGCCATGCCAGTGCACCGGATAGCCGAAGTATGGCGGCGGATACCAGAAGTACGGCTGGTAGGACGCGACCCACCACGGCCCGTAAACGACCATCGGATCGTAGACCGGCACGTAGACGTAATCGAATTGCGCCGGCTCGATGACGATCGCCTGTTCCGACGTGTACACGTGCTGCTGATCGGTGTCCTGCAGCGTGCCGATCGTTTCGGCACGGGCGCGCAGCGCCTGCACGGTGTCCATCACCTGTTGCCGGTTGGCAAGAACGGCGTCGCCGAGCTGCTGCGTCCATTCGAGCCGATCGCTCATCATCGCCAGCACCTGGGGAAAAGCCGTCAGCGATTGCACGCTGGGATCCCAATGCCTGGTTCGAACTGCATCGTCGAGCGCGACGCCAGAGAGCGCCGGATTCTGCTGGACAAAGCGCGCGGCTTCGACCACTTCCAGCGGGTACGTCGACGCCATCAGCACTTGCGCCAGCAAGTCGTCGGGATACAGCGCGATTGGCGCGAGCAGCGCATCGAGCTGATCCTGCGGAAGGTATTCGGCGGATTGCGCTTCGAGGTCGGGCGGCACATTAGACAACTGGGTGGACGATTGCGCCTGCGAGTGCGCCGGGATCAGCAGCGCAAGCATGAGCATCAGTGCGAATGCGAACAGGCGCTCGAGCACGGGCCCGCGCAACGCCGTCGCGCCGACACGGAGATTCGAATCGAATCGCATCATCTGCGTCTCACCCATACGTTTGAACATCGCCCACTCCGGCTAACACCCGGGATAGCCTGCCTGTTCCTGCGGCAGCGGGCGCCGCATCGAACATCGGCGCGCTCCCGATCATTAACGCGCGACGAACCAGGGGGATAACGTGAGGACGACTTTCTTGGTAACAACTTGTTGCGCACGCCGATGGGCGAGCCTCGAGGAGGACCAGGCGGAAACGCGCTCGCGCAGTGCCTCGTGAGGGTCAACCCGCCGCGGCGAGCGCGGGCGCGTGCTCGTGCGCAGGCGCCGACTCGATCACCGCCCCGCCCAGGCAGGTCTCGCCGTCGTAGAGCACCAGATATTGACCGGGCGTCGGTGCCCATTGCGGCGCGTCGAAGCGTATGCGCCAGCGTCCTGCGGCGAGCGGCTCGAGCGTGCAGCGCGCGTCCGCCATCCGGTAGCGCGTCTTGGCAGCGAAACGCCGACCGGCCGGCGCCGCGCCGGCGATCCAGTGCATCGCCCCGGTCTCGACGACGTCGGCGTAAAGCCGCGGGTCGTCGTGGCCCTGGACGACGATCAGCGCATTGCGCGCGAGGTCCTTGCCGGCGACGAACCAGGGCGCGGTTCCACCGCCGCGCGTTCCGCCGATACCGAGGCCCTGCCGCTGCCCAAGCGTGTAGTAGGCAAGACCCTGATGCCGACCGACTGTCTCGCCCGACGCCGTCTCGATCGCTCCCGGCTCGGCCGGCAGGTATCGCGCCAGAAACTCGCGGAACGGCCGCTCGCCGATGAAGCAGATGCCGGTCGAATCCTTCTTGGCGTACGTCGGTATGCCCTGCTCGCGAGCGATCGCGCGCACGTCGCGCTTGGCGAGATCGCCGACCGGAAACGCCGTCCCGTCCAGCTGCGCCTGCGACAGCTGATGCAGGAAGTAGGTCTGATCCTTGCCCGTGTCTGCCGCCTTGCGCAACTCGACGCCGTGCTCGCTGCGCTCGAGCCGCGCGTAGTGTCCAGTGGCGATGCGCTCGGCGCCCAGCGCCCTGGCGTGATCGATAAAGGCCTTGAACTTGATTTCACTATTGCAAAGCACGTCGGGGTTGGGCGTGCGCCCGGCGCGATATTCGTGGAGGAACTGCGCGAATACGCGGTCCTGGTATTCGGCGGCGAAGTTAACCGCTTCGAGCTCGATGCCGATTACATCGGCGACCGATGCCGCGTCCACCAGGTCCTGGCGAGACGTGCAGTAGCCGTCGCCGTCGTCCTCTTCCCAATTCTTCATGAATACGCCGACGACCTCGTGGCCCGCGCGCTTGAGCAGCCACGCCGCGACCGACGAGTCGACCCCGCCCGACAATCCGACGACGATACGGTGCTTGCTGTTCATCGAGGCAGACAATCCTTAACTCCATGATTATACGCTGGTTTAGAACTGCAAAAACAAAAGGCCCGGTCCCTCGCGAGACCGGGCCTTTCCAACGGTATGGCTCGATTTACTTCTTGGCGGGCGCAGCCGGTGCGGTGGTCGCAGCGGGAGCGGCAGCCGGTGCAGCCGGCGCCATCGCCTTGTCGGTCTTGGCTTCGGCCTTGGCTTCGTTCTTCATCGCCTTGTCCGATTCCTTCTTGGCCTTCTTGGCAGCCTTCTTCGCCTTCTTGGATTCCTTCTTCGCGGTCTTGGCCGAATCCGAAGCCATCGCTGCGTCCTTCTTGGCAGCGTCCTTGGCAGCTTCGGCCTTGGCCGCGTCGGCCTTAGCCGGCGCCGAAGGCGCGGCGGCGGGTGCTGGCGCCGGAGCCGGGGTTTGCGCGGCGGCGGTCAGCGATACGGCAAAGGCGCCGGCGAGCAGCGCGGTCAACAGCTTGTTCATGGAGTCTGTCCTCAGTCTTTAAGGGTTGGTTGGTCGACACTCGAAACCGTGTCGCCGCCATTAACGCGACCCTGCCATAAACGGTTGACAGAACGGCACTATCGGCCGGATGGGGCCTCGCGCCAGCTGGTGACGGGCCAACCGCGGGCTGCCGCTTCGGCGGCCAGCACCGGGTCGGGATCGATCGCGACCGGGTGGGTCACGGCCAGCAACAGCGGCAGGTCGTTATGGGAGTCGCTGTAGAACCACGATTCGGCGAAATCCGAAAGCGTGCGGTTCAAGCCGGCGAGCCAGGTATCGAGGCAGGCGAGCTTGCCCGCCTGGAAGCACGGGACGCCGGTCGGCCGCCCGGTAAAGCGTCCGCCGATCATTTCGGGCTCGGTGGCGACGAGATGGCTGACGCCATAGAGCGCGGCGATCGGTCGCGTGATAAAGCTGTTGGTCGCGGTCACGACCGCGACGAGGTCTCCGGCGGCCAGCCGCTCGTCGACGATCTTCCGGCCGGCAGGCAGCAGCATCGGCCGGATTTTATCGGCGATGAAGCGCTCGCGCCATGCGAAAAGCGCGGCCGGTTCGTTGTCAGCGAGCGGGCGCAGCTGGAACTCGAGAAACGCGTGGATATCCAGCCGTCCGGCCTTGTAGTCGGCAAAGAACTCGGCATTGCGGCGCTCGTAATCTTCGGCATCGACGGCGCCGTGCTCGATCAAGAACTGCGCCCAGCCGTAGTCGCTATCGCCGCCGAGCAGCGTGTTGTCGAGATCGAACAGCGTCAGACGCTGGACCGGCGGCTTCGCGCCGCCGCTCATGCATCCACCCGCTTCAGCCACGCCTTGAGCAGGGGCACGGTGATCGTGCGCTTGCTCGCGAGCGACGCCCGGTCGAGCGCGGCAAGCGTGGCGAGCAGCGAGGGCAAGTCGCGCCGGCCGTGGTGCAGCAGATAATCGATCACCTCGGCCGACAGGTGAAACCCGCGCTGATCGGCGAATGCGACCATCGCGGCCGGCTTGTCGGCGTCGGACAAGGGCAGCACTTCGTAAACCAGGCCCCAGCCGAGCCGCGTGCGCAGGTCCTCGCGCAGCGGCAGTAGTGCAAGCGGCGTGCGGCTGGCGGCGATCAACCGGCCACCGCGCTGCTTCTGTGCGTTGTACAGGGTGAAGATCGTCGCCGTGGCGGCGGCGTCCGCCGTATCGATGCGATCGATGACGACCATCGCGACGGCGTCGCCGGTCGTCGAGTCAAGCTCGCGCGGATCGGCCACCCATCGCGCGGCGATTCCCTGCTGCCGCGCCGTTTCGATCGCCGCGTGCAGCAGATGCGTTTTCCCCGCGCCAGCCTCGCCCCAGAGCAGCAGGCCGGTCTCGTCGATATCTCCGGCGACGAATCGCGGCAGCAAAGCGACGAGCTCGGCGTTTCGTCCCGGAAGGAAGTTCGACAGGCGCGGCGGCTCGGCCGGCGCGAGCTCGAAGATCAGTTGTTCCATCGTCGGCTTCGCGCTTGTCGCGTCGGTCATTGAAGGCGGTCCATTCGCGGACGGCGCCGCACGCGGGCCGCCCAGGAACGCTACCGGTAAAGCGCAGACTCGTTATAAGCCTTGCGCAGATGCCGCAGAGCGACCAAAAGCACCGCGCTTGCCGGCAGCGCGAACAGCACGCCGGCGAAACCGAACAGCTGGCCGAAGGCGAGCAACGCGAAAATGACCGCCACCGGATGCAGGCCGATCCGGTCGCCGACCAGCCACGGCACGAGCACGTAACCCTCGAGCAGCTGGCCGATGCCATACACGACAAGCACCGCGATAAAGCCCGGCAGGCCATGCCACTGCAGCAGCGCGGCCAGCACGCCGAGGACGAGCCCGAGGCCGAACCCCACGTAAGGCACAAACACCAAGAGGCCCGTCAGAATGCCAATCGGCACCGCGAATTGCAGGCCGGCGATCCACAGCGCCACCGCATAATAGGTCGCCAGCACGATCATCACCGATGCCTGGCCGCGCAGGAATTCGGCGAGCACATCGTCGACCTCGGCTGCCACCGTGCGCAGCTTCGCCAGCCAGCGCCGCGGCGTCAGCTCCTCCACACGCGCCAGAATCACGTTCCAGTCGCGAAGCAGATAGAACATCACCACCGGAATCAGCGCGATGTTGATGAGCACGGCGATGATGATCGTGCCGCCGGCCCTGACGCTCGACAGCACCTTGGGGGTCAGCGCCTGCGCGCCCGCCAGGTTGTCCGAAACCATCGACTTGATCGAATCCATGTCGAGCTGCAGCTCTATCCCGAACGTCTGCTGGAGCCAGGGCGCGAATTTGGTCTGCAGCAGCGTCGCGAGGTTGGGCAGCCGTTGCACCAGCTGCGCGAATTCCGAATGCACGAGCGGCGTCAACACCAGTATCAGCCCCAGCATCACCAGGATCGTCCAGGCCAGGACCGCCAGCGTGCCCACGGTTCGGGGCACGCGGTGGCTTTCCCCCCAGCTGACGACCGGATTGCCTATATAGGCGAGGATCGCGCCGATCAGGAACGGCGTGAGAATTTCCCCGAGCAGGTGCAGCAGCAGCAGGAAGACCGCCGCGACGCCGACGATCCACAGATACTGCTGCAGGCTCAGTTGCTGCTGCTGCTGCGCGTGGCCGCGAACGACTCCGCGCGGCAGCGGCGTATGGTCGGGCGGCGGGCTCCCAATGCTCATTTCCGGTAAAATCCTCCCCGCGCACTGTACCGCGCGCGACGCCGCGACTCAATCCAAATCCCCACCCATGCCGGCGCGGGCCCGCGAAAGACTGCATTGAGTTCCCCGAAGAGCGTACCAGGCCCATCGCTTTCGTATCGCGACGCGGGCGTCGACATCGATGCCGGCGACCGGCTGGTCGAGGCGATCAAGCCGTTTGCCCGGCGCACGCTGCGCCCCGAGGTTCTGGCGGGTATCGGAGGTTTCGGTGCGCTGATCGAGCTGCCGAAGCGCTTCCGCGAGCCCGTTCTGGTCGCGGGGACCGATGGCGTCGGCACCAAGCTCAAGCTCGCATTCGCGATGAACAAGCACGACACCATCGGTATCGACCTGGTCGCGATGAGCGTCAATGACATTCTGGTCCAGGGTGCCGAGCCGCTCTTCTTCCTCGATTACTACGTCTGCGAAACGCTCGATGTAGCCGTCGCCAGCGAAGTCGTCCGCGGCATCGCGCAGGGGTGCGAGCTGGCCGGCTGCGCTCTGGCCGGCGGGGAAACGGCCGAGCATCCGAAGGCATTCATTCCCGGCGAATACGATCTCGCCGGATTCGCCGTCGGCGTCGTGGAAAAATCGCGCGCGATCGATGGCCGCACGATCGCTGCCGGCGATGTATTGCTCGGACTCGCCTCCAGCGGACCGCATTCGAATGGTTTTTCGCTGATCCGCGGAATCCTCGAGCGCGGGCACGCCGACCTCGCGCAAAAGATCGCCGGCGTCACCGGCGAGCGCACGCTCGGCGAGACACTGCTCGAGCCGACGCGCATCTATGTCAAGCCGGTGCTCGCGCTGCTGGCCGAGTGCGAGGTCAAGGGAATGGCGCACATTACCGGCGGCGGCTTGAGCGAGAACACGCACCGGATGTTCCCCGACGGGCTGGCGGCGCGCATCGACGCGCAATCGTGGCCGCGGCCGCCGATCTTCGACTGGCTGCAGCGCCAAGGCAACGTCGCTGCGGCCGAGATGTATCGCGTGTTCAATTGCGGCATCGGCTTCGTTCTGGTCGTCGCGCCCGAGGCAGCCGCCGCCGCGATCGCGCGACTTTCCGCGTCGGGCGAGACGGTGTACGCGATCGGCAGCGTGGTGCCGCGCGCGCCGGGCGCAGCGGGCACCGTCGTCGTCTGACGCATGCTCACCGACGGGCAACGCCAGCTCCCTGACCCGAACGCCATTCCCCGCGCAAGCGGGAAGCGCGGCGCTCGAGCAATGACACTGGATTCCCGCATTCGCGGGAATGACGCGGATTGAAGCGGGTCGTCGTCCTGATCTCCGGCCGCGGCTCCAACATGGCCGCGCTGATCGACGCGGTTCGGGCAGGCGAGATCGACGCGGCGATCGCCATGGTGATCAGCAACCGGCCCGATGCGGCGGGACTCGCGATTGCCGCTGCGGCCGGAGTCGCGACGTCGGTCGTCGATCATCGCGCCTTCGCCGACCGCGGCGAGTTCGAGAGCTCGCTGATCGCAGCCATCGATGCAAAAGCTCCCGACCTGGTCGTGCTCGCCGGCTTCATGCGGATTCTCTCGCCTGCGTTCGTCGCGCGTTATGCGGGCCGGCTGCTCAACATCCATCCTTCGCTGCTGCCGGCTTATCCGGGTGTCGACACCCACCGCCGCGCGCTCGCCGACGGGGTGCGCATCCACGGCTGCACCGTGCACTTCGTCACCTCCGATGTCGATTGCGGTCCGATCGTCGCGCAGGCGGCGGTGACGGTCCAACCGGACGACGACGAGGCTGCATTGGCCGCGCGCGTGCTGGCGGTCGAGCACCGGCTGCTGGTCGGGGCGGTGCGCTTGTTCTGCACCGACCGTCTATCGATCGAGGGCTCCCGCGTTCGCGTCCGAGGCGAAAGCGCCGACCCGGCGATCCTGCAGGCCCCGTCGGACAAGGCGACGAACTCCCCGCCGCCCTGACCGTCAAACCGGCAATCCCCGGCCAAAGCCGGTAAGCTCCCACCAACATGTCCTCGCGCATCGCATTTTTTGCACCTTCCGACCAGCGACCCGCCTCGCGCGTCCTCGCGGTGGCGGCATTGGCGTCGCTTGCGGTGCACATCGCGCTGCTGCAATCGCCCATTCGCCTGCCCGGCCGGGTCGACGACTCGCCGCCGCTGCTGGCGACGATCACCGAGCTGCCGCCGCCTCCGACGCCGGTCGAAACGCTGGCGCCGGTAAAGCCCAGGCATCGCCGCGTCGCTCGCGCCGCGCCGGCGGTTCCGGTCGAGACTCCGGCGCCCGAAGTCGTCGCAGCCGCGACGCCGGCGCCCGAGGCCGTGCCGGAGCCCGAGCCCGTCGTTCCGCCGCCGCTCGACGAAGTGATCCCCGCCGCGCCGTCGCTGTCGCCGCCGCGCGAATTGCCGCCGCGGATCGATCTCGCGTATCGCGCGTTCCTCGGCACGCGCGGTTTCCTGATCGGCGATGCCGTCTACCGGCTCGAGCACTCGGGCAGTCAGTACCGCATCTCGACCGTCGGCGAAGCGCGCGGCCTGGCGGCGCTGCTGTTTCCCGGCGAGGCGAGAGCGAAGAGCGAGGGCGCGATTACCGCCGAGGGATTGCAGCCGACGAGCTACAGCGTCGAGCGCACCAGCGGCAACCGGCGCGAGGCAGCGAGCTTCGACTGGGAATCCGGCATGGTCCAGCTGAACGGCGATCAGTCGGCGCCGCTGGAACTGCCGACATTCGATCCGCTGGTCGTTCTCTGGCAGTTCTATTTCGCGCCGCCGACGCAAGACCAGACCGAGTTCAATATCGCGACCACACGCAGGGTCTATCACGTCACGTTCCGCCGTATCGGCACCGAGACAATCACGCTGCCGTTCGGCGATGTCGACACCGAAATCTGGAAACGGGTCGATCCCGACAGCACGATTCAAGCACAGGTGTGGCTCGCGCCGTCGCTGCGCTATGTCGCGGTCAAGCTCAGGCTGTCCAACGCTCGCGCGACCGTCGAAGGCCTGCTCGACAGCATCCGCGTCGACGATACCGTCGCGCAGCAATGACGGTCCGCGCAAGCCAGCTCGGCGCGCTGACCGACGCGCTGGCCGCCGCGCTGCCGTTCAAGGAACCCGCGGACAGCGTGTTGCGCGGTTTCTTTCGTCACCATCGCGGCCTCGGGCAGGACGATCGCGCGTTCATCGCCGAGGGCGTTTTCGCCGCGCTGCGCCGGCTGGCATCGCTTCGGGCGCAGGCCGGCAGTGGTTCACCGCGCCGTCTCGCCATCGCCGTCACGGTGCGCGAGCTGGGCGCGAGCCTGCGCGAGATCGAAGGCGCGCTGTCGACCGCCGAAACGGCGTGGGCGAAGGAATTCAAGGCGGCAAAGCCGGTCCTATCGCCGGCCGAATCCGCCGAGCTGCCCGAGTGGCTTTGGGACAAGCTCTCCGCAGCGCTGCCCGCGAGCGAGCGTGACGCGCTGACCCGCTCGTGGCTTATGACGGCGCCGCTCGATCTGCGCGTCAACACGATGAAGATCACGCGCGACCAGGCGCAAGCGCAGCTCGAGTCCTCCGGCATCGAATCGGAACCGACGCCTTACTCCCCACTCGGGCTTCGCGTCGGCGGCAAGCCCGCTTTGCAATCGCATCCGTTGTTCACTTCGGGCGCGATCGAAGTGCAGGACGAAGGCAGCCAGTTGCTGGGGCTGCTGGTGGCGCCGAGGCGCACCGACATGGTTGTGGACTTTTGCGCCGGCGCCGGTGGCAAGACGATGCTGCTGGGGGCGCTGATGCGCTCGCAGGGAAGGCTCTATGCGTTCGACGTCTCGCGTGCGCGGCTGGCCCGGTTCAAGCCGCGGCTGGCACGCTCGGGGCTGTCGAATGTCCAGCCGACGCTGATCGAGAACGAGCGCGACACGCACATCAAGCGGCTGGCCGGCAAGATCGACCGGGTGCTGGTCGATGCGCCGTGCAGCGGCTTCGGCACGCTGCGCCGCAATCCCGACCTGAAGTGGAGACAAGCGGCCGACGCGATTCCTGAGCTCGCGATCAAGCAGGCGAGGATCCTCGCCGCGGCGGCGACGCTGGTCAAGCCGGGCGGCCGTCTGGTATATGCGACCTGCAGCGTTCTGCCCGACGAAAACGAGGCGATCGTCGAAGCGTTCGTCGGCGCCCATCCCGAATTCGCCCTCGGCGACGCGGCCGCGGAATTGCGCCGCGCCGGGGTCGCGCTCGATACCGGACGCACGCTCAAGCTGTCGACGCCGCGTCATGGCTGCGACGGGTTTTTCGCCGCGGTGCTCGAGCGCGCGGCATGAGAGCGGCCACCGCCGCTGCCGGTGCGCTGGCGATAGTGGTATTCGCGATGGGCGCGATCGCCGTCGCCGATTCGACGCAGGCGCCCGGAGCTCGCTTCGCCGCAACCGGAAGCGTAGAAACGGCGTTCACCCCGGGCGATCGCATCGACAACCTGATCATCGCGGCGATCGCGGGCGCGAAGCGCGAGGTGCTGGTCAACGCGTACTCGTTCACGCAGCGACGCATCGCCGGCGCGCTGGTCGAGGCGCGTAAGCGCGGCGTCTCGGTGCGGGTGATCGCCGACAGTCAGCAGGCCGCGACACTGCCGCAGAACGTGCTGGCGGAGCTGGCCAAAGGTGGGGTCGACGTATGGCTCGACTCGAACTACCAGGCCGCGCACAACAAGGTCGTCATCGTCGACGCCGATACGGCGAACGCCACGACGATCACCGGCAGCTACAACTTCACCGTCGCCGCACAGTGGCACAACGCCGAAAACGTGCTCATCCTGCGCGACAACCAGGAAGTGGCCAACGCCTATCGCGACAACTGGCTGCGCCTGAAAGCGCACGCGACGCCATGGCCGGCCGCCCGGACCGACTCGCGCTAAACTTCGGACCATGTTGACGCCTTTGGATTTCGACCGCATCCAGGCATCGCTGCGGACGCCGAACGGATGGATAGAGCTCGCGACGATCGCGCTGTGCTTTGCGATCGCCTGGGCGGTCGACCGCCGCCTGTACGTGACCAGCGAGCGCGAATCCCGCGTCGCCCGCCTCGGCGCCGGCAGCCTGAACCGGCTGATCTTTCCGCTGACCGCGCTGGCGCTTTTGTACGTCGCCCGCGCCGTTTTCCAGCGCTGGCAGGTGCCCGCATTCTTTCCGATCGCCCTGCCTCTGGTCGTGGCGCTCGCGCTGATCCGGCTTTCGATCTACGCGCTGCGTAATCTCTTCGGCGTCAACGCCGCGTCGAGGTCGGAGCGGACGCTGAGCTTCGCGATCTGGGGCGCCCTGTTGCTCTACTACGTCGGCGTGCTGCCCGAAATCGGCGCGGCGCTGGAAGAGGCAAGCATCCCGATCGGCAAGGGCGGCGAGCTCAGTGTCCTCGATCTCGGGCGCGACGCGCTCGTAATCATCGTGGTCATCGTGCTGGCGCTCTGGGCTTCGAGCCTGCTCGAGCGGCGGCTGATGCGCGGCACGCATCTCGACCAGAATCTCCGCGTCGTGGCGGCCAAGGTATCTCGCGCGACGCTTCTGCTCGTCGGCATACTGGTGGCGCTGTCGTTCGTCGGCGTCGACGTGACCGTGCTATCGGTTTTCGGCGGCGCCCTCGGCGTGGGCATCGGCCTGGGACTGCAGAAGCTCGCCAGCAACTACATCGCCGGGTTCACGATCCTGCTCGACCGGTCGGTCCGGCTGGGCGACATGATCACCGTCGACAACCGCACCGGCACCGTCAGCGTCGTGACTTCGCGCTACGTCGTCGTGCGCGGCCTGGACGGGATCGAGTCTATTGTGCCGAACGAAATGCTGGTAACGACGACGGTGCTCAACCATTCGTACACCAGCAAGGACGTCAAGGTCAGCCTAGTCGTGCAGATCAGCTACGACAGCGACCTGGAGCTCGCGATGCGCTTGATGCGGGAGCTCGCTGCCGGGGAGCCGCGCGTCCTCACCGGCGCGCTGGCGCCGGTCGTCAACGTGCTCCAGTTCGGCGACAACGGCATTGCCCTCGAGCTTGCGGTCTGGATCAACGATCCGGAGCTGGGCCAGGGCAATCTCAGATCGGCGCTGAACATCGCCATATGGAAAGCGTTTCGGGCCAACGGCATACGGATCCCCTACCCGCAGCGCGAAGTGCGCCTCCTAGGCCAAGGGCCCGATGACAAGGCGGCGACGCCACCCCCCGCCTGATCGCTTGTACTGGACAGTCGGATGATCGCCGGACGGGCGGCAGCCGGTGAAACGATGTAAACTGATGGTTGTCCGATACCACACATCGGGCCGGTCGGCCCACCCTCCCTTTTAGGATGTTCTGCTGATGTCATTCGATCCACTTTCGCTGCTCGCTCACGGCCTGGTCCCGCTGCCGTGGTGGGGCTATGTCGTTGTCGCGCTGGTGTTCACCCACATAACCATCGCCGCGGTGACCATTTATCTGCATCGTTCGCAGGCTCACCGCGGCCTGGACCTTCATCCGCTGGTCAGCCACTTCTTCCGGTTCTGGCTTTGGCTGACGACCGGCATGGTCACCAAGGAATGGGTTGCGATCCATCGCAAGCACCACGCGAAGGTGGAGACCGCCGAAGACCCGCATAGCCCGCAGACCCGCGGCATCAACAAGGTCTTCTGGGAAGGCGCCGAGCTTTACCGCGACGAAGCGAAGAGTCACGACACGCTGGACAAGTACGGACTGGGCACGCCGGACGACTGGATCGAGCGCAATGTCTACACGCGCCATTCCTGGGAAGGCGTCGGCCTGATGCTGGTCGTCAATCTCGCGCTGTTCGGTCCGCTGGGCGCCACGATCTGGGCGGTGCAGATGGCCTGGATTCCAGTGACCGCGGCGGGCATCATTAACGGCATCGGCCACTACTGGGGCTACCGCAATTTCTCCTGCGAGGACGCGAGCCGCAACATCGTGCCCTGGGGAATCCTGATCGGCGGCGAGGAGCTGCACAACAACCACCACGCCTATGGGACGTCGGCCAAGCTTTCATCGCGCTGGTACGAGTTCGACCTGGGCTGGGCGTATATCCGGACGCTGGAGTTCTTCGGCCTCGCCACGGTGCGCAAGGTCGCGCCGCGGCTCAAATTCGACCGCGTCAAGCTGAACGCCGACCTGGAGACGCTGCAGGCGATCATCACCCATCGCTACGCCGTGCTGACCAGCTACGCCTCGTCGCTGAAGCTCGCGTACGCACAGGAAGTAAGATCGCTGCGCGAGCGCGCCCGCCGTGGCGAGCTTACGCCCGACATGCCGAGCTTCCGCCGGTTGCGCAAATGGTTCCAGTCGGACGCAATGGCGCTGCCTGAAACCGATCGCGCGCGCCTGGAGACCACGCTCGAGGTCAGCAGTGCGCTCAAGACGATTTACGCGATGCGACAGGAGCTCGCCGGGCTGTGGGAGCGTTCGAACGATTCACGCGAACAGCTGCTGGCCCGACTGCAGGACTGGTGTCACCGCGCCGAGGCAAGCAACATCGCCGCGTTGCAGAAGTTCTCGCGCACCTTGCGCAGCTACGCGTAACCGGCCCTTTCCGCAAATGCAAAAAGCCCGCCGGAAGGCGGGCTTTTTTATCGTACAACCGCGCCAGGCGCGGCCTCAATCCGGCGTCACTTGAGCTTCGTTTCCTTGTACATCACGTGCTTGCGGGCGACCGGATCGAACTTCTTGATCTCCATCTTTTCCGGCATCAGCTTCTTGTTCTTCGACGTGGTGTAGAAATGACCGGTGCCGGCGGACGATTCGAGCTTGATCTTTTCACGCATGGTTTGAAATCTCCTTGAACTCGCGCCGGGTTAGACGTGCTCGCCGCGGGCGCGCATGTCCTTAAGGACGACGTCGATGCCGTTCTTATCGATCGTGCGAAGCGCCGCGTTGGTCAGCCGCAGGCTCACCCAGCGGTTCTCGGTTTCGACCCAGAAACGCCGACGCTGCAGGTTCGGCAGAAACCGGCGCTTGGTCTTGTTGTTGGCGTGGGACACGTGGTGACCCACCATCGGGGCTTTGCCCGTTATCTGACAGACTCGAGCCATCGCTCGCTCCAACTCGTTGAAATTGCGAAAGTCTTGGATTGTAACCGGAAATCCAAGGCGATTCAAGCATTTGGCAGGGGTGAGGCTACAGCAGCCCACGCTCGGCAAAAGAGACCGTCCGCGTGCCGGCGACGATGAAATGGTCGAGCGTCCTGATCTCGACCAGCGCCAGCGCCTGCTTGAGCGTCTGAGTCAAAAGCTCGTCGGCGCGGCTGGGCTCGGCGACACCGGACGGATGGTTGTGGGCCAGAATCACCGCGGCGGCATTGTAGCGAAGCGCCGTCTTCACGACTTCTCGCGGGTACACGCTCGTCTGCGTCAGCGTGCCGCGGAAGAGCTCTTCCGATCCCAGCAGCCGGTTTTGCGAATCGAGAAACAAGGCGACGAAAACTTCGTGCGGCCGGCTTCCGAGCGACAGCGACAGATAGTCGCGCACTGCGCGCGGGGAACTCATCGCATCGCGCTCGCCGATCTCTTCGCACAGCGCGCGGCGCGCGATTTCGACGACCGCCTGCAGCTGCACGTATTTCGCCGGACCGAAGCCGCGCACCGCGGCGAATTCATCGAGCGTGGCGCCGAACAGCCGATTCAGGCCGCCGAAGCGCGCAAGAAGCTCGCGCCCAAGCTCGACTGCGCTGCTGCCTGCCATGCCGGTGCGGAGGAAAATCGCGAGCAGCTCGGCCTCCGACAAGGCCGCAGCGCCGAGCTTCAGCAGACGCTCGCGCGGGCGTTCGTCCGCCGGCCAATCGGCAATGCGCATATCCAGCCCCTGTACCGTGATGCCAGCGCATATTAAACTGCGCCACGCCATACCCAGTTCGTCCTCATGGATGATTCCTTCGCGATGACCTCACCCGCTGCCGCGCGATCGCTTTCGCGTGTGGTGCTCGGCCTGACCGGCGGCATAGCCGCCTACAAGGCCGCGGAGCTGACGCGGCTCTTGGTCAAGGAAGGGATCGCCGTCGACGTCGTGATGACGAATGCCGCCGCGCAGTTCATCGCACCGATGACCTTGCAGGCGCTGTCGGGCAATCCGGTGCTTTCCGGCCTGTGGGAGTCGGGCGCCGCGAATGCGATGGGACACATCGAGCTTTCGCGCCACGCCGATGCGATCGTCGTCGCGCCGGCGTCGGCGGATTTCATCGCCAAGCTTGCAAACGGGCATGCCGACGATCTTTTGTCGACGCTTTGTCTCGCCCGAGACTGTCCGCTGCTGATCGCGCCGGCGATGAACCGGCAGATGTGGAGCAACGCGGCGACACAGCGCAACGTCGCGCAACTGCGCGCCGACGGCATCGAGATCCTCGGTCCGGGAAGCGGCGATCAGGCCTGCGGTGAAATCGGCGACGGCCGCATGCTCGAGCCCGAAGAGATCATGGCGGCGCTGCTTGCGTCGGCGCAGCCGAAGCTGCTCGCCGGCAAGCGCGTGCTGCTGACGGCGGGTCCGACGGTCGAAGCGATCGATCCGGTCCGTGCGATCACCAACTATAGCTCGGGCAAGATGGGTTTCTCGCTGGCGCAGGCTTGCGCCGAAGCCGGCGCGAATGTCACGCTGGTCTCCGGACCGACTTCGCTGGGCACGCCGACCGGCGTGACGCGCATCGACGTGAAAAGCGCGGCCGAGATGGCGGCCGCGGTCGACGCGCAAGTCCCGGCCGCGCAGATTTTCATCGCGGTGGCCGCCGTTGCCGATTACACGCCGGCGGAAGTCCACGCGAGCAAGCTCAAGAAAAGCGGCGACCGGATGACGCTCGCACTCAAGCCCACGGCCGACATTCTCACCACCGTCGCCGCGCGTCCGAAACCGCCGTTCTGCGTCGGCTTCGCCGCCGAGACCGACGACATGGTGCGCAACGCCGAGGCCAAGCGCCGCAGCAAGAAAGTGCCGCTCCTGATCGCCAATCGCGCGCAGGACGCGATGGGCAGCGACCAGAACGAGGTCACGCTGCTCGACGAGCACGGGGCGCACCCGCTGCCGCGAATGGACAAGCTCGCCCTGGCGCGCAGGCTGGTCGCCGAAATCGCGTCACGGCTGCCGCGGTGAGCGCAGCTACGATCGAGCTGCGGGTTCTGGACGAGCGGATCCGGCCGTTCCTGCCGGCTTACGCTACGCCGGGCTCGGCGGGGATGGATCTGCGCGCCTGCATCGACGCTCCGATCAAGCTCCAGCCGGGCCGCACCGAGCTCGTGCCGACCGGAGTCGCGATTCATATCGGCGATCCAGGCCTGGCGGCGCTGATCCTGCCCCGCTCCGGTCTGGGCCACAAGCACGGTATCGTGCTGGGCAACCTGGTGGGCC
>DATBBM010000076.1:0-4526 GCA_036270955.1 Casimicrobiaceae bacterium | reverse complement strand
GGCAACTGGTACGCGACGTCGGCGAGCTGGCTCACCCAACAGATCGAAGCGGGGCAGGACGTCCTGCTCGAAATCGACTGGCAGGGCGCCGCGCAGGTGCGCCGTCTGATCCCGTCCTCGATCCAAATCTTCATCCTTCCGCCTTCTCTCACATTGCTGGAAGAGCGTCTGCACCGGCGTGGCCAGGATGACAAGGCGACGATAGCGCGGCGCCTCGAGGCGGCGAGGGACGAGATCCGCCATTGCGCCGAGTTCAATTATGTTATTATTAATCAGGACTTTGCCACTGCGGTCGACGACCTGAGCGCCATCGTGCGGGCTTCCCGCCTGCGCGCGGCTCAACAGTGCGTCCGCCACGAGGCACTGATTGCGCAACTCATTTAGCGTGCGAGCGAATTCCCGGCTCGGCATGCGAGGAAGGCACCATGGCCCGGATCACGATCGAAGACTGCCTTGTGAGGATACCCAACCGCTTCGAGCTTACGCTCGCCGCGACCAATCGCGCCCGACAGATCAGCGCCGGGTCGCAGCCGCTGGTCGAGAGCGACCGCGACAAGACGACGGTGATCGCGCTGCGCGAAATCGCTGCCGGCAAGGTCGGCATCGAAATGCTGCTCAAGCCGCAAAGTTGACTTGCATCCGGCGGCTTAACCCAAACGTGAGCAAGCATGTCGGAAATCGCCGAATTTACCCGACACCTTGGTCACTACCTGCAACCGCCTGACGTCGCGCTCGTAGAGCGGGCGTTCGCCTTTTCCGAGCAGGCCCACCAGGGACAGTTCCGCAAGTCGGGCGAGCCTTACATCACCCACCCGCTGGCGGTAGCCAGCATATTGTCGCAGTGGCGGCTCGATGCCCAGGGGCTCGCCGCCGCACTCCTCCACGACGTGATGGAGGACAGCGGCATCACCAAGAACGAGATCGAGACCTCGTTCGGCAAGCCAGTCGCCGAGATGGTCGACGGCGTGTCCAAGCTCGACCAGATCGAGTTCCAGTCGCGCGAGGACGCGCAGGCAGAGAACTTCCGCAAGATGCTGCTGGCGATGGCGCAGGACGTCCGCGTCATCCTGATCAAGCTCGCCGACCGGTTGCACAACATGCGGACGCTCGACGCGATGGCGCCTACCCATCGCGAGCGGATCGCCCGCGAGACGCTGGACATCTACGCGCCGATTGCCAATCGCCTCGGCCTCAATGCTCTGTATCTGGAACTGCAGGAACTGTCGTTCAAGCACCTGCATCCTGCGCGCTACCGGGTGCTGGCGAAGGCGATCAAGGCCGCGCGCGGCAACCGGCGCGAAGTGATGAACCGGATCCTGCAGTCGATTCGCGACGGCCTGAAGGCGGCCGACATCGCCGCGACGGTGAACGGGAGAGAAAAGACGATTTACAGCGTCTACAAGAAAATGCGCGAAAAGCGCTATACGTTCTCGCAGGTCTTCGACATCTACGGCGTGCGCGTTCTGGTCAGGGACACGACCGCCTGCTACGCGGCGCTGGGCGTGCTGCACAACCTCTACAAGCCCATCCCCGGCAAGTTCAAGGATTACATCGCCATTCCGAAGGCGAACGCCTACCAGTCGCTGCACACGACGCTGTTCGGCCCATTCGGCACGCCGCTGGAAGCGCAGATCCGAACGCAGGATATGCATCGCATCGCCGAATCCGGCGTCGCCGCACATTGGCTGTACAAGGCGGGGGGCGAGCTCGACATCGCCGAGGCCCAGGAGCAGACGCACCGCTGGCTGCAAAGCCTGCTCGAGATACAGTCCGAGTCGCGCGACTCGAAGGAGTTTCTCGAGCACATCAAGGGCGACCTGTTTCCCGATGCAATCTACGTGTTCACGCCGAAGGGCAAGATCATGGCGCTGCCGCACGGGGCGACCGCAGTCGACTTCGCCTATGCGGTGCACACCGACATCGGGCACCATTGCACGGCAGCCCGGATCAATTACGAGCTGATGCCGCTGCGCACCGAGCTCAAGAACGGCGACCAGGTCGAGATCATCACCTCGCCCAGCGCGCGCCCCAATCCGTCCTGGCTCGGGTTTGTCGCCACCGGCAAGGCGCGCTCACGGATCCGGCACTTTCTGAAGTCTCTGCAGCAGCGTGAGTCGGCGCTGCTCGGCGAGCGCATGCTGGAGCAGGCGCTGATCTCGCTGAAGGTTCCCCCGGCGTCGGTCACCTGGGAGCGCTGGGAAGCGCTGGCGCGCGAGTACGGCGCCAAGGGGCAGACCGAGATTCTTGCCGACATCGGCCTGGGCAAGCGGCTTTCGTTCGTCGTCGCGCAGGCGCTGACCCGCGGCGCCGGCCGGACCAGCGACGAGCCGACGCCGATGCAGGCCAAGCACGGCGCGCTGCAGCTGCGCGGCGTCGAAGGGGTCGCGATCCAGTACGGCAAATGCTGCCGGCCGATCCCCGGAGACGCGATCATCGGCCATTTTCGCCGCGGCCAGGGGCTGCTGGTTCACACCCGCGACTGCGTGACGCTCAGGAAAGGACGCATCGACAGCGATCAGGTCGTCGATGTCGAATGGGCGCCTGAGATCCAGGGCGTATTCGAAGCCGGCATCCGGCTGGTGGTGGCCGACGAGCGCGGCTTGCTCGCGCATTTGGCGACGGCCATCGCCGACGCCGGGGCGAATATCGAATATCTGTCGATGGAGCGACCCGACGGCGGCCACGTCGTCGCGATGTTCTTCAGCGTCCAGGTGCGAGACCGCAGACATCTCGCCAACGTCATGCGCGCGCTGCGCCGCATCCCCGAGGTCAAGCGCGTGACGCGCGCCCGGACTTGACGGCGCACGTCCCATTGCCCGAAACGAAAACGGCCGGGGTTACCCGGCCGTCTTGTTTCGAGGTGCCGGCGAGCTACGCAGTCTGCGGAGCCAGCAAGCGCTGCAGCTCGCCCGACGCATGCATCTCGCGCATGATGTCGCAGCCCCCGACGAATTCGCCGTTGACGTAGAGCTGCGGTATCGTCGGCCAGTTCGAATACTCCTTGATGCCCTGGCGGACCGCCGCGTCGGCCAGCACGTTGACCGAAAAGAACTTGTCCACTCCGCACGATTGCAACATCCGCACGGCGGCGTCCGAAAAGCCGCATTGCGGAAACTGCGGCGTGCCCTTCATGTAAAGCACGACCGGGTGACCGGTCACCTGCTCGCGTATCGTTTCCTGGATGCTCATCGCCTGCTCCGTGGGTACCTATGCTGTCATTTTACCGCATGCGGGATCGCGGACCAAACCAGCCGCGGCCTCGTTGCATTAGCCGGTATTCTGGCTGTTGCGTGTCGGCCGCGGCGGCGACTCGCGGCCGCTCGACCCCGCACGCCGGGGGCCCCTCTCGCTGCTCGCGCCGCTATTCCTTCACCGCGCCGGTCAGCCCAGAGACGTAGTACTCGACGAAGAACGAATACAGGATCGCCACCGGCACCGAGCCGAATAGCGCGCCGGCCATCAGCGAGCCCCAGTGATAAACGTCTCCCTCGACCAGCTCGGTGACGACGCCGACCGGCACCGTCTTGACTTCCGACGACGAGATGAACGTCAGCGCATAGATGAATTCGTTCCAACACAGCGTGAACGCGAAAATCCCGGCGGAAATCAGCCCGGGCACGGCCAGCGGGAGGATGATCCGGACCAGTATCTGCAAACGGCTCGCGCCGTCGATCAGCGCGCATTCCTCGAGCTCGATCGGTATTGTCTTGAAGTATCCCATTAGCAGCCATGTGCAGAATGGGATCAGGAACGTCGGATAGGTGAGGATAAGCGCCAGCCGCGTGTCGAACAGACCGAGGTTGTAAACCATCGCCGCCAGCGGAATGAACAATATCGACGGCGGGACGAGATATGCCATGAAAATACTCACGCCGACGTAGCGCGACCCACGGAAGCGCAATCGCTCGATCGCATACGCTGCCAGAACGCTGCAGAAGATCGAGAGGCAGGTCGTCACCACGGATACGAGCACGGTGTTCCACAGCCATTCCGGATATGCGGTGTCGAACAGCAGCTTCTTGATGTGGGCCAGCGTCGGATGGATTACCCAGAACGGGTTGCCCTCGCGCGAAAGCAGTTCGGCGTCCGGCTTCAGGGCGGTAATCGTCATCCAGTAGAACGGGAACAACAGCACGATCACGAACACGGCCAGCGGCAAGTAGACGGTTACGAGGCGCCGCGGGAGCGAGACCAGGTAATTCATGCCCTGCGAATCGACCGCCTCCGGCGTCACGACCGCGCTGGTCATTTGTCTGTCTCGGTTGCTTTGCTGCTCATTTGTCCGCCGCCCCTTGTTGCCAGGCCCGGCGCTGCAGCCCGAAATAGCTGATCAGGATCGCCGCCAGCAGGAACGGCACCATCGCCGTCGCGATCGCCGCGCCTTCGCCGAGGCTGCCCCCGGGAATCGCCCGCTGGTACGACAGGGTCGCCATCAGGTGGGTCGCATTGAGCGGGCCGCCGCGCGTCAGCACGTAGATCAGCTGGAAGTCGGTGAACGTGAACAGCACCGAAAAGGTCATGACGAC
>DATBBM010000075.1:0-8390 GCA_036270955.1 Casimicrobiaceae bacterium | reverse complement strand
CGACTTGCGATCGGCCGACCAGAGCTCGAGCAGCTCATTCTCCATCAGCTGGCGCGTCTGCACGTCGAGCGCCGAGAACGGCTCGTCCATCAGTAGGATCTTGGGGTCGAGGATCAGCATCTGCGCGAGCGCCACGCGCTTGCGCATGCCGCCGGATAGCTGATGCGGAAAGCGGCGCGCGAATCCGGTCAGTCCGACGCGCGCGAGCCACGCGTTGCCGCGCGTCTCGGCTTCGCGCTCGTCGACGCCGGCGAATTGCAGCCCCGCCAGAACGTTGTCGAGCGCGCTCCGCCACGGCATCAGCGAATCGGCCTGGAACATGTAGCCGGCGTTGCGGTTGATGCCGGTCAGCGCTCCGCCGAGCACACGGACTTCGCCGGACGACGGCGCGAGCAAGCCGGCGGCGACGTTGAGCAAGGTCGACTTGCCGCAGCCGGTCGGGCCAACGACCGAGACGAATTCGCCCTCGCCCACCGTGAGCGTCGTATCGCGCACCGCCGTGTAGCGATCGCCCGGATGCTCGCGCGAGGCGAACGTGCACGTCACATGTTCGAGCGCCAGCGCCGGCCGGCGAGCGGCGCCCGGGGCGGTTTGCATGCGGCTTACTTGTTGTATTTCGCCAGCGCTTTTTCGACGTAGCTGTTGTCGAACGTCTGCGTGAGATTGATCGCGGCCGGCTTGACCGCGGGATTGAACGCCGCCAGATACTTCAACGTGTTTTCCGCGCCTTCCTTGCTGAAACGGCCGTCGGGCGAGAACGCGTCCTTGACCTTGGCGTAGCTCGCCAGATACCCGGCCTTGTTGCCCAGCAGGTACTCGGGCGGAACGGTCGAGGCGATCTGATCGGGTGTGGCCTTCTGCAGCCAGATCAGCGCCCGCACCATCGCGTTGGTCAACGCCTGCACGGTGTTCGGATTCTTTTTGACGAAATCGATCGGCGCGTACAGCGCGGCCGCCGGCATCTCGGGGCTGCCGAACACCGCCGCGGTGCCCTTCGCAGTACGTGTGTCGGCGATGACGACGATGTCGCCCTTGGATTCGAGCATCGTGATCACCGGATCGACGTTCGAGATCGCATCGATATTGCCCGATTCGACCGCGGCGATCGCGCCGGCCGCGGTGCCGACGCCGATGATCGAAACGTCGTCGCCCTTCAGGCCGTCCTTGGCGAGCATGTGCAGCACCAGCCGGTTGGTGCTCGATCCCGGTGCGCTGACGCCGATCTTCATGCCCTTCAAATCCTTCGGCGACTTGTACGCGGCCGCCTTGCTCTTGGCGATGCCCATCGAAATGGCGGGATATCGTCCCTGCAGCACGAAGCCCTGCATGTTGAGGCCCTTCGGCTGCTGGTCGATCGTGTTTTCCCAGGCGCCGGACACCACGTCCGCGCTGCCACCGACGACGGCCTGCAGCGCCTTCGAGCCGCCTTCGAAGTCGCTGATCTCGACCTCGAGACCTTCGTCCTTGAAATAACCGAGGCGCTCGGCGATGGTCAGCGGAAGGTAATAGAAGCCGGCCTTGCCGCCGACGGCGATCGCCACCTTGGGTTTTTCGATCTTGCCTTGCGCCTGCGCAGCTAACGGCAAGGCGGTGGCGACCGTCGCGCAAACGGCGAGCGCGATCATGCGGAATAGCGTCATTGAATCCTCCAGGTGCGAAATTGGCGCGGGCGCATCGTATCTCGCCCGCATGCTCGGAATGTCAGGTCGGTGCGGTCGATGCTCACATAGGGCTCACGGTGTGTCAACGAGGCTGCCGGATTGCTTCCGCAGACAGATTTCAATGCGCCAGCTCGGGCGGCGGTGGATGAAGGTCGGTCGATTTTCCCGCCTTGACCACCTGCCCCGGCAGATCGTGTCCGACGATCTCACCCAGGCGGCGCGATGCCGCGAGCAGCAGATCCAGGTCGACGCCGGTCGCGTAGCCCATGCCGTGCAGCATGTGCACAAGGTCTTCGGTGCAGATGTTGCCGGTCGCTCCCGGTGCGAACGGGCAGCCGCCCAGGCCGCCGAGCGTGCCTTCGTAGCGCACGACGCCGGCGCTGAGTCCCGCCAGCACGTTGGCGAGTCCCATGCCTCGCGTGTTGTGAAAATGGAGCGCGAGCTCGAGCTCCGGCCAGCGCTCGCGCACGCGTCGCACCAGCGCCTCGACCTGCCGCGGATTGGCCATGCCGGTCGTGTCGGCCAGCGTCACGCCGGCCACGCCCAGATCGACATACCGCGCGACGCCGTCGATCACCTGGCGTTCGGGAATGACACCTTCGAACGGGCAGCCGAACGACGTCGCCAGCGCGCCGGTGATCGCCTTGCCGCTGCCGCGCGCGACGTCGAACACTTCGCTGAAGCCGGCGAACGACTGCGCGACGGTGCGCCGCACGTTGGCGCGATTGTGCGTTTCCGACACCGAGACGACCAGCACCATTTCGTCGACGTCGGCGGCGAGCGCCCGCTCGGCGCCGCGCGCGTTCGGCACCAGCGCGACATAGCTGACGTCCGGATTGCGCTCGATGCCCGCCATCACGGCTTCCGCGTCGCGCAGGTTCGGGACCGCTTTCGGCGAGACGAACGAGGTGGCCTCGATCTTTGCCACGCCGGTCGCCGAAAGAAGGTCGATCAGCTCGATCTTCTGCGCGGTCGGCACCCATTGCGGCTCGATCTGCAAGCCATCGCGGGCGACGACATCGTGAATGAAAATCTGCTTGTCCATCGTCAAGCCTTTCAAATCGTCCCGGCCGCGCGCATGCGCTCGATGTCGGCATCAGCGTAGCCCAGCGTTCGGAGCACGGCGTCGGTGTGCTCGCCCAGCGCCGGTCCGATCCAGTCGATGTCGCCCGGCGTGTCCGACAACTTGGGGACGACGCCGGGAAATTTCATCGGCGTGCCGTCGGGGAGCTTCATCTGCCGGATCATTTCGCGCGCCAGATACTGCGGATCGGTGAGGATGTCGGCGGCGGTATAGATTTTGCCATGCGGAACGTCGGCGGCTTTGAGCGCGGCCAGCACCTGCTCGAGGTCGTGCGCCGCGGTCCAGTCGCCGATCGCGCCGTCGATCTCCGCCGTGCGCTTGACCCGGCCCAGGTTGTTCGCAAGGGTCGGGTCCTGCCCGAGATCGTCGCGTCCGATCGCGTGCATCAGCCGCTTGTAGATGCTGTCGCCGTTGCCGGCGATGACGACGCTGAGTCCGTCGCGGGTCGTGTACGTGTTCGACGGCACGATGTTGGTGAGCCCGGTGCCGATGCGGCCCCGCGTCTCGCCGAAGATGTCATAGTCGGGAATCAGGCTTTCCATCATGTTGAACACCGCCTCGTACAGGGCCACGTCGACGACCTGCCCCTTGCCGCCGTGCGATTCGCGATGGTGCAGCGCCATCAGCACGCCGATGACGCCGTGCATGGCGGCCAGAGCGTCGCCGATGCTGATGTTCATGCGCACCGGCGGCCGGTCGGGGAATCCGGTGACATGGCGCATCCCGCCCATCGACTCGCCGACGGCGCCGAACCCGGGCTGGTCGCGATACGGCCCGGTCTGGCCGAAGCCCGACAGCCGAAGCAGGATCAGGCCCGGATTGACGGCGGATAGCGCGTCGTAGCCGAGGCCCCATTTTTCCAGCGTGCCGGGGCGGAAGTTCTCGATCACGACGTCGGCATCGCGGGCGAGCCGTCGCACGATCTCCTGGCCTTCGGCGACGCGCAGATTTGCAGTGACCGACTTCTTGTTGCGCGCCTGGACATACCACCAGAGCGAGGTCCCCTTGTGCAGCAGCCGCCACTGCCGCAGCGGATCGCCGCCGTCGGGAGATTCGATCTTGATGACCTCGGCGCCGAATTCGGCCAGGATCTTGCCCGCGAACGGGCCGGCGATCAGCTGCCCGAGTTCGAGGACTTTGAGACCGGCGAGCGGCCGGGTGTTGGTGGCGGATGCGGGCATCGTCGCTGCCGTCAGATGTTGCCGCTGGCGCGCCTGGCACGCAGCGCTCCCTCGAGACGCGGGAGCTTGTCCGCCATCGCGCTGCCGATAAAAAGCTGCGGATCGGACGGCGGGTTCACCTTTTCCTTCTTTTCGCGCGCGGCGATGCTCGTGCGCGCCTGCTCGAACGCCTTGACGAACGAATCCTCGAAATGCAGCGCCTGCCGGAAAAGCGCATCCGCGAAGAAGGTCGCGTCGCTGTCGGTGCCGCAGCCGAACGACGTGCGATTCGCCGCCGACGCCGTCATGATCAGCGTATGAGCGTCCTTCAACGGCTCGACATAGCCGCCGGAATAACAGGCCGACACGATGATAATGCGCCACTTGATGCCGGATTCGTCGAGCATCTCGCGCAGCATCTGCGGCGAAAGCTCGTCGAGCTCGAGCGGCGGGAACTCGGCGGTCAGCCGATAGTCGCGTCCGCCGTGGCTTTCCAGGAAGACCAGCACGACGTCGTCGTCACGATCGATCGTCGCGCCGATCTCGTTCAGCGTCTCGCGCAGATTGCTGACGGTCGCCAAAGGCGTGTCGAGCACCGTGCGCGGATTGTTGATCAGCGCGACCGAGCGGCCGTCGGTGTCGAAGCGCTGGTCGAACAGCTCGCGTGCGGCAACGATGTCCTTGCGGAAGACATCTTCAGCCGCGTCCGGCGCGAATCCGACGAAATAGAGATCGGTGACGCCCGGACGCTGGTCCTCGAGGTCGCTGAGGGCCTCGTCGAGCAGTCGCGGCTGCGCGGCGAGCGCCTCCTCGGACGCGGGACTCGGATAGCGCGTATCGCGCGCTTCGGCCGTCGAATCCGAGCTCCACCACGACACCTCGGGCAACAGCGGCGCAAAAAGCCACATCGGGCTCATCAGCACCGCCGCCGCGACCACCGAGCGCAAGCCGTAATGCGGCCGCGGCGGCGCGAGGCTTATGGCGGATGCGCGCCAGAGCCAGAACAGCGTCCACAAGGTGAAGATCGGCTGGGCGCGCACCGTGTCGCCGAAGAGATCCAGATCGCTCAAAGGCCCGCCCAGGGCGCGCGCGACCTGCAGCGGCCACTCGCTGGCCAGCACGATCACCGGCAGCGCCAGCGCGTAGTCGGGCTGCCGGAACGCGCGGGCCAGCAGGGTGGCGAGCAGCATCAGGATCCCGCCGAAAAACACCTCGCCGACCAGGCCTTGCATCGTGAAGATCGCGTCCGGGTCGCGCTGTACCCAATCGACGCCGATATCGACCAGCGCCGAAAAGACGAATAGCGCCAGCAGCTGCGGCACGCCGATGCGGAAATCCAGCCGTGCCGCCGGCAGCCCGAACGGGATGCGCCCGCCCCACGCGAGGTTGCGACCCAGGTCGCGAAGAAATGTCGGCATCGGCACCGTCCCTCTATCGGCCCGCGCGCTCGGCGATGTACGACTTCACCGCGGCGGCGTCTGGTGGAAGCACGCTGTAGCGCTGCGGCCGCTCCTCGATGCCAACGTACGCGGCCGGGCGCGCCGCCTCCCGGCCGAGCGCCTCGCGTATCGTTGCCGCGAATTTTGCCGGCAGCGCGGTTTCGATGCAGATCAGCGGAATGCCCTTCTCGCGGTTCTCGAGCCCGACCTTGATGCCGTCTGCGGTGTGCGGATCGACGACGATACGATAATTGTCGGCGACCGCCTGGATCGTCGCGATGCGGTCGGCATGCGTGCTTCTCCCGGACACGAAGGCCGACTCGCGCAGCCGCGCTTCGAGCGGCGTCCCGGAAAGGTCGAACCCGCCTTCGCGCTCGACTTGAGCCCACAATTCGCGCACCTTGGCCGCATCGCCCTCGGCCAGGTCGAACACGAAGCGCTCGAAATTCGACGCCTTGGAAATATCCATCGACGGGCTCGACGTCTGCTGCGTCTCCTCCGGCCGCCGCACGCGATAGTGTGCAGTGCGAATGAACTCGTCGAGGACATCGTTCTCATTGGTCGCCAGGATCAGCCGTCGGATCGGCAGGCCCATCCGGCGCGCGACGTGGCCGGCGAGGATGTTGCCGAAATTGCCCGAGGGCACGGCGAACGACACCAGCTCGGTATCCTTCCTGGTCGCCGCGAAATACGCCTTGAAGTAATAGACGATCTGCGCGGCCACCCGCGCCCAGTTGATCGAATTGACGGTGCCGATTCGCATGTCGCGCTTGAACGCCGCGTCGGCGCCGATCGCCTTGACGATATCCTGGCAATCGTCGAACACGCCGTCGATCGCGATATTGAAAATGTTTGGATCGGTCAGCGAATACATCTGCGCGGTCTGGAAGGGGCTCATCCGGTCTTTGGGGGAGAGCATGAACACGCGAATCCCGCGCTTGCCGCGCATCGCGTATTCGGCCGACGACCCGGTATCGCCCGAGGTGGCGCCGAGGATGTTGAGATCGCGCTCTCCCTTGGCCAGCGCGTGCTCGAACAGATTGCCGAGCAGCTGCATCGCGATGTCCTTGAACGCCAGCGTCGGCCCGTTCGACGCGCGCAGCAGCAATACGCCGGGCTCGAGCGTCAGCAGCGGCGTGATGTCGTCGCTGCCGAACGTTTT
The DNA here is from genome assembly GCA_036270955.1 of Casimicrobiaceae bacterium. Classification (GTDB taxonomy): domain Bacteria; phylum Pseudomonadota; class Gammaproteobacteria; order Burkholderiales; family Casimicrobiaceae; genus PALSA-1003. Next base: position 1,884 of record DATBBM010000075.1, on the reverse strand, counting down.
CGCGGTGTAGGTGCGATCGATCAGCGCCTCCAGCTCGGCCGGCGGGATATCGTCGGCGAACATCGACAGCAGCGCGAAGGCCAGCCGGCGGTAGCCGAGCGGGCGGAGCTGCGCGAGCTCGGGCCCGCTGAGCTTCGGACAGGTTGCCGGCACCGCCAGGCCGCCGTCGGGGGCGAGGCCCTCGAGCAGGATAGCCGAGAACGGCTGCGGCGGCTTCATGCCGCCGCGTGTGCTGACATATTCCAAAGTGCCTAGCGCTCCGGCGCGAAGTCGACCTCGCGCACCGCTTTCTGCACGCGCAGCCGCTCGACATTGGCGCGAATCTGCTCGCGCAAGGCAAGCCCGTTCGGCACCGCGTGCAGGACCAGCAGCGGGGTCGTGCGGTCGGACGAGTTCAGCACCACGTCGGAAAGACCGAACAGCCGAAGGAAGAACGGCTCGATCAGCGTCGTGTCCTTGACTCGATAGAGCTCGATCGAATCGGTGCGCTTGGTGAGCACGCCGCGGGTGAGGCCGGCTCGCTCGGTCGTCACCCGATAGCGGAAGAACTTGAGCGTCAGGTACCGCCAGAGCGCAACCAGGGCCGGGACCAGCAGCACCCAGAACGCCTGGGGTGCGATCATCACGCCGGCGACGACGATCGCGGCGGCGACCAGCGCGCATGCAAGGTAGGTGCCGAAGTTGGTCAGCTGCGAGGGACTGCCTTCCCAGATGACCGTTTCATTCGTGGTTTCCATGTTCGACCTCCGCGCGTGAGGGCCCGTTCACAGGGTCTAGTTCAGCTCTTCCATCCGGATCCGTACGACTTTGCCCCGCACGGTCGGCAAGTCCTCGATCCGCGCGATCGCGTCGACGACGCCGCGTTCGACCGAGCGGTGCGTCAGCAGGATGATGTCGGTCTGCTCGGCGCCCTCGGAGGGCTCCTTCTGGATCATCGCATCGATCGATATTTCGCGATCGGCGAGGATCCGCGTGATGTCGGCCAGCACGCCCGGGCGGTCCAGCACCCGCATGCGCAGGTAATAGCTGGTCTCCACGTCGCCGATCGCCAGCACCGGCGTGTCGGAAAGCTGGTCGGGCTGGAACGCCAGATGCGGCACGCGATGCTCGGGGTCGGCGGTGTGCATGCGCGTGACGTCGACCAGGTCGGCGATGACCGCGCTCGCCGTCGGCTCGGCGCCGGCGCCGGGGCCGTAGTAGAGCGTCGGCCCGACGGCGTCTCCCTTGACCAGCACCGCGTTCATCGCGCCCTCGACGTTGGCGATCAGCCGCTTGTGCGGGACCAGCGTCGGATGCACGCGCAATTCGATGCCGTCGCGGCCGTTCGACCGGGCGCGGCGCGTGATGCCGAGCAGCTTGATCCGGTAGCCGAACTCCTCGGCGTAGCGTATGTCCTCGCGCGCGAGCCGCGAGATGCCTTCGGTGTAGGCCTTGTCGAATTGCATCGGAACGCCGAACGCGATCGCCGACATGATCGTCAACTTGTGCGCGGCGTCGATACCGTCGACGTCCAAGGTCGGATCGGTCTCGGCGTAGCCCTTCGCCTGGGCGTCCTTGAGCGCTGCCGCGAACGTGGCCCCGGTGGCGCGCATCTCCGACAGGATGAAGTTGCTGGTGCCGTTGATGATGCCGGCGATCCATTCGATGCGATTCGCCGTCAGGCCTTCGCGCAGCGCCTTGATGATCGGAATGCCGCCGGCGACCGCCGCCTCGAAGGCGACCATCACACCCGCTTTCTGCGCAGCGGCGAAGATCTCGTTGCCGTGGGAAGCCAGCAGCGCCTTGTTCGCGGTGACGACATGCTTACCGTTGGCGATCGCTCGCAAGACATAAGCCTTTGCCGGATCGATGCCGCCGATCAGCTCGACGACGATGTCGATGTCG
>DATBBM010000074.1:0-19135 GCA_036270955.1 Casimicrobiaceae bacterium | reverse complement strand
TGCAGACAGCTGCGTACCTTCGCCGCGGTGGCGTCGAGGTGCCGGGTGATCACCGTAAGATGGTCGGCGGGCACAAATAACGTTTGGGTGGGGGAGGGGGCGAATGTGGTCCAGCCCGGGCCGAGCATCGCGGTGATGCTCGGGACGAAGCACGACGACGCGACTCCTAGGGCGAGGGCGCGTATCGCCTGATCGCATCGCGGTAACCGGCGAACGCCCTGCCGTGAGTCGTGCCGACTCGACCGCCACCGAGCGCCGACGCGAGCGGGGGACATCGATACCGACCCATAACCGCGAAGCCACCTTCGGTGCGTGAGGCGCCACCTACCGATCGGTCCGCGCAAAGAGGCGCTACGCGCCGCGGCGGACCAGCGGAAATTGCCGCGGGACGCAGGACGAAAGTGGCGGGTCGGATCGAGCCGGGGCGAAGCAGAAATGGAAAGGGCAGGGATCAGATCGCCCGGTCAACCTGAGGCAATCGACCGGTAGGTTTGGATCTGCCCTGCCTGAGTTCATTATGCTCGATCCCAGGTCGGCCACCATCGGAGGATTTCCGATTTTGCTGTAGGTGGTAGCGCACATCTGCGTAGGAATGCGATGAATATCTAGCCTTGACCTCCGGTCTTGGCCAGGCGCCGCCGCAATTCGTCGGAAACGAGTGAGGCTTCGTATGCCGCGCGCGACTCGGCGCCGGTGCGATCGCCCGCCGCGATCGCGTCGATCTGGCGCTTCATCGACCGGACGACGCCTGGCTCGCATTCGCCGAGCGCGGCAATGTATGCGTCGACGCGGTCGACCAGCTCGCGGCGGTCGACGAGCTCGGTCAGGAATCCGATGCGCAGCATCTCGTCGGCGTCGATCGTCTGCGCGGTCAGGAATATGCGCTTGGCTTGCGCCGCGCCCAGCGCCGCCACCGCGCGGCGAAGCCCGCCCGGATAGTAGTGCAAGCCGAATCTTGCGGCAGGCATGAACATGCGCGAGCCGCGCACGCCGAGACGGAAGTCGCAGCACAGCGCAAGATCGGTGGCCCCGCCGTAGACGCTACCATTCAGCGCGCATATCGTCGGCAGCGGCGACCGCTCGATCGCATCGAGCAGATCTTCGAAGTTGCGGTCGAGCCGGCCGACGATCGCATCGACGGTATATCCCGAGCTGAACGTCGTTTCCCCGGTGCCCGTGAAGACCAGCGCCCGCGCCGCGGGATAGAGCTTGCCGTTATCCAGATAGCTGCGGATGACCGGGACGTCGTCGGGATCGATGCGGTTGTGCTCGGCGGGCCGGCGCAATCGGATCGTGGCGACCGCGCCGGCGACTTCGAGCGTCGGCGGACCGTCCGCGGCGGGACGAGTCATCGCCGACGGTCACGAGTGACTGTTGCGCCAGACATTGACAGCGAAGATCACGATCGAGGCGAACAGCACGATGGAAGCGATCCCCGCGACCGGCCCGAACGCCTCGTTGCCCTTGAAGAGTAACGCAAGCGCGAGCATCGCCGCCGGCAGCGCCAGGTTGTACAGCCAGAAGTGCACCGGATAAAGGCGCGTCGCCGTCGCGGCGGGAAAACGGTCGTAGATGAATCCGGTAAGCGCCAGAGAGGCCCAGCCGAGAAGGTTCAGATGCGCGTGCACCGGAAACATAGAGTGGTCTTGCGACACACCCATATAGACACCCAGACCCGTGCCGGCGACAAAATACAGTAATGCCAGGCGATACCAGATCCGTGTCGAGACTGCTGTCGCGGGCAGAGCAGGTATGACGGCGGTTGCTTGCATGGGCCTCCTCGTAGATGATCGCTATGTCGAGCCGGTTCCTCCTCTGCTCGGGTGGGTGTGGCCGGCGCCGAACTATACCTCGTGCGATCCAAACAGCCAACGACGTCGCCTGGCACAGCTGGTTGGCGCCGGCCCATCGTTCCGCAACCGCGGCCCGCAGCCGGAACGATAGCCGACGGACGCGCGTCCTAAGAAGAACCCGGAACGACGCGAGAGACCGCGATGCGGATCGAAGACTACGCAATGATCGGCAACAACCGCACCGCGGCCCTGGTCGGGCGCAACGGCTCGATCGACTGGCTGTGCGCTCCACGCTTCGATGCGCCGGCATGCTTCGCTGCGCTGGTCGGCACCTCCGACCATGGGCGGTGGCTGCTGACGCCTCGCGGCACCATCCGCCGCGTCCAGCGGCGTTACCGAGACCAGACCCTGGTGCTCGAGACCGACTTCCACACCGCAGGCGGCATGGTGCGCGTCGTCGACTGCATGCCTCCGTGGGACGACCGGACCGACATCGTGCGCATCGTCGAAGGCCTGCGCGGCCGTGTAAGCATGCGCATGGAGCTGGTGATACGCGGCGGCTACGGCGTGATCGTCCCGTGGGTTCGGCGTGTCGACGGGGTCCTGCTCGCGACCGCTGGGCCCGAATCGCTTGAGCTGCGCTCGGGTGTGCCGGTGCGTGGCAAGGGATTCACGACGGTCGCCTCGTTCACCGTCGCCAAGGGCGAGCGCGTTGCCTTCGTGCTGACGCACTTCGCCTCGCATCTGCCGCGCCCGCTGCCGATCGACCCCGATGCGGCGGTCGATGCCACTGCGCGCAATTGGCGGGGATGGTCGTCCCGCTGCCGTTATGACGGGCGCTGGCGCGATGCGGTCCTGCGCTCGCTGATCACCCTGAAGGCGCTCACCTACGCGCCCACCGGCGGCATTGTCGCGGCGGTGACGACTTCACTGCCCGAAGCGATCGGCGGTGTGCGCAACTGGGACTACCGCTATTGCTGGCCGCGCGATGCGACCTTCACGCTTTATGCATTGCTGCTCGCCGGTTATCGCGACGAGGCCCACGCCTGGCGAGCCTGGCTGCTGCGCGCTGCGGCCGGCCGGCCGGAGGACATGCAAACGGTCTACGGCTTGTCGGGTGAACGCCAGCTGACCGAATACACGCTGCCGTGGCTACCCGGCTACGAGAACTCCGCGCCGGTGCGCGTCGGCAACGCCGCGGCATTTCAATCGCAGCTCGACAGCTACGGGCAAGTGATCGCAGCGCTGCAGCTCGCGCGTAGCGCAGGGCTCGACCCCGACGCCGACGCCTGGAATTTCGAGCGGGTACTTTTGCGTTACCTGGAAAAGAGCTGGACCGAGCCCGACAATGGCATTTGGGAAATGCGCGGGCCGAGGCGGCACTACACGCACTCGAAGGTGATGGCGTGGGTCGCCGTCGACCGCGCCATCAAGGCAGTCGAGCAATACGGGTTGTCCGGGCCCGTTCAGCGATGGAGGGCGCTGCGCGCGCGGATCCATGCACAGGTTTGCCGCAAGGGCTACGACGCCTCGCGCAACAGCTTCGTTCAGTACTACGGGTCGCGCGAAGTCGACGCGAGCCTTCTGCTGCTGCCGATCGTCGGGTTTCTGCCGGTTGAAGATCCCCGGGTGCGCGGCACACTGGCGGCGATTCGCCGCGACCTCGTCGTAGACGGATTGGTTGCGCGCTATCGCAACCTTCCCGAAGTCGACGCATTGCCACCCGGCGAAGGGCTTTTCCTGCCGTGCTCGTTCTGGCTCGCCGATCACTTGAGTCTCGCCGGAAAGAAGGCAGAAGCCGAGCGGCTGTTCAAGCGCCTGCTCGATCTGCGCAACGACGTCGGGCTGCTGGCCGAAGAGTACGACCCGTCAGCGCGGCGGCAGCTCGGCAACTTCCCCCAGGCGCTGACCCATGTCGCGCTGGTTGTTACAGCGCGCAATCTGTCGCGCAGCGGCGGGCCGTCCGAGCACCACAGCCGCGGCATGCGCGACGCTCCGCCGGAAGGGTCCGTGCCTGTGGTCGCACCGGCGTCCGACGCGAAGATTGTCGGGCCGCGCGCCCGCGCGCGTCGCAAGCCCGCAGCGCGCTGACCTTCGCCAAGGTCCTGGGAAGGCCCCCCGGCCCCTGTTTTTTGGCTGTCATATTTGTCACATTCGATCGGAGCGGCGCGCCCAAGTGCAGCGCCGGTCTAGTCTGTTGTCTACCGAAAAACACTTCCGAATAGAGAAAAAACACAGCCAAACCATAGACATAAGAGCAAGGACTGTAGCTTCTTCAAACAATGGCATAGCCGTTGCTTAAGGGTTACCGCCGAACCAAAAGTGCACACGCCGAGGCAACTGCCTCGATTTACTTCTAAACGGGAGAGCAACAATGAACGCAAGCAAACTTGCCGCCGCCCTGGGAATGAGCGTCGGACTTATCGCGGCCGGAGCAGCCTATGCCGCCGATACCTCGAACATGACGGTTCAAGCCGCCGTGGTCGGCAGCTGCAAATTCAACAGCACGCCGACGCTCGACTTCGGGAACCTCGATCCGGCCAGTGCAAGCAACGGTACGGGCAGCTCGACCATCAGTTTCTGGTGCACCAAGGGCTCGAGCTACACGGTGACCGCGGGCAACGGAAATAACTACGATGTCCCCAATTCGACTCGTCAGATGAAGGGCCCGGGCGCGACCGACCTGATGCCTTACTCGCTGAGTCTGCCCGCCGCCGCTACAGGCACGGGCGCCGGCAAGTCGACGGCGATCACCTTCGCCGTCAGCGGAACCGTCCTCAACGCGAATTACATCAACGCCACGGTAGGTAGCTATACCGACACGGTGCAAATGGCCGTGAATCCGTGACCAGGCGAAAGCCTTGCAACAGCGAAGCCGCCGGAGCGATCCGGCGGCTCGTTTTTTGTGGCTCCGCCAGAACACCCTAGTAGACTGCACCCGATGATGCGCTTGGCGCTCGCTTTTCTGCTGTTGGCCGCCACGGCCCCGGCCCTGGCCGGCAAGTTCAGCGTTGCACCCATCCGAGTGGATTTTGCTGCGGGCCTGCGCATCGGCGCGGTGACCGTGACCAGCGAGGACGACCATCCGCTGGTCTTCAAGAACAGTCCGTCGCTGTGGACGCAGGACGCCGACGGCGGCGACGTCTATACGCCGACCAGCGACCTGGTGGTCACGCCACCGCTGCTGCGGGTCGAGGCCGGTGAGCCGCGGATCGTGCGCATCGGGACGTTGCGCGATCCGGGCGAAGTGGAGCGCAGCTACCGCGTTTTCCTCGAAGAGCAGGCGCCCGCCAATCCGGAAGGGACAGGCGCAACCATCGCAGTGGTCATCAAGTTCGGCGTGCCGGTGTTTGTCGCGCCGCGGTCGGAACGCGTTGCAGGAACTACTGAAATCGTCGAACGCAAGCCCGGCCGGGTCACGCTGCAGATCAAGAATACCGGCAATGTGCATTTCAACGTCGAGGCTATCACCGCCAACGGGGTCGCCGTGAAGGATGTGTCATCCTGGTATCTGCTGCCGGGAACCACGCGGCGCTACGATCTCGCCATCCCGCCGGACGCCTGCACCGGCGCCGCGGTCGACATTCGCGTTCAAGCCACGCGCGCCGTCCTGACGGCAAGCGCAGCGGCGAGCGATGTGTGCCAGCGCTGATGCCGTGGCGCACCCCACCCGATATCGATGGCGCGGCATTCTTGCCGCCGCCCTGGTGGCGGTTGCGATCACTGCGAGCGCCGATCCGGTGCCTACGATCGTGACCATTACAGTCAACGGCCAGGGACGCGGCGATCACTTCGTCTTGAAGGACGGCGATCGCTGGCTGATCGCCGATACCGAGCTTCGCCAGCTCGGATTGCAGGAAGCCGTGGGTGACGCCGCCACCGTCGACGGGCGGCCGTATCGCGTGCTGTCCTCGCTCAGGAAGGTGACGGTAGCCATCGACGAAGCGGCGGGCCGGATCGACCTGGTCGCCGATCCGGCGATATTCGGACAGCAGCGCCTCGATCTCACCGCGGCGCCGCGACTGATGCCGACTTACGACACCAGCGCCTTTTTCAACTACCAGTTCAATTGGGCCGACACCGAGCACCAGCGCAGCAGTTACGGGGTCAATACCGAGCTCGCCGTCCGCTATGGCCGCTGGCTGTTCGACAACCAGACCAACTATACCAATGACGCGAGCGGAAGCGGCTTCACGCGGCTCGGCACCAACGCGACCTACGACTGGTATGAAAAGCTCGCCCGTTTCGTCGTTGGCGATCAGGCCGCATCGACCGGCGATCTCGGTCAGTCGATGCAGCTCGGCGGCGTCGGCTTCTACCGTGCCTATTCGATGGATCCTAGCCTGATCACGTCGCCGACCGCCCGCTTCGTCGGCGCGACGCCGGTCGCGGGAGAAGTCGAGGTATACGTCGACGGCATTCGCGTCTACAGCGCACCGGTCAAGCCGGGATCCTTCGAGCTCGACAACATCACCCGCTACGCGGGCCTGCGCCATGTCGAAGTGCTGGTCCGCGATCCGCAGGGGCAGGTGATCCAGCGTTCGAGCAGCACGACCTACCTGTCCGACCGGCTATTGCGCGGCGGCTTGGACGAGTTCAGTTATGCGGTCGGCCTGGTGCGGCCCGAAACCGGCATCGGCAGCGACCGCTACGACGGCCTGGGCTTCGTCGCCGCGCATCGCGTCGGCCTGAGCGACGCACTCACTTTGGGCGCGCATGCCGATCGCACGCCGGATTACGCGACCGCCGGCGGCGATGCGACGATGCGCCTGGGCGATCTGGGCGTGCTCGGCGTCGAAGCTGCGGCCGGGCGTCCGCAGCAGACAGGTCATGTGGCCGGCGCCGCGAGCGTGTTGTATTCGTACTCCGCGGACGGCTTCGGCGTCGACCTCAGCTACCGGCATCTGCAGCGCGGCTTCCTGCCGACCTCGACCCTGCTGCCCCAATTCGTGCCACTGAAGGACGCCGGCGTTCAGGTGAGCTACGGCTCGCCGCGCTATGGCACCTTTACCGCCACCGCCACGCGCAGCGAATTCGAGGACGGCAGCCGGCAGAACGCCTATACCTTCCGTTACAACATCTCTCCGTCGGTACATTGGAATATCGATGCGACGTTCGGCCACGTAAGCGGGCAGGGTGGCGCGCAATCGGGCGTATCCGCGGCGCTGAGCGTCAATTATTTCTTCGACGACCGGACGACGGCGACGGCGCGTGTCCAGCGCACGCCCGGCAACGGGACCGAATACGATCTCGAGGTGGCGCGCCCGGCGCCGATCGGACCGGGGTTCGGCTATCGCGTCGACGCGCAGCACAGCGGCGGCGCCACCCAGGTGCGTCCGCAGGTCCAGCTCAATACCGACAAGCTCGAATACACCCTCGGCATGTCGCGCCTGTTCGGCAGCGACGCCAACGTCACCAGCGTGGAAGCCTCGGTCGCCGGCGCCTTCGCCTACGTCGGCGGGGTTGGCAAGTTCACCCGCCCAATCTACGACAGCTTCGCCATCATCAAGACCGGCGATCTGGAAGGCGTGAGCGTCCGGCAAAACAGCCAGGACGCCGGACGCAGCGGGCGGGACGGCACGTTGCTCGCAACGACGGTCGGCTCGTACGTGGAGAACAGGTTTACACTGGACGCCAATACCGTTCCGATCGATACCATCATCGGCCAGAACAGCGTCATCGTCGTGCCGGCGCTGCGCGGCGGCGTGCTGGTCGACTTCGCGCTGCGGCCGCAACGCGCGTTGAGCGGGGTGCTGATGCTACGCCGCGGGCGCGACGAGCGGCCGCTCGGCGGCATCGATGCGGTGCTGGCGTCGGGAAGCTCGCAACTGCAGCTGTTCACCGCGGCCGACGGGGCGTTTTATGTCGAGGACGCCGCGCCCGGCAGTTACCGAGCCGACATTCGCACCGAAGGGGGGTCGTGTCACCTGACCATGGACGTCGCGGTGAATGCGCGCATGCCGCTCAACGTTGGAAAGGTCTATTGTGAAATGCGGCCTTAGAGCATGCATCGTTGCGGCTTTGTTCGCTGCCGCCGCCCCGGCGTTCGGCGCCTCCAGTTGCTCGATTACGGCGTTGCCGACGCTTAGCTTTCCCCCCTACGACGTTTTTGTCGGGGCGCCGACGGTGACTTCGGGTATCGCGACGATCCGCTGCACCGGCAGCGGCAGCCTGCCGTCGTTTACCGTAGGCATCGGGCAATCGGCGACGTCGAACTCGATCTCCGGACGGCAGATGGCTCAACAAGGAGCAGGCAGTACCGGCCGGCTCAACTACAACATCTACAAGGATGGCGGGTATTCGAACCTGTGGGGCGATGGCACGGCGGGCACGACGCCGCTGGTCGTAACGACGGCGGGGCCGAATACGCAGGTGCCGGTCTACGGCAAGATCGACCCGGGCCAGGACGCGCCGGTCGGCAACTACAAAGACACGGTCATCTTGTCGGTGAATCCGTAAGCTGCGCGCCGCCGCAGGACCGCGCGACGCGGAATCGCCGCGCAGTCGCCTGATCTCGGGCTAGTACATCACCGTCGACGAAATCTGCAGCGGCCACGGATAGCTGCCGGGCGCGACTTCGGGGGCGAGGAAGAACCGGTAGCTCAACCGCATCAGCATCTGCTTGCCGGTAAACGGCTGGTGGACCAATCCGCCCTCGGCGCCGAGCTCGAGGCCGTGGGCAAGCCCGGTGATCTGCGCCTTGCGAAATACATTGGAGCGCGCGTCGAAGCTCAAAGAAAAACCGTTGCGATCGTTTGTCTTGGCCATCAAGTCGGTCGCCGCAGGCACATCGACATAGCCGCGTGCGACGTCTTCCGGCGTGACATTGAGCGACGACGCCTGCTTCAGCACCTGCAGCCGCAGGTACGGGAGCACGTTCGCCGTCACCTTCATCGTCGACGAGCCGACTGAAGCGGCGCGCGCCGGCTCGGGGGCGGCGCACAGCGCAAATGCCGCCGCCAGCGCGACCCCAAACAGGACGCGCTGCAGCCCGACGCCGCGCGCGACATCGCGCTCGCTGCCCGCGTCTACGGTGACCACCCCTGGCGCGCCTTCGCTGCGCCGGCCCTTGCGCACAAGCACCTGTCCCAGTCTTTCTTTCGAAGACTGCTGTTCGGCGAGGGCGCGAGCCATTTTCGCTCGCGTCAGCCGGCCAGCTTCGAGCAACAGTTCGCCGATCGGTTCTCTGGGGCCGGCTGCACATCCAGTATCATCCAAGCTGACCATTGCGCGCAATCGGCTCGGCAGCAGTCGTCCTCCCGCACGCGGCTTCGTCGCCTGCCGCTTTATGACATCGTCATTGTCGCGGGACAAACTCCCGTGCGCACCAAACAAAAGGGCGCCCTCGGGCGCCCTTTCTTGCTTCGCGAGCGAGATCTAGACGCGGCGGCGGTATTCGCCGTTGCGGGTATCGATTTCAATCCGGTCGCCGGTTGCGACAAACAGCGGGACCTGGACCTCCATTCCGCTGGCGAGCTTGGCCGGCTTCAACACCTTGCCCGAGGTATCTCCGCGGACCGCCGGCTCGGTGTAGGTGATTTCACGCACGACACTGTTCGGAAGCTCGACCGAAATCGGCTTGCCCTCATAGAGGGTGAGCTCGCACGGCAGGCCTTCCTCGAGATAGTGCACGGCGTCGCCGATGTTCTCGCGGTCGACCTCGATCTGGTTGTACTCGGCGTCCATGAAGACGTACGCCGGATCCTGGAAGTACGAATAGGTTACCTCTTTGCGCTCGAGCTGCACGAGATCGAATTTCTCATCGGCACGGTAGACGGTTTCGGTCCCCGAGCCGCTCAAGAGGTTCTTGAGCTTCATCTTCACGACCGACGCATTGCGGCCGGATTTGTTGAACTCGGCCTTCTGCACGACCATCGGATCCTTGCCGATCATGATGACGTTGCCGGCGCGGACTTCCTGCGCGGTTTTCATGGCTGTACCTGCATGTTGGTTGTCTGGAAAGGCGGACCTAAGCGGGGCCCGCGAAACCGGAAATTATACCAGTCCTTCGACTGTCCTGACCAGCCGCGCCGCAAGGTCCGGCTGGGTCGCGAGCTCGTCCGTCCATTGCTGCGCGTGGCGGCCTGTCATCGGCAATTCGCCGGCAAACGCTTCCCACGTCCGAGCGACCGATGCGTCGCTCTCGACCGGATCGTTCCAGGCCCGATGAAACGCGTTGAAGCCGGCCGCGCTCGCCTGTTGCATGCCCGACACGTAGCGCGCGAGAAATGCTTCGAGCTTCGGCAGCTGCGCGTTATCGGGCTGCGGGTACGGCTGCCAGATCAGCGGGCGAGCCGCCCAGAGCGCGCGGACGAACGAGTCCTCGCCTCGCACCAGATTGACGTCGCAGGCCCATAACAAGCGGTCATAGTCATCCTGGGCGAGGAAGGGAATGCCGGCCAGCGACAGGCGGCCGCGCGCGAGAACTTGTCCCGCATGCGGAACGGCGCCGCCCGTCCATCGATCGAGCTCGCCGGCGGCGACACCCTCGGGCACGATGCACCACACCGGCAGGTCGCCGTCCGCCCACGCATCGAGCAGCGCCGGCAGATGTCGATTCGGATAGCAGAACAGCGAGATCGCGAGCGCGCCTTCCGGCGGTGCGACGCCCAGCGGGCGCCAGAATGCCGCGCGCGCGGCGAGGTCGGCCTGGAATGCATCCCGGCGCGGAAGGAGGCCGGCCTCGCGCAGCAGACCTCCGCTGCCCGCGGTGAATCCCGGGAAGTAGAAATGCCGTTGCAAGGGCAGGCGCGGATGACGCGATGCGAGCGCGTGGGAGCCTTCGATCCAGTTTTCCGCCGACAGATACTCCAGGTTGATCCATGCCGGTTGCGCCGGCAGTGCGATCATCGCGTCGAGGTATGACGACGGAAGGCCGCAGCCGAACGCTTCGATGACCGCCGCGCCGGGCGTGGTCGGCGTCATCGGACGGTCGGCGCCATTCCAGCGGACGATCTCGACGCCTTGCACCGTTTGCCGTTCGCGCGACGGATCGACGTCCGGCGCGATCCGCGCCAGCACCGGAAGCACGTCGACGAACAGGCGCACATCGCGCCGATATTCGGCGACCAGCTGCCGCGCGAGCCGCCACGCGACGCCCGCGTCGCCGTAGTTGTCGACGACCGAGCAGAAAATATCCCAGCGCTGCGGCGAGGTCACTGTCGGCAGGAAAAGCGCATCGGCCCGGGACGACAGTTGAACCCATTGTCGGCGTCGTGTCGAGTGCACCGCGCACGAATCGAGGCGCCGGTACTACAATGGTCGCGTCCCGTCCTGGTTTCCCGGTTCGAATCCTTGATCAGCAGCCCCGCCGCCGACCCGCCCTCGGACACGCTTGCGGTCGATGTCATCTCGGACGTCGTTTGCCCGTGGTGCTACATCGGCAAACGCAAGCTCGAAGCGGCACTGAGCGAGCTCAAGGCTCGCGAGCCGGCGCTCGATATCGCCGTGCGCTGGCATCCGTTCCAGCTCAATCCGGACATACCGCCGGGCGGGATGCCGCGGAGCGGCTATCTTGCGGCCAAGTTCGGCGGCACCGATCGCGCCGCCGAGATCTATTCACGGGTACGGGAGGTAGGCACCGAGGTCGGGATCCCGTTCGCGTTCGAGCGGATCGTAATGCAGCCGAACACGCTCGAGGCGCACCGGTTGATCGCCTGGGCGCAAGCGCAGGGCGACCTCGACGCGGTAAGCGCGCTGGTCGAGCGGTTGTTCCACGCCTATTTCATCGAAGGCAGCTTTCTGGGCGATCGGGAAGAGTTGGTGCGCACGGCCGGCGCCGCGGGCTTCGATCCGGCGGAAGTACGCGCCATGCTCGCATCGGACGCCGGCAGCGACGTGGTCGCGGCGGAGGACCGCGAGGCACGAAGCGTCGGTGTCCAGGGCGTCCCGTTTTTTATTTTCAACGGCCGCATCGCGGTGTCCGGAGCACACGACCCGCCGACCCTGCTCGACGCGATCGCCGCGGCGCGGCACGACAGGTGAGCCTGCCGGTGCGAGATCACGAGCATGCGATGAGCACGCCGGCATCGACGGTTGACGATGTCGCCGCACTGTATGCGTTGCAGCGGACGGCGTTTTCCGAGGAGCGGTATCCGTCGCACGAGGTGCGCCGCAATCGGCTCGACCGGCTCGCCTCGCTGATCGATCGCCACGAGCCGGAGATCGTCGCCGCGATTGCGGAGGACTTCGGCGTCCGGCCTGCGCAGGAAACCCGACTGACCGAGCTGTTCGTCGTCGACGTCGCTCTGCGCCACGCGACCCGGCATCTGGCGAACTGGATGCGCTCGCGGCGAGCGTCGACGCCGCTGTACCTGCGGCCCGGAAGGAGCTGGATCGAAAGGCAGCCATTGGGGGTGATCGGCATCATCAGCCCGTGGAACTATCCGGTACAGCTCGCGCTGCTGCCGGCGATCGCCGCGCTGGCCGCGGGCAATCGCGCGCTGATCAAGCCAAGCGAAATCACGCCGTCGACGTCGTCACTGCTGGCCGCGCTGGTCGCGCGATACTTTTCGCCCGGCGAGCTCGCCGTCGTCAACGGCGGCGCTGACGTCGGCGCGGCATTCGCCCGTCAGCCGTTCGACCATCTGCTGTTCACCGGATCGACCCAGGTCGGGCGCAGCATTGCGCTCGCCGCCGCGGAAAGCCTGACGCCGGTGACGCTCGAGCTTGGCGGGAAATCGCCGGCATTGATCCATGCCAATGCCAACCTGGCCGCGCTGTCGGCGCGACTGGCCGTCGGCAAGCTGCTCAACGCCGGACAGACCTGCATCGCACCCGACTATGCGCTGATTCCCGCGCAGCGCGCCGAAGCGCTTGTCCAGGCGCTCCAGCACGCGGTCGCAAGGCTGTATCCGGCGCCGATCGACAATCGGGACTACGCGAGCATAGTCGATCAGCGGCACCATTCCCGGCTCGTCGCGCTGCTCGATGACGCGCGGGCAAAAGGCGCGCGGGTGATCGAGCTGGGCGCAGCCAGCGGATCCAAAACGGGTGCAACGCGTCGCATGCCGCCGACGCTGGTGCTGGACGTCAGCGATGCGATGGCCGTCATGCAGCAGGAGATTTTCGGTCCGATACTTCCGATCGAGACCTACGCTACGCTCGACCAGGCGATCGAACGGATCAATGCGCGACCGCGCCCGCTGGCGATGTACATGTTTGGCGGCGGCGCAATCGAACGACGTCGCGTGCTGGAGCGGACGATCGCCGGCGGCGTGACGCTCGACGATACCTTGTGGCACTTTTCCAACGAGAACCTGCCGTTCGGCGGCGTCGGGGCCTCGGGCTACGGCGCCTATCACGGCGAGCGCGGGTTCCTGACGTTTTCGCACCAGAAGCCGGTCTTCGCGCAAGCGCGCGCGTCGCCGGGCCGACTCCTGTACCCACCCTACGGGGAGCGTTTCGAGGCGACGTTGCGCCTGCTCAAGCGGATCGTGTAGGTCCGGCGGCGCCGCGCGTCGAGCGCGTTCACTGCGCGCCGCGGGCGGCGATAACGGAATCGATCATCTCGCCGGCGAGGCCCAGGTAGTTGACCGGGTCGCAAAGCGCAGCGAGGTGCTCCCGGTCAAGATGCGCGGTAACCTCTGCTGTCTCGGCCAGCAGGTCGATCAGCGGACGCTGCCGCTCGATCGCCATCCGGCAAAGCTCGTAGACCAGGTCGTGCGCGCGTTCGCGGCCCAGATGCGGCGCAAGCCCCATCATCACCGCCTCGGCGACGATCAGGCCGTGCGTCAGATCGAGGTTGTCGCGCATCCGCGCGGTGTCGACTTGCAGGCCGTCGACGATCGTCCGCGCATGCGCCAGCGCGCCGGCGGTCAGCACGAATGCTTCCGGCAGCACGATCCATTCGATATGCCAGGGGCCGGTCGCGCGCTCGTGATCCGCCGCCATCGCCTCGAGCAGCAGCGCTGCATGCTGGCGCACGACCGCGGCGCAGGCGTGCAGGTATACGCTCGAGACAGGGTTGCGCTTTTGGGGCATCGTGCTGCTGCCGCCGCGACCCGGCGTAAACGGCTCTGCGACCTCGCCGACCTCGGTTTGCATCATCAGCTTGACGTCGATGGCGAGCTTGGCGAGTGTTCCCGTGATGAGACCGAGAAAGCACCCGGCCTCGGCGATACGGTCGCGCTGCGTATGCCAGCTGATGTCCGGCTCCGCGAGTCCCAATTCGCTCATCAGCGCGGCGCGAACCTTCAGCCCGTCATGTCCAAGCGAGGCAAGCGTGCCGACCGCGCCGCCGAATTCGCCGACCAGGACGCGGGACTTGAGCTCGGGAAGCCGCGCGCGATGGCGCTCTATCGCCGACAAGAGGCAGGCAGCCTTGTAACCGAAGCTGATCGGCGCCGCCTGCTGCAGATGGCTGCGCCCGGCCATCGGCGTATCGCGGTAGCGCAGTGCGAGGTCGGCCAGCGCATCCGCGACGGCGGTGAGTTCGACGTCGATCAGAGCGAGTGCATCGCGCATCTGCAGCACCGTCGCGGTATCGGTGATGTCCTGTGTGGTCGCGCCCCAGTGACAGTAGCGGCCGTGCGGCTCGGCGCACAGCGCGCCCAGTTGCTGCACAACGCCGACGATCGGCGAGCCGGCGCGCTCGGTCTGCGCGCGAAGCTTCTCCATGTCGATGCGGTCGACGCGGCAGTTGCGCTCGATTTCCGCGGCCGCCGCCTGCGGAATGATCCCCAACCGCCCTTGCACGCGGGCCAACGCCGCCTCTACATCGAGATAGCGCTGCGTGCGGCTGTCATCGGAAAACAGTGCACGCATCGCTTCGGTGCCGACCAGGTTGCCGAGGATCGTCGAGTCGATCAGGGTCGAGGGCATCGTTGTGGCGCTCCAAAGGCGAGGTCCGCGCGAGGAAGGCAACCGGCCTGGCCGCGCAGCGTGCAGGAGATCATATCGCGCCGTCGGCGCGGAGCTCGGCGATCCGTTCGGCCGAGTAGCCGAGGCTGGTCAGGATGCTTCCGGTATGCGCACCCAGCGCCGGCACTGCGCCCCATTGCGGCTCGGCCTCGTCATCGGTTCCCGGCGGCAGCAGTGCCGGTATCGGGCCCGACGGCGAGTCGACATCGCGCCAGCGCCGTCGTGCGGCGAGCTGCGGATGCCGCCAGACGTCGTGCATATCGTTCACCTGCGCGTTCGCGATGCGCGCGTCGTCCAGCCGGCGCAACACTTCCGTCGCCGTCAAGCGGGAAAACACGTCGACGATGATGCCGCGCAATTCTTCCCGCGCCGCGCTTCTCCTGGAGTTGCTCGCGTAGCGCGGATCGGACGCAAGATCGGGGCGCATCAGGACGCGCTCGCAGAAGGTCGACCACTCGCGCTCGTTCTGCAGTCCGAGCATGATCGTCTTGCCGTCGCCCGCCGGGAACGGGCCGTATGGATAGATCGTCGCGTGACTCGCGCCGGTCCGCGGCGGCTGCTCGGCGCCATCGAACGCATAGTACAGCGGGTAGCTCATCCACTCGACAAGCGATTCGAGCATCGAGACATCGAGGTGGGAACCGCGACCGGTGCGGCCGCGCTCGAGCAGCGCCGCGAGGATATTGGTGTAGGCGTACATTCCGGCGGCAATGTCGGCGATCGAGCAACCTGCTTTTGCCGGATCGGCCTCGGTCCCGGTCACCGACAGGAAGCCCGCCTCGCTCTGGATCAGCAGGTCGTACGCCTTTTTGTCGCGGTACGGGCCGTCGGCGCCGTAACCCGATATATCGCAGACGATGATCGAAGGCTTCTCGGCCGACAGCGCAGCGTACGACAGGCCGAGTCTCGCGGCGGCGCCGGGCGCGAGGTTCTGCACGACGACGTCGGCGTGGTCGACGACCAGCCGCTGCAGGATCGCGCGCGCCTCCGGATGCTTGACGTCGAGTGTCAGGCTCTCCTTCGAGCGATTGGTCCACACGAAATGCGAGGCGAGGCCGCGCACTCTTTCGTCGTAGGCGCGCGCGAAATCGCCTACACCCGGACGTTCTATCTTGATGACCCGCGCGCCGAGGTCGGCAAGCTGCCGGGTCGCGAACGGCCCGGCGATCGCGTGCTCGAGCGTGACGACGGTGATGCCGGCGAGCGGTTGCACTTGGGGCTTCTAGGCGACGATCGCCGTGGCTTTCATGGCCAGGCCGCCGCGATGGTCCTTGGCCCACAGGCGCACGGTCTTGCCGTCGCTTGCGGGCTCGCCGCAGACGAAAAAGGGGTGGATGTCGAACAGCGGGCTCGACGCCCGGAACGTGAAGCTTACGACCGACGCATCGGGCCGATGCTCGCGCAGCAAATCGATCAGCAGGGTTGCGAGCAGCGGACCGTGCACGATCAGGCCCGGGTAGCCTTCGACGTCGGTGACGTAGCTGCGGTCGTAATGAATACGGTGGCCATTGAAGGTCAATGCCGAGTAGCGAAACAGCAGCACGGCGTCGGGCACGATCTTGCGTTCCCACGCGGCGACGTCGGGCGCGGCGGCCGGCGGCGGCGCGACCGCGCCGGGCCGCGCCGCCTCGCGATAGACGATGTCGTGCGTTTCGGCCAGCGCCAGCGCCGATTCGCCGTTTCGACGCAACTCGTGGCGCACTTTGACGAACACCAGGGACCCGGAGCGCCCCGTTTTTTCTTCGATCGCATCGATCGTCGAGACGCGAGTCACCTCGTCTCCGACGCAGAGCGGATGATCGAATTCCAAATCGCTGCCGGCCCACATCCGGCGCGGTAGCGGTACCGGGGGCAGGAATTCGCCACGCCGCGCGTGGCCGTCGGGGCCGACCTCGGATTGTCTATAAACCGGAAGGAAATAGAGCCAATGCCAGAGCGGCGGCAGCGGTGTTCCGTCGGGAGGGCGCGTCGCCGGCCGGTCGAGCGTCGCGGACAGCGCGGCGTACGGCGCGGCTGTCACGATGTCGGTCGCGGTTTCGGTCCGGCCGAGCCATGTCTCGAAGTTCATTGCGAGAGTCTGTCCGTCGGCGCGACGGGAACGAAGGGGCGTTACTTGGCCGCCGGCAGCTTGCCCTGGACGCCTTCGACGTAATAATCCATCTTCAGCAGGGCGTCGTCGCTGATGACTTTTCCTGCGGCGAGCCGCTGGTGAGCTTCGTTGTCGGAAAGCGGCCCGGTGAATGGGTGGAATCTGCCGCTGGCGATTTCTGTCGCGGTCCGGTTGACCAGGTCCTGCACGTCCTTGGGCACGACGGGGTTGAACGGCCCCATCTTTATCATGCCTTCCTTGAGGCCGCCCCAGATGCTGCCCGGCTTCCATTTGCCGTCGATCGCACTCTGCGCTTCCTTCGTGTAGTACGCGCCCCACTGGTGCGTAACCGCGGTCAGTTGCGCGTGCGGGCCGTATTTAGACATGTCGGAATGGTAGGCGATCGCGTACACCTTCTTCGCCTCGGCGTCCTGCATGACGGCGGTCGAGTCGGTGTGGTTGGTCAGGACGTCGGCGCCCTGCGAGATCAGCGTATCCGCGGCTTCGCGCTCGCGGCCCGGGTCGTACCATGTATTGACCCAGACGACCTTGGTGACCGCGTTCGGGTTGACACTGCGCATGCCGCGGGTGAACGCGTTGATCCCCATCACGACTTCGGGAATCGGAAACGCCGCGACATAACCGGCGACGTTCGTCTTGGTCATCCGGCCCGCGACGATGCCGGCGAGATAGCGACCCTCGTAGAAGCGCGCATTGTAGATGCCGACGTTCTTGTCCGTCTTGTAGCCGGTCGCGTGCTCGAAATACGTCTTCGGAAACTGCTTGGCGACCTTGATCGTCGGATTCATGTAGCCGAACGAGGTGGTGAAGATCAGCTGATAACCGCTTTGCGCGAGCTCGCGGATCACGCGCTCGGCGTCGGCGCCTTCCGGCACGTTTTCCACGTACTTGGTGACGACCTTGCCGTCGAGCGCTTTTTCCATTTCCTTGCGCGCGGCGTCGTGCTGTGAAGTCCAGCCGGCATCGCCGACCGGGCTGACGTAGACGAACCCTATTTTGAACGGAGCGTCCGCCGCTGCGGCGACCGTTGCAAGGCATCCAAACGCGGCCAGAACGGTGAACAGCACGCTCTTCGGCGACAGCACGGACATGAGTCTCTCCCGGGGCGAGTTGCGGCGGCCGACGCGTTGGCCGGCGGCAGAATCGGGCATTTTACTCGATGCGGCGTGCCGTCCGCGCTTTATGCGTCGGTATGAAATGGCCGACCGAGCGAAGCCGGGGCATTGAGCCGTATCGCCGTCGCGTCGCGCGAAATCAGCGCGAGCACGATGATCGTCGCCGCATAAGGCAGCATCGCCAGTAATTGCGAAGGCACGGCGACGCCCATCGCCTGCGCCTGGAATTGCACGAGGGTCACCGCGCCGAAAAGGTATGCTCCGGCGAGAACGCGCCAGGGCTTCCAGTTCGCGAACACGACCAGCGCCAGCGCGATCCAGCCGCGTCCGGCGGTCATGCCCTCGGTCCACATCGGCGCGTAAGCGAGAGCCATGTAAGCGCCGCTCAAGCCCGCGCAGGCACCGCCGAATGCGACGGCGGCATAGCGCACGGCGATAACGTTGTGGCCGATCGCATGCGCCGACTGCGGCGACTCGCCTATCGCGCGCAGGATGAGGCCGGCGCGCGTGCCGAACAGAAACCATTGCACCAGCGCGAAAAGGACGAGCGAGAGATAGACGAACGGACTGTGGGCGAACAGCAGGCCACCGACGACCGGTAGCCCGGAGAGCACCGGAACCGCCAGCGGCGCGATTGGATCGACGACGTGCCCGACGTGGCTCAAGCCGACGAACGCCGACAAGCCGATGCCGAAGAGGGAAAGCGCCAAGCCGGCGGCGACCTGATTGGCCATCAGCGACAAGGTCAGCACGGCGAATATCAGCGACACCGCGCCGCCGGCCAGCGTGCCGGCGAGGACGCCGAACCAGTTGCGTCCGGTTTCGTCGGCGACGATGAATGCGCAGACCGCACCGACCAGCATCATGCCTTCGACACCCAGGTTCAGCACTCCGGCCTTCTCGGTTACCAGTTCACCCAGCGCCGCGAATACCAGCACCGTGCCGGCCGCGAGCGTCAGCGCAAACAGCGTGATCGCATGCTCGATCATCGGATGAGACTCTCCGCTCCCGCCGCAGCGGGACTGCGCCGGAAGCGCAGCCGGTAGCCGATGAAAACGTCGGCGGCGAGCAGAAAGAAAAGGAGCATTCCCTGGAACAGCCGGGTCACTGCCGATGGCAGTTCCAGTCCGATCTGCGCGGCTTCGCCGCCGAGATAGAGCAGCGACATCAGCAGGCTCGCCAGCGCGATGCCAAGCGGATGCAGCCGACCGACAAATGCGACGATGATCGCGGCAAAACCATATCCGGGCGATATC